>NZ_JAZHRV010000001.1:7165052-7477569 GCF_036924595.1 Bradyrhizobium algeriense | reverse complement strand
GGCGGGAGATTGCGAAAGGCCTCCGATAGCCGCGCATCGAGCCGTCGAACGAGCGCTCGCCGGCCGGCAGCGAAAGATCGGCGACGAGCCGCTAGTTCGACTGGACGACGCCGCTGAAGCGGGACCGGGCTTCGGCAAGACATTCGTTAACGAGCGCCAGCAGCGCCCCCGGCGTGAACGGCTTGCGCAGGCAGCGCGCGGCGCCGAGTTCGAGCGCCATGCGCAAAAAGTCCGGCGCCGGCGAGTCGAGGTTGGCAAAGGCGTATCCCGACATCGCAATCAGGGGGATCGTCGGCGCGCGCTCGTGGAATATCCTGATCGATTCGAAGCCGCGCATGTGCGGCATGAAGATGTCGACGAGCATCAGGTCAAAGCCGGCGTCTTCCAGCGCACGAAGCCCGGCGTCGCCGCCATCGGCTATCGTCACGTCAAAGCCGTGACGCTCGAGATAGATCTCGATCGCCGCGCAGACCATGGGATCGTCATCGACCACCAAGATGCGCCGCATGAGCCACCTCCCTCGCCGCGTCGGACGCTCAATGCGCCTTTTCAGCCATCCCTGCCAAAAGGGACAACCGTCCACCCAATCGCGAGGGCAGTTTTGCCTTGCGAATCAGTGCACCATCGCGCCGCAAATCGCCCGGTCTGTCTGCCCTCTACAGTATATAAGGCCGGTTCCATAACCGTGCCGTCGGGCCGACAAGACACGTTCGATCGCCTTCGATGAAAGCGGCATTGTGCCCTCTCGATTGTCGCGGCTTCTCTGGCGTTCGCGCCGCCCTGCCCGCATCTCGAAACCGCCTCGGCGGTACTTGACGACGGGTCGGCGCTGACCAATGCGACCATTGTCGCGCCGGCACGGCCGCCGTCGTCGTCGCGGATCGGGCCGCAGCCAGCGGAGCGAAAACACCTGGCACGGCATGCAGCCCCGGCTGATGAAATGCCTGGCGATCTGCTGCGCGCAAATGCGTCTCACCCGGTCGAGCCCCGCTCGTCGCGCCTGTTGTTGCCCGCGCGGAATTTGCGCGACGCAAGGCACTGCCGCCGATCCAGGAAGTCCTCGCACGGATAATCGGCGTGCACGGACCGCGGTCTCGATCGCGGCGGGGACCGCCGGGCGCTCACCTCTTTATCCTTATAATCCGGCTTTATAATACGGCCCGACCGCGGCGCCGACGGCGTGCGGCTATTTGCCAATTTTTCTTGCCAATAAAACGTGCGGCTATTTGCCAATTTTTCTTGCCAATAAAATATGCAAGGATCATGCTGCATTTCCGATTGTACGCATGAGACGTCAGAGACCGGCTTGGCCCGTAAGGCAGGAGACTGCTTTGGATTCAGCCCCTCGTTCTCAGAATGGATTTTTGTCCTCGCTGACCGCGGACGATTTCGAATTGCTTCGTCCGCATCTGCGCGCCGCCGATCTCAGCCAGGACATGGTGCTGGTCGAAGTCGACGAAACGCTCAAGCGTGCATACCTCCCGCACAAGGGCGTCATCTCGCTGGTCGTCAAGCTCGCACGCGGCGAGCATGTCCAGATCGCGATGATCGGCCGCGACAGCATCTTCGGTGCATTCTCCGCGCTCGGCGACGCCGTCGCACTGAATACCGCCGAGGTGCTGGTGCCCGGCGCCGCCTCGACGATCGATCTCGACCAGCTTCGTCTTGCGGCAGACCAGAGCGCCACGTTGCGTACCGCGCTGACGCGGCATGGCCTCGCCGTCTATGCGCAAATCCAGCAGACCGCCGGCTGCAACGCCTCGCACACGGTGGAATCCCGGCTGGCGCGATGCCTGTTGCATACGCGCGACCTCTCCGGCAGCGACAAGCTCGTCCTGACCCAGGAAGCGATGGCCCAGATGATCGGCGCGCGCCGCAACAGCGTTTCGCTGGTGGCCAACACGCTGCAGCAGGCAAACTTCATCCACTACAGCCGCGGACATATCGAAATCACCAACGTGGACGGCCTGATCAAGACTTCCTGCGAGTGCTACGCGACGGTCAAGTCGCAGTACACGAGGCTGCTGCATCCGCGCATCCACTGCGCGGCCGCATGACCGCTTCCCGAGATCGACGGCGGCGCAGCCCGATCTGTGATACGCATCTCGCCGTCGTTGCGCGCGAGGATTGCGCAATCCCCCGATATCTTACCGTATTGTTACGGCCGATCGCCGCCTCTGCGGCGTTCCGACCCCGGCGCCGAGTTAACGCGCTGTTCAATGAGCCCTGATACTTGTCACGGTGCTGACGGGTGCGGGTTCGGGAAAGACAATCGATCCTCTTTTCGCGTTCAACGCGCATTCACCTGTGTTCGGCGGCTTGCTGTTTGCGCGGAGTTAAGGAACATGGCTTTTGACTTGTCGATGCCGATCCTGGTGGTCGATGACTACAGCACCATGATCCGCATCATCCGCAACCTTCTGAAGCAGCTGGGATTCGAGAATGTCGACGAGGCCAGCGACGGATCGACCGCGCTCGCCAAGATGCAGACCAAGCGGTACGGCCTCGTGATCTCCGACTGGAACATGGAGCCGATGACCGGCTACGACCTGCTCAAGGAAGTCCGCGCCAGCCCGGAATTCTCCAAGACGCCCTTCATCATGATTACGGCTGAATCCAAGACCGAAAACGTCATTGCCGCGAAGAAGGCCGGCGTCAACAATTACATCGTCAAGCCCTTCAATGCCGCGACGCTGAAGACCAAGATGGAAGCGGTGTTTCCCGGTTCAGCCGACTGACATCCGCCGGGAGCGTATCGCTGCCTCCAGGGCCACGCCGCACGTCCGTCGCCGATGCCGATGCAACGACCTGCAAGCGGCGCACCTCACAAGATTATCTTTTCGAGAGCCGGTTCGCTCCGCGCCGCCGACGCGGGCTAGCCGTACTTCTACGGTTTGAGATTTTCACCTCCGGATAACGTTGACTGAGGATAGTGCCGGGACCAACGGAGTGCCCTCATGTTCACGTTTGAAACGAGCGATCAGAAGGAAGTGCGGCGTTTCCGTATCGCCCAGTTCAATGGCAGGACCGCAACCGTGCGCTCGGCCGGATCGGCGGTCACAGGCCACGTTCGATCGATCGTGGAAAACAAGTCGAGCGTTCCGGCGGCGTGGACCATCACGATCATCCCGGAAGAGCCCAGGCCCACCCTCGCATTACGGCCCGCGCCGCGCGCTCGCTCCTACATGGAAGACCTCTGCTGAACGGCAGAACGCGCGATCTAGAGCGGGATGACTTTTCTTCGAATCGTCATCCCGTTCTATCTCTTTGATTTGAGCATGATCTCCGGGCAAACGCTCCGCGTTTGTCCCGAGGGAAAACCAGAGGCCACTTTTCCGGATCATGCTCTAGCAAGCCTGCCCGCTTCCGGCACATCGATAGCTTGAAACCGCGCCGCTCAGCGGCGCGTCGCAGGCATCATTTTCAGAAAAAATCAGGCGGGCTGCAGCAACGCCTTGCGGACAAGATCTGCGGTGTTGCGGGCGCCAAGCTTGCGCATGGCCTCGGCGCGATGGCTCTCGAACGTCCTTGGGCTGATACTCATCCGCAAGGCACCTTGCTTGTTGGAGCAGCCTTCACTGATCAGGCTCAGCACCTCGCGCTCGCGCTTGGTCAGCGGCTTCTGGCCGGTCTCCGCGGCGAACATCAGGCCCGCCCTGCGGGCTCCATCCGCGGGGTGGCGGGCCCGGACCTCGCTTGTCTGCTTGCCGCCGGCATCGCAGGCCGGCGCCGGATGATTGTCCGACATCTGCTTCACCAGCGCGCAGACGCGCTCGGTCTGCTGAAGCGCATTCTCCACCACTTGTTGCAGATAGAGCCGGTTGCCGGACGCTTGCGAAAACTGGTGGCTGTGCTGCTTGATCTCATTCATGTAGAGCAGCAGTGCCGTCAGGGGTCCGTTCAACTGCCGGGCAATCGTAGCGCTCGCCTCTTCCGCAGCATGCGAGCGCGCGGCGGACAGTTGAACGATCTCAGGATTCTCTTCGAGAGGTGTGATGCTTTCCATCCACTTCGTGAAGTGCGAATCAGCGGCGCGATGGTCTTGTCCTGACATATAACTTTTTTATCGGCTCCACGCTCCTTCATGGTTAATTTCAGGGCCAGTATGAATACGGAGAAATCGATCAGCGAGTCCTATTGGCAGGCCGAAACTGGCCGAAATTCACTCGAAATCGGCTATTTTGGATCAAAATAGATGATCGAAAGGTAAATACCGTAGCCCGTTACCCCCGCATTTCTACGGTAACCGCATTTACTTTGTTAATGGACTTCAACCTGGTTCCCGCTTTCCGAGCCCGTTGGACGCGCGAGTCCGCGCCCCCGCTCCGACGCAATATTTCCGCGCGCCTGGGCATCGCCCGGAGTGGGGGATCGTCGGGCTGAGGGGATGAGAGCAGGATCCGGCGGTCGTCCGGTTCGATCCTTGCAGACTGGGACAGACATACCGAGGCGGCCGCGCTTCGCCGCGGAATAGCGCAAGCGCCGTCAGTTGCGTATGATTTGTTTCACAACCGGCCGCGAAAACGCGGGGAGACAACGCCGCCCTGTTCCGCCGATTCCGATTTACAGGCCGCAGTCACCTCGCAATGATCAAGGCCCAAATCATCCCGCAACGAATCCAAAAAGGAGACCGCGATGTCGCTAGCAAAGGGATCATGGATGAGAATGGCCGTGCTGGCCGGCGGCTTGGCTAGCGTCCTGGCGTTCAGTTCGGGCGCGACGGCACAAACCGCGCCGCCACAAACCGCATCGCCACCGGCGGAGAACGCGGCGCCGACGGCCGACAATGCCGTGATGCTGACCGTTTTCTTAAAGCACGACCAGTCGCGGCCGCTGAGCGAGCTCAACGCGCAGCTCCAGCGCCAGGGATATTACAAGGCTTTCCCGCCTGATGGCGTCGAGGTCGTGAGCTGGTATGTGATGATGGGAATAGGCCAGGTGGTGACGCTGCGGCTGCCGGCGTCCCGGTTGCGCGAAGTCAACCGTATCCTCGAGAACACCGCCTGGGGCAGCTACCGCACCGAGTTCTATCCGACCTATGATTACAAGGCGATCGGCATCGCGGCGCACGAGAAAGCGCAGTAGAGCGGCGCGGAACAGTTCCGATCGTAATGACCCCGAGGGTCAGCCGAGCCTGGAGATCTGCTCCTCGGTCACGACCCGCTCGATGTTCTCGGTCTTGCTCTTGATACGATAGCGCGGGCGGCCGTCGGCCTCGATCGGCAGGCAGGTCACGATGGTGTAGATGCTGCGTTCCTTCGCCGTGGCGCGGCCCTGCGGGCCCTGCTGCTGGTGGTGAACGTCGTCATTGATCGCGAAATTATGGGCCATCGCCGGTCTTTCCGTTGAAAAAAGGCTTGTAGACTCAACGGCCTCGCAAGGCAACAGATCGTTCGGCGGATTTGACCCGAGATAATCTCGGGTTCCACCCGTCAGGCCATCAAGAGCGCCTTTCGCTTAGCCACCCGCGCGATCGATTGCTCGATTGCCGAACCGGACAAGGTCTTGTCGCGCAGGCTCTGTTCGACGTATTCGGCGATCGCGGTCATTTCGTGCTCCTGATCGAACAGGTTGTTGCCGATGCAGAGCATGTCCATGCCGGCCTTCAGCGATTGCAGGCTGGCCTCCCTGGAGCCCAGGGCCTTCTGCAATCCCTGCATCTGCATGTCGTCGGTGATCAGTAGCGTATCCGGAAGGCGCTTGCGCAAACGGCCAAGCCCCGCCGCGGACAGCGTCATCGGGCGATCCTGGTCCCATTGCCTGACGATGGCATGGCTGACCAGCACCGCATCGCCGAACATCCTTGGCGCGAGCGAATAGAACAGCTCTTCCTGTTCGGGGACAAATGCATCGGAAATATCCATGAATTCCTGATGCGAATCCACCGCCGCGCCGCCGATGCCGGGGAAATGCTTCAGGCAAAGTCCGATGCGCTGCGCCCGCGCCACTTCGCTTGCCAGCAGCGCATTGGCTTCCACCTCGGCGATGTCGGCGGAAAAGGAACGCTTGATCCTGCCGATATTGGGATTTTCGGGATTGTAATCGATATCGACCACCGGCGCGAAATCATAGTGGATGCCGAGCCGCCGCATCTCGGCAAAGCTCGCGGTGAGGATCGCGCGCTTCTCTTCCGGCGCGAGATGGTTGAATTCCCTTGCGCTCGGCAACGGCGCAAAGCCGCGGCTTTCCTTCAGCCGCCGCACCAGGCCGCCCTCCTGGTCGATGAACACCATCGGGCCTGACGGCAATGCTGCAATCTCCGCGCAGAGGCGCTGCACCTGTTCGGGCGATTCGATGTTGTTGTCGTATTGTTGCGTCCGGCAGGAATAGTCGAACAGGATCGCGCCGCCGAGGCCGTGGCGGGCGGCGAACTCCTTCAGCCAAACCGGGACGGTCTTGCCGAAGAAGCCGAGGATGAAGAGTTCGCCGATGGGCATGCGATAGCCTCAGGCGTAGCGCTTTCGGTTAGGCCAGGTTCAGCAAATCATCGCGCCACGCATGAGGAAGATAGCTCACTCCCCGGGCCATACCAATTGGTGACCCTGCCAATTAGGTGACCCGGATCACATCGCATCGCAGCCGGCGCCTCTAGGGGTGGATCATCGCAGAGCGATCCCCGCTCTGCCCAACCTAAGGAGACGTGCATGACGAAGATCAACAAGATCATTACCGCCGCGATCGCTGCTCTGGCGTTGACCACCGCTTCCTTGGCCATCCCGGGTCAGGCTTTCGCGGGAGGTCATGGTCACGGTGGACATGGCCACGGTGGCCACGGCCATCACGGGCATGGCCATGGTCACTTTGGCCATGGTCATTTTGGGCATGGTCATCATCACCACGGCCATCGCCATCATTTCCATGTTTATAACAGCTGCTGGAAATGGAGCCCCTACGGCCCGGTCAACGTCTGCTACCGCTATTATTGATTCGAGATCAGGAAAAGAAGCTCGCCCGGGCCGAGCGGCTCGGGCGAGTTTCTCGATTCCATGATGATCGCCGTGATCGTCTGCCTGGGCCCAGCAACCAATCTCGTTGCACTCATCGGCCTGCCGCACCGCCAGCAAGCATTTGCCTGTCACCATCCTGGCTCCCCCTGCTGCGCCAAATGCCTGCGAGGCGGCTGGGGTGATCTGCCGGCTCTGCGCTCTGCCCGTTTAGCGCGAGCTGTCCGATCCTGACGAAACCTCACCAGGATCAAGCCGCAGGTTCGATGGCAGCTTGAGCCTCAAGGCTTGCTCCGCAAGCACCGCCTCCATGAACGCACACGCCCTTCAACGCATTGGTTTCGAGTGTCTCGGCTCGCGTGTCTTGGCTTCGCGTTCGATGCGCGTCGAACGGAATTGGCAAAGAAAGCCGGGTTCCGGTTGCGGCAAGCTGGATATGTGATGCCTCGCACATTTGTCGTCGCGCAGGTGGGCTAGGCTTCAATTCGCGAGAGGCGCGGTGGGGAGACTTCGCCCGCGTCAGTCGCCTTTCTGGCACCAAGCACACAGCTGAGAGCGTACAACAATGCGGCGCATCCCAAATTTCCGATCGATCGACCCGGTATCAAGCCGATCATTGCGGCGAGGATTTCGCTACGCGATTTCGGCGGCCATGAAGCGGGCAGTAGTCATAATGGCCTGCTGCTCCGCGCTGCTGATCGCTCCCCACACTGCCCTTGCCGACACCGCGTCCGATCAGAAAATGGTCAATCACTACGAACAGGCGGCGCAAGCGGGCGATGACGATGCCCAGTTCTATCTTGGGGCGCTTCATTCCGCGGGCGTCGGCCGTACGCGTAGCGACGCGGAGGCATTTCGCTGGTTCTCGCGCGCTGCCGATCAGGGGCACGCCCACGCCAGTTTGATCGTTGCCGGCCTCTACGCGAGCGGGCGTGGCACAACGAAGGACAATGTGAAGGCCTATAGCTGGGCCTACATCGTCGCTTCGGCGAGCAAGCTCGACGAGGACCGCAACGGTGCGCGGCAACTGATGTCGCTGCTCATGAAGAAGATGACGAGCGATGAGATCGGCCGTGCAGTAGTGGCCGCGAGAGCCTGGCGCGCCGTTCGGACTGCTGGCGCGACCAAGGCTGCGAATATCGAAAGAGCTATTGAGCAGGACCAGGCCTCGCCCGCGGCGCCCCCTCCTGCGCCCGCGGTCGTGCAGCCGGCGCCCGCAGCCTCGGCGGCGCCCGCGGTCTCGCAACCGGCTTCATCCAACGTCACGGTATTGCCGGCATCTCCCAAGGCCACGTCGGCAGCTCAAGTGAAGAATGCAAAGCGAGATGATGCTCGTGAGCTGCTCGACCAGGTTCCTCCGGGCCTGCGCAAGCGATTTGGCTTCTGATTTAAGGGGACGCACCATGAAATTGCAGCATCTCGTCGCAACCGGAATTCTGGCCATCGCCACCGCAGGGGCCGGCTATTACGGCTACTCCCATTTGCTTCATCCACCGCTGGTGACCACCAGCTATGCGAGCCTCGCGGCGGTTTCCGAAGCCGTTTACGGAACCGGCACGGTCGAGCCCGAGCGCTGGGCCAAAGTGGTGCCGCTGCAGCGCCGCCGGCTGGTCGACCTTTGCCGATGCGAGGGACAGGTGGTCAAGTCCGGCCAGATCCTCGGCCGCCAGGACGACGCCGAGGAGCGCAGCGCGCTGGAGCAGATGGAAATCAATCGAGGCCAGCTCGAACGTGATCTGACGCGCGCCGAGAAGGATCGCGACAAGAACGACGCCGCGCGCACCGAGTACGAGCAGCGCTGGACCAAGCTCGAGGAAGCAAAGTCGCGGATCGCCGCACAGAAGGTGCGGCTCGACTCGCTGATCTTGAGAGCTCCGCTCGACGGCATGGTCCTGCGGCGCGACAGCGAGGTCGGCGAGATCGCCGGTCCCACCGATGTCCTGTTCTGGGTGGGACCGCCTGCGCCGATGCAGGTCGTCGCCGAAATCAACGAGGAAGAGATCAACCGCATCGCGGCCGGCCAGAAGGCTTTTCTGCGCAGCGAGGCTTTTCCCGGAAGGGCGCTGCGCGCCACGGTCTCCCAGATCACGCCCAAGGGCGACCCGACCCGAAAAACCTTCCGCGTCTATTTGCGGCTGCCACAGGATACGCCGCTGCGGATCGGCATGTCAGTCGAGACCAACATCATTTTCCGCGAGAAGCCGGCGGCCATCGTCGTGCCGGCAGAGGCCATCGCAGGCGATGCGGTTCAGATGGTTGATGACGGCCGGATCAAGCGCGTGCCCATAACGGTCGGCATCCGCGGCAGCCGCAACACCGAGATCATCGGCGACGTATCCAAGGGCACCACCGTGCTTTCGCCCGCACGCAGGGATCTCGCTGACGGCGCCAGGATTCGTATCGACAACAGCATGACCAGAGCCGCGGAGCCGGCGGCCGTGGGCGAACCGGCCGATCAGCCTGGCGCAACGCCCGAAGCGGCCGTGGTAGCCTCGGTCACCACAGCGCCTTCGGATCCCGATGATGCGGTGATTTCGGCAGCCATGACCGCCCACATCGATTCCGTGGTCAGTGACGCGCGTCGCAACTTCATCAGCAACAGCCGGTAGCCGCCGTGAAGCTTATATTCAACATCGCATGGACCCATGTCAGCACCCGGGTGCGGCAGACCCTCGTGGGCATGGCTGGCGTGTCCATGGGGGTCGGCTTCACCATCATGATGGCGGGCCTGATGCAGGGTTCGCAGATCGACTTCCTGCGGCAGCTCGTCGACACCATGCCGCATATCACGGTCGAGGATGAGCGGCGCTCCGTGCCGACGCAACCCGCAGAGCAGGAATATGCGGCGGTCCAGATGCCTGATATCGCCAATGTCGGCAAACGTGCCGGAATCAAATATCCGGAATCTGCGATGAGCTCACTGCGCTCCTGGATACCTGGCGACGTGGCTCCCTCGGCCAAGACCACCGCGATCATCAATCACGGCGGCGCGCGCATCGGCATCACCTTGACCGGCATCGACACCCGCCGCGAGGTTCAGGTCTCGAAACTCGCCACGCAAATGCGTGAGGGAAAGCTCGACGACCTTTCACGCGCGCCGAACGGCATCATCATGGGTGAGGCCCTGGCCGAAAAACTCGGCGTGAAAACCGGCAACACCGTCCTCCTGATCGGCGGCCAGGGCGTCCAGCTGAATTCGACGGTGGCCGGGCTCTATCGCTCCGGCCTGAAGCGTGTCGATGAGAGCCAGATCTATTCGCTGATGGGGCCGGCGCAGGTCATGATGGGACAAAGCGGGGTCGTCAACCAGCTGCGACTGCGGTTGAACGATCCGATGGCGGCGCAAAAGATCGCAGCCCAGGTCGAAGCGCAGACCGGCTACAAGTCGGTGTCGTGGCAGGAAGCCAATGCCGACTTGCTGTCATCCTTTACCGTGCGCGATTTCATCGTGCTCACCGTGATGGGCGCGATGTTGCTGACATCGTCCTTTGCCACCTACAACATCATATCGACGATCACCCACGAAAAGCGCCAGGACATCGCGATCATGAAATCGCTGGGCATGCGCGAGTATGCGGTGCGGCGGATTTTCATCATCGAAGCCGCCATCATCGGCGTGGTCGGCATCCTGTTCGGGTGGATCCTCGGTTATCTGCTCTGCTACGGCTGGTCGAAGATCACGATCTTCAATCCGCTGACGGGCTCGACCGTTCCGCTGCAGATCTATTACTCGCTGACGCATTATTTGATCGCCGGCGGCATATCCCTTGTCTGCTGCGCAGGGGCGGCCTATTTCCCGGCGCGCAAGGCAACCAGCGTGCATCCAGTTGAAATCATCCGGGGGGCATCATGACCGAGGTCGCTTTGCAGGCGGTAGAACTCGTCCGCCGCATCGAGGGCGCTGTTTCGCACACCCTCGTCAACGGCATTGATCTTGCGGTGAACAAGGGCGAGTTCGTCGCCATTACCGGGCCGTCGGGATCGGGCAAATCGTCGCTGCTCTATCTGCTGGGCCTGCTCGATGCGCCCAGCGAAGGCGAGGTCATCATCTGCGGTCAGCCGACCTCGAAATTGTCGGAATCGGACCGGGCCGATGTCCGCCTGACCAAATGCGGCTTCGTGTTCCAGTTCCATTTCCTGCTGCCGGAGTTCACCTCGCTCGACAATGTGCTGCTGCCGATGCGCGCCGCCGGCATTATGGCTGAAGCCGAGATGCGCGAGCGCGGCCTTGCGCTACTGGACTCGCTTGGGCTTGCCGAGCACGCCAACAAGCGCCCCAACGCGCTCTCCGGCGGCCAGCGCCAGCGCGTCGCCATCGCCCGCGCGCTAGCCAACCGCCCCGAGATTATTGTCGCCGACGAGCCGACCGGCGCACTCGATACGGCCTCGACGGAGCAGGTGTTCTCGATCCTCCGCAACATCGCCGACCAGGGCCAGACCGTGGTCGTGGTGACCCACGATCCAGCGCTCGCCGCCCGCGCCGACCGCCGCATCCACATCGTCGACGGCAAGATCGCGGAGATTACGGGAAGGGGTGGAGGCGAGCTGGTTTGCGAGACAGTGAGTTAATTACTCTTGCGAGCCACGATGTAAGGGCGGTTGTCGTTGCCCTTCGTTGCGTGGTTTTCAGTGACAAGAATGTCGAAGCCTGCGGCAGATATTTGTTGGCTCAGGTCCGCCGCCCGAAAGACGCCTGCATAAGGTGCCATGCCGATCGCGCGCATCGGGGGCAAGGCAAACCGGAGCAGCGGATTCATATCCCCGACGCAGGGTGTCTTGGAGATGAACAAGCCTTCCGTTGCAAGTAAGCCGTGGACGCAGCGCAGCGTGCCGGGCAGATCGCGGACCAGATGAAGATAGTTGAATCCTAGAACCGCGTTAAACTTTGTCGCGTCAGGCGCAAGCGCTTCTGCGGTCGCGGTGCGGAAGACAAGGGCCGGGATGGGAGCAGCGGCGTGTTTCTCATTCGCAATCGTGATCATGCCAGCGGAAATATCCGTCGCAAGATAGTCTTGCACATCGCCAGCGAGCCGAAGCGCCGTTGTTCCTGTTCCGCAGCCCAACTCCAACACCCTGTCGCCCGATCCCAACAGGGCGCGGGTCCGGTCCAGCGTGCGCTCATATCCGGCCTGATCCGCCATCGCACTCCTGGCGTACTTCCGTGAAGTCCGGTCCCAGAAACGGGCGTCGCTCGTGATGCTCATGATGGTTGCTCCAGAGATCGCGACCTTGCGCTGGTCGGCATTAAGCTTGCCTATTCGGCATTAAGAAGGTCGGAGGCAAAGCCGCGTCCGCTCAAGTCGAGCCCGCAGAAGCTCGTGCGGCTATCGGCGGTGATTGGGTAGTTATCTCGCAGAGTATCGCGTAATCGGCGTCAAATAGCGGGCCGAGAACAATGAAGGTGGGACGTCTACGCCATAGCTACCTAATTCCACGCTGCTGCCCTCTCTGTTTGCCGCTCGCGTTGCAACGGGGTTGACGGCCATCCTATCAGAAGGTAGATTATGGTGTGAGCAACTTGTCTACCACCGCTGACGACATCCTGGCTTGCGCGCGTTCTCTGATCGTCGCGGGCGGCTACAACGGTTTCAGTTATGCCGACATTGCTGATGTGGTCGGGATTCGCAAGGCGAGCATCCATCACCATTTCCCAGGCAAGGTCGATCTGGTCCGAACGCTGGTTGCGCGGTATCGGGAAGAAGCTGAAGCGGGGATGGCGAATCTCGAACTTCAGGTATCCGATCCGCTCGAACAGCTTCGGTCCTACGCTGGGTATTGGGAAGCCTGCATCGCGGACGCCAGCGCTCCGTTTTGTGTCTGCGCACTGTTGGCGAGCCAGCTCCCCGTCCTGCCCGAGGAAGTTGGCCTGGAGGTCCGGGCGCATTTCCGCTCCCTGTCAGCGTGGCTGACATCCGTGCTGGAGCGCGGCGCGCGGCACGGCCAACTTCAACTGATGAGTACCCCTCGTGCCGAGGCTGAAGCGTTCATGGCGACGGTTCACGGCGCGATGCTTTCGGCGAGGGCCTATGGCGATCCGAAGATATTCGGCGCCGTGACCGGCCCGCTCTTGCAGCGACTCGCTCGGCGCTTCCCTCCAGATACGGTCCTGGATCTCAAATAACCATAGCCGTGCTCGCTCTGCGACGTTCGTCGAGGGCCTCTACCTACTAGTCGAAAGAGCGATCCAATGACAATTCACAGCGATCTTTCTCGCGCCAGCCAGGAACAATGGCTCAAGCTCTATTACTTTGCTCGGACAGCGTTCTCGGCTGTCTGGGTGGCGGCTGCCTTTACGGTGGGACAGCATTCCTGGGTGATCGCGGCGGTTTTACTCGTGGCTTATCCTGCATGGGATGCCCTCGCCAATTTTGTCGACGCATCGCGCAACGGAGGATTGGGACAGAATCGCGCGCAGACTATCAACGTCGTGGTCAGTGTGGCGACAACGCTCGCGGTGGTTCTCGCGCTGGAGATGAGCATGAATTGGGTGCTCGGGGTGTTCGGCGTTTGGGCGATCCTGTCTGGCCTGCTTCAACTCGGCACCGCAGTCCGCCGTTGGAAGAGCTATGGTGCGCAGTGGGCGATGATCCTGAGCGGAGGGCAATCAGCGCTGGCAGGCACGTTTTTCATCGTGCAGGCGCGGATGCCGATGCCGCCATCCATCACCAACGTGGCCGGCTATGCCGCGGTAGGCGCCTTCTACTTCCTGGTTTCGGCGGTGTGGCTGAGCGTGAGCCAATTGCGGCGGAAGGCTGCATAGAGGTCGAGGACAAGGAGGTCCGCGTCGTGGGGTCCAAGAGCAACCTGCTCCGAACCTTGGTGGCGATCTCTAGCTCTGGCGTAAAATTGGATAGCCTGGGCGTGCCGAGTCTTGTTCCGAAGTGGCGGAGAGGGAGGGATTCGAACCCCCGATAGGCTTGCACCTATGCCGCATTTCGAGTGCGGTGCATTCGACCACTCTGCCACCTCTCCAGGCGCCATTTTCGGGTGATTCCTCGACCCGCGGTCGGGGCGAGTTCTAGGCGAGGAAGGCGGGCCAGACAAGGCGCGGGGCCAAGAAATCCGTGCCGGCGCCAGGAAGCAAAAAAGGAGCCCAAAATGGAGCATTTGACGGTTCAGGCCAATGGCGCGGCCCTTCACGTGGCCCGCATGGGCGCCGGGCGACCGCTGCTGTTGCTGCATGGCTGGCCCGAATTCTGGCTGACCTGGGAGCCGGTGATGACGCGGCTCGCCGATCGCTTCACGCTATATGCACCCGACCTGCGCGGCTTCGGCGACAGCGACAAGCCCGAAGGGCCGTTCGGACCCGACCAGCAGGCCGCCGACATGCTGGCGCTGATGGATGCGCTTGGCCTCGCGCAGGCCGGCATCGTCGGTCACGATGTCGGCGGTGCATTGATGCAGCCGCTGGCGCGGCTGGCGCCGGGGCGCATCGCCGGGCTGTTCTTTTTCGATTTCGTCTATCCGGGAGTCGGGCCCCGGATGGCGGAGCCGGAGCGCCTCAACAACATCTGGTATCAATCCTTTCACCAGATGGAGATGGCGCCTGCCCTCGTCGGCGCGAGCCGCGAAAGCTGCCGGCTTTATATCGGGCATTTCCTGAAAGGCTGGTCGCATCGCAAGCACGCCTTTGACGATCAACTCGAGGCCTTCACCGACAATTTCCTCAAGGACGGAAACCTTGCCGGTGGCTTCGCGCATTACCGCGCAGCCCATGCGGGCCGGATCAGGATGATGAAGGGTGAAGCCCCAGTGCTACAGCCGATCGGCGTGCCGACCTGCGTTCGCTGGGCCGAGCATGATCCGCTGTTTCCTTATGAATGGACCGACCGGCTCGGCGAGACCTTTACAAATCTCGATCTCGCGATGTTTCCGGATGTCGGTCACTTTCCCCATCGCGAGGATCCCGATCGCGCAGCATCGGAGATTGCGGCGTTCTTTACGCGCGTCGGCTGGAGCTGAAGAAAAAATGGGGTGGGACCGCCAGACGCGACAAAAAACTGACGGTCCCGTGCCGCTGCTTTGAAATCCTGGCCGGGAAGTGCGGCTTCACCGGTCAGCGGAGCGACGAAATGACGGTAGCAACCGCGGCGGAAACGACAACGCGAACCCGATTTTAACCTAACCAGTCAACCTTACCGCCCGCGGGAGGCGTCAATCCCGCGCCTTTTTCGGCTTTTTCTCGTCCTTGCCATTGTCCTTGCGCCGATTGGTGAAGCGCGCATTGCCGAGGCCGGTGCCGATAGTCAGCACGCCCCAGCGCTCGACGTCCTGCATGAAGGGAACTTCGGACAGGCCCTGCACCACGGCGTCATTGTGCATCAGCACGGCGGTATCGTGATCGCCGATCTGCGGGATCGCTTCCACCAGGCTTGCGGGCAGGTTGAACTTGCTGCTCTCCCAATTGCCCGGCAGGTTCTGCGCACCCTTTTCGATCGAGCCGTCCTCGTCGATCACGCCGGGACAGGCGATACCGATAAAGGGCGCGAGCTTCAGGCCTTCGGTTTCGGCCGCCGTGATCAAATCCTTCAGCATCTTGACCAGCCGCTTCACCGCGCCTTCGCGCGTCGGCTCATCGTCGGCGTGCCGCCACAACTGGGACTTCCAGACGTCGGCCTTGGAAAGGTCGGGCGCCTTCTTCCAGCGCGTCTCCACCACGCCGCAGCGGATGTTGGTGCCGCCGATATCGACGCCAAGGATGCTGTCATGGCCCTCGAAAATCCACGACGGCGCCAAATGCAGCGTGCCGATCAGGCCGGCGTCATCGGGATGAAAGCGGATCGGCACCAGTTCGACATCGAAATCTTCCGCCTTGAGGATGATGTTGGTGCGGGCGATGGCGAGCTCGCCGACACGGCTCTGCCGGAAACCGCCGCCGACCACGATGCGCTCGGTATCGGCCCACGCCTTGGTCTTGAGAAACCGCCCGGTCACATAGGCCAGCTCCTGGGCGAATTCCTCGATCGCTCCATGCACCAGGGCCGCGGCGCCGATATCGTCGCCAATCAGCGCCTCGTCGAGTTCGGGCTTGGCGATCTCGCCGGCCGGCTTTTTCCCTAAGGGATCGTCGCCGTTTTTCTTCAGCGGCTTGCGCAAGCCGTCCAGGATCTTGCGGAAAGCCCCCTTGCTGGCGCGGTCGCCGAGAAAGCCCTCGTCATCCTTCAGTTCGATGTTGAAACTATCGACCTCAACCGACGGCAGCCGGGTGGCGCCGTGGCGGGCGATGCCCGTGGTCGTTATGGTGTCCTCTGCCATGTGCCCAAGCCCCTGCCAGATTTCGCTGGCGACAACGGGCGGGGAACCCATTGGTTTCATGGGAGGCTCGCTGCAGAGCCGCTGCGGCAGGCCGGATCGTCGGGAAATGCGCCAAATCCTGCATTTTTGGCCGGTTTTACGGGCTGTTTGCCTTGACTCACGGCTTTCTCAGGCTATAAGTCCCCGCATCCGGCGCGGGATTTCTCGCGCCGCTTGTTTTTGCGCGAATTCTGAAGGCGCTCGCCCCTGTTCTGTGGGGTTCGCACCCTAGCCGCGCGAAAATCGTACCCATAACGACTGACCAAAAAGCCGACCCGGGCAGCCCTGTTGGGAATATGTCCGAGGCCGGGATCGAACACGAAGGAAAAAAACGATGTTCGCAGTCATCAAAACCGGCGGCCGGCAATACCGCGTCGTTCCGGATGATGTGCTCGAGATAGGCAAGATCGCCGGCGATGTCGGTACGATCGTGCAGCTTGGTGAAGTTCTGGTGGTCGGCGCTGATACGCCGGTGCTGGGCACGCCGACGGTGGCAGGCGCTTCCGTTGCGGCCGAAGTGCTGGATCACAAGCGCGGCCCCAAGGTGATCGCGTTCAAGAAGCGTCGCCGCAAGAATTCGCGCCGCAAGCGCGGCTATCGCGACGAGATCACGGTGCTTCGCATCACCGAGATCCTGACCGATAACGCCAAGCCTTCGATCGGCCCGCGGCCGAAGAGGGAAAAGGTCGTAGCGCCCGCCGCTGAGGGCGACGACGAGGCACCGAAGGCCGCCAAGAAGAAGGCGCCCGCGAAAAAAGCTGCGGCCAAGCCCGCCGCAAAGAAGGCTCCGGCCAAAAAGGCCTGAGCGACAAGAAGTGATGCGCTTCAACGAAAAGTTGAAGCGCGACAAAAAGTGAAATGATTCCGTCAAGGAATTGATCTAAATATTAGCGAAGTCGGAGACGGGCCATGGCTCACAAAAAAGCAGGCGGTTCATCGCGAAACGGACGCGATTCAGCGGGCAAGCGCCTGGGCATCAAGGCCTATGGCGGCGAGCACGTGATTCCCGGCAACATTATCGCGCGTCAGCGCGGCACCACCTGGCATCCCGGCCTTAATGTCGGCATGGGCACCGATCATACTCTCTTTGCCAAGGTCGAAGGTCATGTCGAATTTCGTGCAAAAGCCAACGGTCGCACTTTCGTATCGGTAGTTCCGATGACGGAGGCGGCCGAATAGACGGTGGACACATCTGAGTCCGCCGGGTCCTGTTGAACCGGCGGAGTCGAAAAGGGCTCCAAGGGGAGGCGGGAAACCGGCCTCCCCTTTTTATTTTGCGCATTTTCGCAATCAGGAGCCCGACATGTTGCAGGACATCCCGATCCCAACCCCGGCCTTGCGCGGGACAAGTAGCTGCGTCCTCGAGACCGAACGGCTGACGTTGCGCCGGCCGACGCTCGCGGACGTAAAAGCGATTGCGCATCTCGCCAACGATCGCCGCATTGCGGAAAACACCCGCCGCCTGCCGTACCCCTATCTGCAGGACCACGCGGTCGAATTCGTGCGCGCGACATCCACCGATAACACCGAGACCGTGTTCCTGATCGAACAGAACTATTCGCCCGTCGGCATGGTCGGCATCGACCGCAGCGAACAGGACGGGCCGGAGCTCGGCTACTGGCTCGGCGTCGCGCATTGGGGCCAGGGCTTCGGCACCGAAGCCGCGCGTGCGGTGATCGATTTCTTCTTCGAGGAGTTCGATGCCGAGCACCTGATTTCGGGCGCCCGCGTCGCCAACCCGGCCTCGCGCAACATCCTGGAGAAATGCGGCTTCCAGTGGAGCGGCGTCGAGCTGCACCGCTTCGAGGCGCTGGGATCCTCGACCCCGGTCGACCGCTTCCGCCTGACGCGCGGCGTCTGGTCGTCGCTGAAGAACTGGGGGAGCTCGACGAGGAGATGAGCGGCAAGTCTCTTACCCCTCCCCTGGAGGGGGAGGGTCGGCTCGTATTGAGCGAAGCGAAATGCGAGACGGGGTGGGGTGATCCTCAACTCGGGCACTGTTCGAGAGGATAGACCGTCACCCCTCCCCGCCGCTCATTTCATGAGCGTCGACCCTCCCCCTCCAGGGGAGGGTGAAGAAGGAGTCACGCCGGCGGATTGACCACCGTTTCCTCACGGCCGAGCTGCTGTTCTCGCAGGAAGATATAAATGCCCGCGCCGATGATGATCACCGCGCCGATCAGCGTCGATATCGACGGCACGTCGCCCCACACCACGAAGCCGAAGATCACCGCCCACACGATCATCGAATATTGATACGGCACCACGACGCTGGCCGGCGCCAGTTTCAGCGAACGGTTGATGCACAGCAGCGCGACGACCGAAGTAACTCCCGCCGCGGCGAACAGAGCCAGACTGCCAATCGTCGGCGTCACCCAGCCTATCGGTGACATCAGCGCGCCGAGCAGAAACGTGCCGCCGAATTGCGACGTCGTCAGCACGATATCCGGCGTCGCCCGCAGCGAGCGGGTGATCAGCATCAGGAACGCAAACGACAGGCTGCCCCCGAGTGCGATCATCGCAGGCCAGCTCACGGTTTGCGTGGACGGGCGCAGTGCAATCAGCACGCCGCAGAACCCGATCAGGATCGCGGTCCAGCGCCGCCAGCCGACGTGCTCGCCGAGCACGATGCCCGACAGCGCGGTGACGAAGATCGGCGAGGCAAGGTAATAGGTGATGACGTCGGCGAGCGGCAGATAAACGGTGGCGAGGAAGAAGGCGGCGACTTCCAGCGTCGACAGCGTGATGCGAAGCAATTGCAGCCACGGCCGTTCGAGACGGGTGAATTCGGCGCGCTGCTTCCAGATCACCGGCAACAGCACCAATAGCGCCGCGCAGGCGCGCAGCCACAGCAATTGCCCGACCGAATAGGTCGCGACCATGTATTTGCCGAGCGCATCGCCGAACGAGAACATGAAGATCGACAGCAGCATCAAGCCGATGCCGGCCATGCGCGCGGAACGCTCGTCATAGGTGGAGATTTTGGCGAACAGACTCATTGGGGATGCGACGCTTCCTGCCGTTTCTCCGTCATGGCCGGACTTGTTCCGGCCATGACGTTCTTTGTGTCGCTGCTTTAAGGACGTGGATGCCCGGGACATCTAGCGCGAAGACGCGCTTCGCGCTACCGCCCGGGCATGACGAATTGAGTCAATTGTCGCAGCCCTGCCCCTGCGGTACTGGTAGATCACATCGAAAAGAAACGTCAGGAAACCGACATGACCGACTTCGACCCCGCACAGCATCGCATGGTGGGCGAACAGCGGTGGTTCGAGGATTTCGTGCTCGGCGAACGCTTTGTAATCCCGAGCCGGACCCAGACCTCGGCGGTGTTCGCCGCGTTCCAGACGGCGAGCGGCGATACCCATCCGATCCACTACGACGTCGAATATTGCCGCGCCCGCGGCATGCCGGACCTGCTCGCGCATGGTTTTCAGACCCTGATCCACACCGCGCCGGGCGCCGGGCTGTTTCCCTATATCGTCGAGGAATCGCTGGTGGGATTCCTCGAACAATCGAGCAAGTTCCTCAAACCCGTCTACGCCGGCGACACCCTTTATCCCGCGCTCGAAGTCATCGAGCTCGCCCCCGGCCGCAGCACCGGCGTGGTGACGCTGCGCTCGGTTCAACCAGCGCAAGGACCTGGTGCTGGAAGGGATGCAGAAGTTTCTCATCCGCCGGCGGCCGGCCTCATAGGAAGCCGTGGCTTCAAAAGCTCTGGCTTCAAAAGCCCTGGCTTCCGGTTTCGAGGCCGCAAAAAGGCCCGAAAATTAAGGCTTTTCGCCAATGTTGGGCCGCTTGAGGGTTGCCGCGACGGCCCCCCTGCCTTACCTAGTGGCCATCATGAAATTCCTTGACGAGGCAAAGGTCTATATCCGCTCCGGCGACGGCGGTAACGGCTGCGTGGCGTTCCGCCGCGAGAAGTTCATCGAGTTCGGCGGCCCCTCCGGCGGCAATGGCGGCCGTGGCGGCGACGTCATCGTCGAGGTCGCCGACGGGCTGAACACCCTGATCGACTATCGCTACCAGCAGCACTTCAAGGCGCCGAAGGGCACCAATGGCATGGGCAAGGACCGCCACGGCGCCAACGGTAAATCGATCGTGCTCAAGGTTCCGGTCGGCACCCAGATTTTCGATGAGGATCGCGAAACGCTGATCCATGACTTCACCGAGCTCGGCGAAAAATTCGTGCTCGCCGAAGGCGGCAATGGCGGCTTCGGCAACGCGCATTTCAAATCCTCCACCAACCGCACGCCGCGCAACGCCAACCCCGGCCAGGAAGGCGAGGAGCGCTGGATCTGGCTGCGGCTGAAACTGATTGCGGATGCCGGCCTCGTCGGCCTGCCCAATGCCGGCAAGTCGACCTTCCTCTCCGTCGTCAGCGCGGCCAAGCCGAAGATCGCCGACTATCCGTTCACGACGCTGCATCCGCAGCTCGGCGTCGTGAATGCGCAGGGCCGCGAATTCGTGCTCGCCGACATTCCCGGGCTGATCGAGGGAGCGCATGAAGGCGCAGGGCTCGGCGACCGCTTTCTCGGCCATGTCGAGCGCTGCCGCGTGCTGCTGCATCTCATCGATGCCACCTGCGAACATGCCGGCAAGGCCTACAAGACGGTGCGGACCGAGCTCGAGGCATATGAAGGACATCTCGCCGACAAGATCGAGATCGTGGCGCTGAACAAGATCGACGCGGTTGCGCCGGACGAATTGAAGAAGCAGAAAGACCGGCTGAAACGCGCAGCGAAAAAGACGCCGCTGTTGCTTTCGGGCGTGACCGGTGAAGGCGTGCCGGAAGCACTCAAGGCGCTGGTCGAGGTGATCGGCGAAGCGCCGGTGTCGCTGAAGGCCAAGGGCGGCCAAGCGGAGCCGTGGGCACCGGCAACGCCGCAGGGCTGACGCAAACTTCGCCTTCCCGCGGCCCGCGCCACTTCCAAACAAGCGAACTGGCGCGTATTGCTTCCCGACCATCCGCCTCATTCGACCACACCCATGAAACGCCCCGCGCTCAAAAACTTTCGCCGCATCGTCGTCAAGGTCGGCTCCTCGCTCCTGATCGACTCCCATGCGGGCGAGGTTCGCTCGGCGTGGCTGGCGGCGCTGGCGGCCGATATCGCCAAGCTGCACGGCGAAGGCCGCGACGTTCTGGTGGTCTCGTCGGGTTCGATTGCGCTCGGGCGCAGCCGCCTGAAATTGCCGCGCGGCCCCCTGAAACTCGAGGAGAGCCAGGGTGCCGCCGCGGTGGGCCAGATCGCGCTGGCGCGGATCTGGTCGGAAGTGCTCGGGGCTCACGGCATCGGCGCCGGACAGATTTTGGTGACGCTGCAGGACACCGAGGAGCGCCGCCGCTATCTCAACGCCCGCTCGACCATCGCCAAATTGCTGGAATGGCGCGCGGTGCCCGTGATCAACGAGAACGACACGGTGGCAACCAACGAAATTCGCTATGGCGACAATGATCGCCTCGCCGCGCGCGTCGCCACCATGGCAAGCGCCGATCTCTTGATCCTGTTGTCCGATATCGATGGCCTCTATGACGCGCCGCCCGGCGCCAATCCCAACGCCAAACTGATTCCAATCGTCGAATCCGTCACCTCGGAGATCGAGGGCATGGCGGGCGCAGCCGAATCCGAACTGTCGCGCGGCGGCATGTTCACCAAGATCGAGGCGGCGAAGATCGCGACGACATCCGGCACGCATATGCTGATTGCGTCGGGCAAGATCGAGCATCCGCTGCAGGCCATTGCGGATGGCGGCCGCTGCACTTGGTTCCTGACACCGGCCAATCCCGTCACCGCGCGAAAGCGCTGGATCGCGGGCTCGCTGGAGCCGAAGGGCACGCTGACCATCGACGCCGGCGCGGTCGCCGCATTGCGCGCAGGCAAAAGCCTGCTGCCGGCCGGCGTGATCCGGATCGAGGGCCAGTTCGCCCGCGGCGACGCGGTCGTGGTGCGCGGCCCCGACACCCACGAGATCGGGCGCGGCCTCGTCGCCTACGACGCGGAGGATGCCGAAAAGATCAAAGGCCGCTCCTCACCGGACGTGATGGCGATCCTCGGCATCTCAGGCCGGGCGGAGATGATCCACCGAGACGATCTGGTGGTGGGCCCGAGCGGGGTAATTCCGGCAAAGTAGGCCATTGGCCGAGTTGCCGGCATCGTTACGTCAGTAACCCTGATTGTTTCGCTGGAAATCAAATCGTAGTTCGCGTCGGAGCGCAAAGAATTCGAAATGGCGTGGCGGAGCAATCAAACAACCACCATCTCCGTAAAACTGCCACCGCGAGGCGCCTCATGAGCCCTTCGAAGTCACTTACCATTCCGACCGTAGCCGCCGTCGCACCGGCCGATATCGAACGCGCAGTCGCCGTCCTTACGCTCGCCTTCAGTGCGGATCCGGTAACCCGCTGGACCTATCCAGAGCCTGCGCAGTATCTGGCCCGCTTCCCGGTACTGGTGCGCGCGTTTGGCGGCGGCGCTTTCACCGAAGGAACTGCGCGTCACGTCGAGAACTTCGCGGGAGCCGCGCTTTGGCTCCCGCCGGGTAACGAGCTCGATGACGCGGCGATCGGGGCAAGTTTGCCGCCGGAACGGGAAAGCGAGTTTGCCGCCGTGTTCGAAGCGATGGCTGCCTACCATCCGCAGGAGCCGCATTGGTACCTGCCGCTGATCGGCGTCGATCCGGCCCGCCATCGCAACGGTTACGGCGCAGCTCTCCTGGAAGACACCCTTCGCCGGTGCGATCAGGATCATGTCGCGGCTTACCTTGAATCCACCAATCCAGCCAATATCACGCTGTATCAACGGCATGGCTTCGAGCTCCGGGGCACCATCCAGGCAGGGTCATCGCCACCGCTGTTTCCGATGTTTCGCCCGGCACGCTGACGGAGCGAGCCTGCCTCCCGCGGGCCCATCGACCGGCAGCCATGCCCCTTCGGCACCTCGCCAAACCTTCAATTTCCGTGCTAGGACATGGCCTTAACTCAAGACCTGAGACCTCTGATGACCGCGCCGCTCAAGGCAATCGACGGCACCGCCGATCTGCCCGCTTTGATGACCGATCTCGCTGCCCGCGCCCGCTCCGCCGCGCGGGTGCTGGCGCTTGCCTCGCCCGAGCAGAAGAACAGCGCGCTTGACGCCATCGCACGCGCCATCCGCAGCCATGCGCCGGCCATTCTCGCGGCCAATGCCGAGGATGTCGCCGAGGTTCGCGCCGGCGGTGCGACATCAGCCTTCATCGATCGCCTGTCGCTGACGCCGGCGCGCATCGAGGCGATGGCCGACGGCGTCACCACCGTGCGTCAGATCGCCGATCCCGTCGGCACCGTCGCCGAGAGCTGGCAGCGCCCGAACGGAATGACCATCGAGCGCGTGCGCGTGCCGCTCGGGGTGATCGGCGTGATCTTCGAAAGCCGTCCCAACGTCGCGGCCGATGCGGGCGTGCTATGCCTGAAATCCGGCAACGCGGTGATCCTGCGCGGCGGCTCCGACAGTTTCCGCTCCTGCCGTGCGATTCACGATTGTCTGGTACAGGGGCTTCGCGAGGCGGGTCTCCCCGAAGCGGCGATCACGCTGGTGCCGACGCGCGATCGCGCCGCCGTGGGCCTGCTGCTGAGCGGCTTGAACGGCGGCATCGACGTCATCGTACCGCGCGGGGGAAAAAGCCTCGTCGCGCGTGTCGAGGCGGAAGCCCGCGTGCCGGTGTTCGCGCATCTCGAAGGCGTCAATCACGTCTATGTCGATCGCTCCGCCAATCTGGATATGGCGAAGTCGATCGTGCTGAATGCCAAGATGCGCCGGACCGGCGTCTGCGGTGCGGCCGAGACCCTGCTGGTCGATCGCGCGGCTGGTGAAACCACGCTGAAGCCGCTGGTCGAGATGCTGATCGAATCCGGCTGCGAGGTGCGCGGCGACGCGGCCGTGCAGAAGATCGATACGCGCGTGAAGCCCGCGTCCGACGAGGATTGGGACACCGAGTATCTCGACGCCATCATCGCCGCGCGCGTCGTCGACGGCGTCGATGCTGCGATCACGCATATCCAGGACCACGGCTCGCGCCACACCGACGCGATCGTGGCCGAGGATACAAAGGCCGCCGAGAAATTCCTCAGCGAGGTCGATTCGGCGATCGTGCTGCACAACGCCTCGACGCAGTTCGCCGATGGCGGCGAGTTCGGCTTCGGCGCCGAGATCGGTATTGCCACCGGCAAATTCCACGCCCGCGGCCCTGTTGGCGCCGAGCAACTGACGAGCTTCAAATATCGTGTTCACGGCACCGGGCAGACGCGGCCGTGAACGCCAGCCAGTGCACGCGGTGACCCGGCTGATGCAATTGCAATCCGCCGCGCAAGCCATTCCCTTCCATACCAACGGCATGCGCGTGGGCCTGCTCGGCGGCTCGTTCAATCCGCCGCACGCGGCGCATCGCGCCATCAGCCTGTTTGCGATCAAGCGCCTGAAGCTCGATCGCGTCTGGTGGCTGCTGACGCCGGGCAATCCGCTCAAGGACAACGGCCGGCTGCATGGCCTTGCCGAACGCGTCGATGCCGCGCTTGATGTCGCCGACGATCCGCGCATCGACGTCAGCTGTCTCGAAGCTGTCATCGGCACCAGATACACTGTCGACACGATCATCCATTTGCGCCGCCGTGTTTCCGGCGTGCACTTCGTCTGGATCATGGGCGCTGACAATCTCGCGCAATTTCATCGTTGGCAAAACTGGCGGCGCATCGCCGCAGAGGTGCCGATTGCGGTGATCGACCGTCCGCCACAGAGTTTTCGGGCGCTTGCCGCACCCGCCGCGCAGGCTTTGGCGCGCTATCGGCTGCCTGAGAATCAGGCGGCCCGGCTAGCAGATCAGCATGCTCCCGCCTGGGCTTTCCTGACCGGCCTGAAACTGGACATGTCGTCCACCGGCTTGCGGAACCCGGACGGGAGCTGGAAGGCAAAGAAGTGACAATCTGGCTCGAACCGGCAAGCGGGGCTCACTGGAATATTGAAACCATTAACCCCACATGCCTAATATAGTCGGCGGACGCCGGGATTCGGCGTTCGCGATACAGTGAAAGGAATGGTCCCTGGCCACATCTGTATTGTCCAAGTCTGTTTTACCCAAGGCGACTGGTAACAAGACTGCTGGCAAGTCTGCCAAGACCCCGCGTAAAACATCGACAAAAGCTGCGGCCTTGAAGGCGCAACCCGACGCCGACAAGACGCTGAATATGATCCTCTCCCGCCTCGACGATATGAAGGCGGAAGAAACGATCACCATCGACCTTCGCGGCAAATCCGCCTTTTCCGACTACATGATCGTCACCACTGGCCGGGCCAACCGGCACGTCGGCGCGATCGCGGAAAACGTCACGAAAGCCCTGAAGGAAAACGGCATCAGGAACATCCATGTCGAGGGCTTGCCCAATTGCGACTGGGTGCTGATCGATTCCGGCGATGTGGTCGTGCACGTATTCAGACCCGAGGTGCGCGAATTCTACAATCTCGAAAGATTGTGGACGCAAAACCCGGCGGCGGCGGCGATCTGAACGCTCGGCCGATGCGAATCGGCTGAAGCGCATGTAGTCTGCCTGGCGCGCGCGAAAAGCGCGCGTGCTGGAAAGTGCACGCCAGAAACAGCATTCATGCGCCTTGTCGTGGTCTCAATCGGCCGGCTGAAGCAGGGCCCGGAGCAGGAACTGGCCGAACGCTATCGCGAGCGCTTCGAGGACATCGGCCGCAAGCTCGGCTTTCGCGGCCTTGCGATCCAAGAAATTCCGGAAAGCCGCGCGCGCGACGCCGCGACCCGGATATCGGAGGAAGCCGCGGCGATTGCGGCGGCGATACCGGAGAAATCCGTGCTGGTGGCGCTGGACGAGCACGGCAAGGGCATCGATAGCGCGACCTTCGCCCGCCAGCTCGGCGATTGGCGGGATCAGGGGATCGCCAACACAATTTTCGCGATCGGAGGCGCGGACGGACTTTCGCCCGATTTGCAGCGCAAGGCTAAATTACGCATTGCGTTCGGCTCGGCGACCTGGCCGCATCAAATGGTCCGCGTCATGCTTCTTGAACAGATTTACCGGGCCGCGACCATCCTGGCCGGCCACCCATACCATCGTGCGTAAGGCACGGTGACGTGAATACAGATAACGCCGAATAGACCGGATGCATTCAACGCAGGGCTTTCATTCATTCGATACCGTCGGCCGCGGCAAGCCGCTGATTTCGGCTGTCTCGCTTTCCCTGCTGTTGCTTTCCGCAAGCTTCGCCGCGGCGCTTTCGCCGGCGGTAGCGCAGTCCGCAGCCCCCGCACAGCAGGCGACAGCCGTTTCGCCCGATGCCCTCAAGCAGCGCGAGGAGGAACTGGAGGCCACGCGCGAGCAGCAGCGCAAGGCGGCCGAACTTCAGCAAAAACTAAAAGCCGATATCGCGGCGATCGGTCAGGACCGCTCCAAGCTCAACCAACAGCTGATCGACATCGCCACCCAGGTGCGCGGCGTCGAGATCCGCATCGGCCAGACCGAGGCCGATCTGCGCCCGCTCGACAGCCGCGAGCAGCAGGTCAGGGCTTCGCTCGATTCACGCCGCAGCGAAATCGTCGAGGTGCTGGCGGCGCTGCAACGCGCTGGCCGGCGCACGCCGCCGGCGCTGCTGGTCCGGCCCGAAGACGCGCTGCAATCGCTGCGCACTGCCATGCTGCTCGGATCGGTCGTCCCCGAACTGCGCGGACGCGCGGAGAAACTTGCCACCGATCTCGGCGAGCTGGTGAATTTGCGCAGGGACATCGCCACCAAGCGCGACGTGCTGGCGCGGGACCGCGACAGGCTGAAGGACGATTCTGTCAGGCTGGCTGCGCTGGTGGAAGAGCGGCAGCGCAAGCAGAGCGCGATCGAAAAGGACGTCGAGGCCGAAGGTGCGCGCGCCATCAACCTGTCCAGGCAGGTCGAGAGCCTGCAGGGTCTGATCACGAAAATGGAGCAGGATTTGAAGAGTGCGGCCAAAGCGGCCGCAACCGCCAGCCTGCAGGGCGCTCCGCCGGCGCCGAGCGGTAAACCCAACCTGGGGGCGCTGAAGGACCCTGCCCGATTAAGCCCGGCGATCGCCTTTGCCTCCGCCAAGGGCCTGTTCGCTTTCCCGGTCGTTGGCCGCAAGATTCGCGAATTTGGCGGTTCCGACGGTGCCGGTGGCGTAGAAAAAGGCATTTCCTTGGCAACCAAGGCCGGGGCTCAGGTCACAACACCGTGTGACGGCTGGGTTGTTTACGCCGGACCCTTCCGGAGCTACGGACAACTCTTGATCCTTAATGCCGGGGGCGGGTATCATGTCCTGATCGCCGGGATGGAGCGCATTTCGGTAAACATCGGCCAGTTTGTACTTACGGGAGAGCCGGTCGCGACCATGGGATCGAAGTCCCAGGTTGCATCCATTCTCGCGACGACCGCGAGCCAGCCGGTGTTGTATGTCGAGTTCCGTAAGGACGGCACTCCAATCGATTCAGGCCCATGGTGGGCCGCTAACGAAGGCGAAAAGGTTCGCGGATGATGCGCAAGACTTCTGTAATTCTTCTTAGCGCCGCCACCGGTGCGGCTTTGACGCTCTTTGTCACGCAGCCTCGCTCTGTGCTGATGATGGGTTCGAGTGCGCGTGCTGCAACTTCGGACACCTATCGCCAACTCAATCTGTTCGGCGACGTATTCGAGCGCGTGCGCAGCGACTATGTCGAGAAGCCCGACGACAGCAAGCTCGTCGAATCGGCGATCTCGGGCATGCTGGCCGGCCTCGATCCGCACTCCAGCTACATGGATGCGAAGAGCTTCCGCGACATGCAGGTGCAGACCCGCGGTGAATTCGGCGGGCTCGGCATCGAGGTCACGATGGAGGACGGCCTGATCAAGGTGGTCTCGCCGATCGACGACACCCCGGCGTCGAAGGCCGGCATCATGGCCAACGACATCATCACCAATCTCGACGACGAAGCCGTGCAGGGTCTCACCCTCAATCAGGCGGTCGAGAAGATGCGCGGACCGGTCAACACCAAGATCCGCCTCAAGATCATCCGCAAGGGCCAGGACAATCCGATCGAAGTCACCCTTGTGCGCGACAACATCCGCGTCCGCTCGGTGCGCGCCCGCGTCGAACAGGACGACATCGCCTATATCCGCGTCACCACCTTCAACGAGCAGACCACCGAAGGCCTGAAGCGCGAGATCGGCAACCTCTCGAACCAGATCGGCGACAAGCTGAAGGGCTACATCATCGACCTCCGAAACAATCCGGGTGGCTTGCTGGAGGAAGCGGTCACCGTTTCCGACTCCTTCCTGGAGCGCGGCGAGATCGTCTCGACCCGCGGCCGCAATGCCGAGGAAACCCAGCGCCGCGCCGCCCATTCGGGCGACATCACCAAGGGCAAGCCAGTCATCGTGCTGGTCAACGGCGGCTCGGCCTCGGCGTCGGAAATCGTCGCCGGCGCGTTGCAGGACCACAAGCGGGCCACGCTGGTCGGCACCCGTTCGTTCGGCAAGGGCTCGGTACAGACCATCATCCCGCTCGGCAGCGGCAACGGCGCGTTGCGCCTCACCACCGCGCGCTACTACACGCCGTCAGGCAAGTCGATCCAGGCCAAGGGCATCGTGCCCGACATCGAGGTGCTGCAGGATGTGCCGGACGAGCTGAAGGCACGCACCGACACCAAGGGCGAAGCCTCGCTGCGCGGCCACCTGAAGACAAACGACGGCGACGAGAAGACCGGCTCGCAATCCTATGTCCCGCCGGACGCCAAGGACGACAAGGCGCTGAAGACGGCGGCCGACCTCTTGCACGGCATCAAGTCGACCGCGACCGCGGCACCGGCAACCGGTGACAAGGCGGCGGTCGATAAGCCGGCCACCAAGGCCGCGAACTGATCGGCTCCACCGGCCAGCATTCGAAAAAAGGGCGGCCTTTGGGTCGCCCTTTTTGCTGGGCGGCGGAATAGCCGTGGCCCTGCTCCGCCGTGGTATCGTCGGCCCCGGTGATTCGGGGAAGTCCATGACGGAAATGACCGACGATCTGAGCACGCCGCTCGGACAGAAGACAGAGCGCCAAAAGCGCCGGTTCCGGCTGCCCTTCACTGCAATACAGGCGCTGGCTGTGCTGCTCGGCCTGTTCCTGGTCGCCTTCCTCGCTATAGCCCTTTTCACCGACAACCCGTTCGGCGGCGAACCGGTCGCCCGTATCGCGCTGCGCCCGCCAGCGGCGGACGAAAAGCAGCCTGGAACGGCCTCCAGCCACCCCGAAAAGGCTGCGAAATCTGCCCAGCAGGCGCCGGCCGGCGACAACAAGACCGTCACCATCATCGACGGCTCCAGCGGCAAGCGCCAGGATGTCGTGATCGGCAGCGATGGCGCCGACAAGACCGGCGGAGAGCCTGCGCCGGCGATGGCCATGGCCGGTATCGACCAGCGGCTGCTGGAAAAGTCCCGTTACGGCATGATTCCGGTGGTTGCCGACGGCCTGAAGCCCTTTACGGTCTATGCCGCCGATGCCGACCGCACCAAGGCTGCCAAGATGCCTGTCGTCGCCATCGTCGTCGGCGGGCTCGGTGTCGGCGCCGCCAAGACGGCCGATGCGATCATGAAGCTGCCCCCGGCCGTAACGCTGGCATTCACCCCCTACGGGGCAGACCCCGCCAAGCTCGCCGAGCGGGCCCGTGCGCAGCGTCACGAGATCCTGCTTCAGGTTCCGATGGAGCCGTTCGACTATCCCGACAATGACCCCGGCCCGCAGACCCTGCTCACGACGCTGACGCCCGAGCAGAACATCGACCGGCTATACTGGCACCTCAGCCGGTTCCAGGGCTATGCGGGGATCGCCAATTTCATGGGCGCGCGTTTCACGGCCACCGACGCCGTGATGCAGCCGATCGTCCGCGAGGCGGCCAAGCGCGGCCTTGGGTATCTCGATGACGGCTCCTCGCCGCGCAGCGCCGCGCCCTCCCTGACGGCGGCCCAATCGATGCCCTTCGCCAAGGCCGATTTTACCATCGACGCCGTGCCGACCTCGGCCGAGATCGACCGGACGCTGGTCAAGCTGGAGACGCTCGCCAAGGAGCGGGGGCTGGCCGTCGGCGTCGCCTCGGCGCTGCCGATTTCGATAGAGCGGCTTGCCGCCTGGATCAAGACCCTCGACAGCCGCGGCATCATGCTTGTGCCATTGACAACGGCGATGCTGAAATCAAAATCAGGCTAGAGCTTCGGTTCTGATTCAATCAGAACCGAAGCTCTAGATTCTTGTTTTGACGCGTTTTCTTCACGCGAAGCGGCATCCACTTCGCTCGAAAACGCTATAGAGATCAAGCTGATGGCGGCGATCCGGACTTTCCCGGACCGCGCTGGACCGACCGATTGCGGATGGACTTGATGCAAGCAAGGGAAACGTGAGGGACATGGCGCGCTATGAGGACCTGCCTTACCGGACCTGCGTCGGCATGATGCTGATCAATGCGGCCGGGCTGGTCTTCATTGGCCGCCGCGCCGGCGGCATCGAACATGTCGATCAAACCCACGTCTGGCAGATGCCGCAGGGCGGCGTCGATCCCGGCGAGGACACCTGGGAGGCCGCCAAGCGCGAGCTTTACGAGGAAACCAGCGTCCGCTCGGTGGAAAAACTCGGCGAAGTCCCGGATTGGCTGATCTACGACATTCCACGCACGGTGGCCGGTCGCGCCTGGAAGGGCCGCTACCGCGGGCAACGGCAGAAATGGTACGCGGTGCGCTTTACCGGCAAGGATGCCGAAATCAACGTTTCAAGCCCCGGCGGCGGCGGACACAAGGCCGAATTCGTGAACTGGCGCTGGGAGCCGATGAAAAATCTCCCGAACCTGATCGTGCCGTTCAAGCGGCCGGTCTATGAACGCGTGGTCAAGGAATTCTCCAACCTCGCGGGCGGCTAGAATGACAGCGGTCGGTTCTCATCATCCATGCACGTCATTCCGGGGCATGCGAAGCATGAACCCGGAATGACGGCGAACGAAAAATGTCCGACAAACCCTATCGCCCCAACGTAGGAATCGCGCTGTTCAACACCTCGGGCCAGGTGCTGATCGGCCGTCGCTTCCGCGACGATGGGCCAGAAATCATTCTTCCCGGACTAGAATGGCAGATGCCGCAGGGCGGCATCGACGCCGACGAGAACCCGCGCGATGCCGTCATCCGCGAGCTCTGGGAGGAGACCGGGGCGGTCAGCGCCGAATATCTCGGCGAGACCGATTGGATAAAATATGAATTTCCGCCCTATGACGGACCGTCCACGCATCGCCTCGCCCAATTCCGCGGCCAGCGGCAGAAATGGTTCGCGCTTCGCTTCACCGGCCGCGACGACGAGATCGACCCGCTGACGCCGCGCAACGGCCAGCCGGCCGAATTCGATTCCTGGCGCTGGGAGCGGCTCGACCGCGTCGCCGACCTCGTGGTGCCGTTCCGGCGCGATGTGTACCGGATGGTGGCGCGGGTATTTGCGGAATTCACCCGCTAGATTGGATGGTCTCGCCGCGGTCGCGGACGAGGCACTTGACGGCGGCTTGTCGCTGAATATTTTTCGGCCGGCCGAGTTCCCAAAAATGCGCCCGATGCCGTCGGTGGTTTGTCAGCGAACCTTTTTGTATCGACGACAGACTAACGGGCTCAGCTTGAAATAACCCGTACCGGTGTTTTGTCTCCCATGATGGATGTGACTGTAGCCAAGCGCCGCCGGAGTTGGGAGTGGCGGGTGCACCAGAATGGCACGCTGATCATGCACGGGCGCGAACGCACCCGTCCGGCTGCCCGCTACCAGGGGTACCGGAGCCTGTTCATGCTGTTGGCCATCGGCCGGAGGTCCACTGCCTTCAGGACTTCCGAGACTTTCCCAACAACAGACCAGTCGAATTCAGGCGCCAGCAAGTCGTGGTCTAGTTAGGTCCAACCGGAAACGGGCCGAGGGCGATGACGTGACAGCAGATCGGTCGATCGCAGACGGGTCCAGAGCGGCAGGCCAGCCGCAAGTCGAGCCATCTGTGGCGCACCTTCAGCCCACCCGTTTACGCCGGATTAAGCCTGCCGCGGCCAAGAACGGCCGGCCCTTGAAAAATTCTGATCTCCGCCTCTTGAAACTTTTCGAGATTTTTCTAACTCGATTTTTGCCGCTGACGGCGGCGCCGGATGCCAGATCGGGTCCGGCAAGTTGAGTGGGCGCCGGACGGTGTCCGACGCGCCTTCGTATCCATCTTGCTCTTAGGAGGACTTGGCTATGAGGACCTTTGACTTCTCGCCCCTGTGGCGCTCCACGATTGGCTTCGACCATCTGGCCGATCTGCTCGACAGCAATCTGCGGCAATCCGCCGACGACAATTATCCGCCCTTTGATGTCGAACGGTGCGGCGAAGACGCCTACCGGATTTCGCTGGCGGTTGCTGGTTTCGGCATGGATGACATTGGCGTCACCGCAGAACGGGACACGCTGATCATCGAGGGAAAGAAGTCCGACCCCGAACAACGCGAATACCTGTATCACGGCATCGCGGCCCGGCCGTTCCGTCGGGTGTTCAACCTTGCCGATTATGTCCAGGTCAAGCAGGCCTCGTTCAAGGACGGCCTCTTGATCGTCGATCTGGTTCGGGAAGTACCTGACGCGATGAAGCCACGGCGTATCCCGATCGGGAACGCCGGCACATCCCGCCAGATCGAGCAGAAGGCGGCCTAACGCCACTTCGGCAATTGAGGTTTGGCGCGCGGATCGCCGGCCTCGCGAGCTTGCAAAGCAACACCGGAATTTCCAAAAGGAGGACACTATGGCTTTTCGTAATCTGATCCCATGGTCGAGAAATCAGGAGCTGGCGCCGGCGCGCGACAGCTTCGATTCTTTCTTCACCCTGCACCGCGAGATGAACCGGCTGTTCGACGATGTCTTCCGCGGATTTGGGACGCCTGCCCGCTTCGGCAGCCCGCTGATGGAAGGTCGCTTCGGATGGCCAAGCATCGAGGTCAACGAAACCGAGAAAGAGCTGACCGTTTCGGCCGAGTTGCCCGGGTTGACGGAAAAGGACGTCCAGGTCGAGATCGCCAACGGCGTCATGACCTTGCGCGGAGAGAAGAAGTCCGAGCGAACCGATAATGGCGGCAGATACTTCTCCGAGCGCTATTACGGTTCGTTCGAGCGGCAGATTCCGCTCGACGGAGTTGTGGAAGACAAGGCCGAAGCCAAATTCCATGACGGCGTCTTGACGATCACGCTGCCGAAATCCGAACAGGCCCGTTCGGCCGTCAAGCGCATCCCGATCAGCAGCCAATGACGACAACGGCGGCGGCGCCAAAGCGCCGCTGCCCCCGACAATCGCCCAAACGTCTCACTGGAAAGGAGAGTAAGGGGACAGATCGATGAGCAAGGCCAAATTGAACGCCCCAGAACTCGCGCTATTTCATCCTGCCGCACACTACAATGCCCCCGACGAAGTCCTGAGCGACCCGCAACTTTCCGACGCCGAGAAACGAATCATCCTGTCGTCCTGGGCGTCTGACATATTTGCGGTCGAATCCTGCCCGGGCCTGCGTGACATTCCGGGCATGGGCCACACCCTCCGTCTGGCCGACATTCTTGCCGCCTTGCGCCAGCTCGATGGCGATCCTGCGCGCGAGGAAATCGACAGACGATGGCTTCGTCCGCGCCGGGCAACCGAAACGCGGAGGCTTTGGTCATGTTGATTCCCACGATCCTGGCCTTCGTATGGATCAGCCAAGCAGCCGCGTTGTGCGCCGCTCCCTGGCTCGTCCTACAGGCGGACTAATTCACAACAAGCCAGTTCCTGATCCGGCCTCCTTTTCAGGATGAGAAAACCAGTGAACCGACTCGTAGTGATCGCGCTGGCGGGCCTGCTCGGCGCGACGATCCCGGCAACCGGGGTTTCGGGACAGATTCCGAACCTGCGAACCGGCGGCACGGTGCCGACGCTGGCGCCGCTGGTTCGCGAGGTCACCCCGGCAGTGGTCAACATCGCCGTCCGTGGCAAGATCCGTCAGGACAATCCGCTGTATCGCGATCCGCTGTTCCGGGAGTTTTTCGACGTGCCAAAACAGCTCGAGAAGGAAATCAACGCGACCGGCTCCGGCGTCATCGTCGATGCGCAGAAAGGTTACGTCCTGACCAACAATCACGTTGTCGATCAGATATCGACGGTCCAGATCAAGACCAAAGACGGCCGACCCTTTTCGGCCAAGGTCGTCGGGCGCGATCCCGCGACCGACATTGCGGTCCTGCGGATTCAGTCTCCCTCGGCCCTGAAGGCGATCGCGTTTGGCGACAGCGACGCACTCGACGTCGGCGATTTCGTCCTCGCCATCGGCAACCCCTTTGGGCTCGGCCAGACCGTTACCTCGGGCCTCGTCAGCGCGCTTGGCCGAACCGGGCTTGGCAAGCAGGGCTACGAGGACTTCATTCAGACCGATGCGGCGATCAACCCTGGCAATTCGGGCGGCGCGCTAATCAACCTCAAGGGAGAGCTGATCGGCATCAATTCAGCGATCATTTCGCCCGGCGGCGGCAATGTCGGCATCGGCTTTGCGATACCCGTCAACATGGCGCGGCGAGTGATGGAGCAGATCGTCGAGAAGGGCCGCGTCGAGCGCGGCCGAATCGGTATCTCCTTGCGCGAACTAAGTCCGACCACCGACGGCGGACGCAGCGAGGGCGCGCGGATTGCCGAAGTCAGCCCCGGTTCGCCCGCGGAAATGGCCGGCCTGCGCAAAGGCGACATCGTGCTGAAGGCGGATGATCGTCCGATACACTCGGCTGCGCAGTTGCGAAACCGGATCGGCCTTGCCCGCATCGGCGAACAGGTCCGCCTGACGGTTGAACGTTCCGGGACGGCTCAAAACGTCACCGTGGCGGTGGGGCTGGCCTCCGACGCGAACAACGATCACGGCGAGCGCTCGGTTCAACAGCGTCAGCAGGCTGGCGGACGCTGAGGTGCAGCTAGTTCGGTCCGACCAAAAACGGGCCGATGGCGATGACCTGACAATTGTTGTCGCGCTTGACGCATTCCGCGAGCGCGCCGCTGACCGCGGCCTGCTCGGTCGCCGCCTTCAGGCCCAGCCCGGGACGGCCGGCTGCACCGATCGCCACGGCGTTCCAGCCGCTCGAGGCATCCGCGAGCCGACGCGCAACGTCGTCGCGCGCGTCGGCCGGTATCATCGTATTACCGGCCGGCTTGAAGAAACCGGCGACCTTCAGTGTGGTCGGAATCGGAACCACGAAATTATCGTTGAGGGCTACGATCATGCAGGGGACGCCGGCGATCCCGCCGCATGACTCCAGGGCACGCCGTACCGCTTCCTCGACACTGTCCAGGGCAAAGGGAAAGAACAGCGCGCCGCCGGGGCCCAGCGCGACCGCCTTGTGCTTTCGCGCCGGTGTATACACGTTTTCAAGCCGCGCCTTGCCGCCGTCGCGGGTGAGCGGGACGTTTTTGGCAGCGAAGGGCTGTTCGGTCACGGCGTCATGCCGGATCCATGGCAATGGCGGCATCGGCGGCCGGCCATGCGCATAAACGACGGCATCGCCGACCGCGTATAATTCGCATTTGCGCGGCGATTGCGCGGCATCCGCACGCTTCTGGCATTGCTCCACCGCGGCCGACTTCGCCGCCTCCTCGCTCGGCTGGGCGGTGACGAAAGCATTGAACCCGCCGATGTTGAGCGAGAACGCCTTGAAATCGGCAGCCGGCGCGTAGTCGGAAGCGAGCGAGGCACGGACCTTGTCGCTAATGAAGGGAACGATGGCGGCGGCGAATTTTTCTGACGATACGACCATCGGTAACGACGGCGATGGCGGAGCCGCGGCGACAGCCGACGGCGCAGGACTCGGAACGCTGCTCGCAACGCTGGTTGGGGCGGCGACCTTTGACGGCGCCAACGTCTCGAGCTTGGTGAAATAGAGAAAGCCGCCGACACCGATCGCGGCCAGGCTGACCACGGTGACCGCGACCGGCCACATCCAGTTCGGCTGCGCCCCGCCGTGCGCCTTCGCGGGCTTCTTGACCTGCGGCGTCGCGTAAGTGCCGTCCTCGCGGCGCATCGCCACCATGTAGGCGTGCACCGGCGTCGGGATGTTCTTCACCTGCTGCGCGCCCATATCGGCAAATTGCACCGACAGCTTATTGGCGACCTGCTCGTGCACCGCGCGCGAGATGCAGATGCCGCCGACTTCGGCGAGGCCCTCCAGGCGCGCGGCGATGTTGACGCCATCGCCCAGCAGGTCGCCGTCCCGTTCGACCACGTCGCCGATCGTGATGCCGATGCGAAACGCCATCTGGCGGCTCGGCGGATAAGCCATGTTGCGGGTACGCAGGCTTTCCTGGATGTCGATCGCGCAGCGCACCGCTTCAACCGCGCTCGGAAATTCGGCGAGCACGGCGTCTCCAGCGGTATTGAAAATGCGGCCGCCGCCCTTGGCGATGAAATCGTCGGTCACCTGACGGTAGGACGCGAGCCGACGCAGCGTCTCCTCCTCGTCGTCGGCAACCAGTCTGGAGTAGCCGGCAATATCGGCCGCAAAAATCGCTGCAATCTTGCGCTTCATGAAAAGCAGCCCCGGATCAACACCAGCATCCGGAACAATGCCGTCAGAAGTTCCCCGGCGCAACCTCAGCATTTCGATCGAAGCGTAGCCTCGGACTTGCGCCGGGGTGGCGGCTCGTCGGCGTCGGGAAGCGGTCAAAACAAAAAGCGCCCGTCACATTGTGACGAGCGCCGATTGTTGCTCGGGTCTTCATTGCGCCCCGGAGCGGTGCCCCGGGGCTTAGTGCATAGCGGTCGCGTTGAGCTCGATCTGGATGCTCTTGAAGTGGTCCAGCCGCTCGATGGCGTGATCGAGCTCGGTGCCTTCCTTCTCGGCCAGCTTGGCTTCCATCTCGGCGATGGTCTCGGCGAACTGCGCGCGATCGACATCGGCGATCGAAGTTGCGACGTCGGCCAGCACGGTGAGGCCGTTTGCCGACATCTCGGCAAGACCGCCGAGCACGATGACCTTCTGATGGGCGTCGCCGCTGGTGATGGTCAGGATGCCCGGGCGAACCGCCGCCACGACCGGCGCATGTCCGGACAGCACGCCGAAATCGCCTTCCACGCCGGGGACGTCAACCTGATCGACTTCGCCGGAGAAGGCGAGCTTTTCGGGCGAAACGAGATCGAAATGAAAGGTGGCCATGGTCGTTCCGTTCTTTCCACTGTCACCCGCGGGCTCACCCGCGGGTCCATCAAAAGAAGTTTTCTTGGCGATGGATTGCCGGGTCAAGCCCGGCAATGACGAGGTAACTAAGCCGCTTCAGCCGCGAGCTTCTTGCCCTTCTCGACGGCTTCTTCGATGGTGCCGACCATGTAGAAGGCAGCTTCCGGCAGGTGATCGTACTTGCCTTCGCAAATCGCGCGGAAACCCTTGATGGTGTCGGCGAGGTCGACGAACTTGCCGGGCGAGCCGGTGAAGACTTCGGCGACGTGGAACGGCTGCGACAGGAAGCGCTCGATCTTGCGGGCGCGGGCGACGGCGATCTTGTCCTCTTCAGACAGTTCGTCCATGCCGAGAATGGCGATGATGTCCTGCAGCGATTTATACTTCTGCAGCACCTGCTGGACCATACGCGCGGTCTCGTAGTGCAACTCACCGACGACGAGCGGCGAGAGCATGCGCGACGTCGAGTCGAGCGGATCCACCGCCGGATAGATGCCCTTTTCCGAGATCGCGCGGTTCAGCACCGTGGTCGCGTCCAGATGGGCGAACGAGGTCGCGGGCGCCGGGTCGGTCAAGTCGTCGGCCGGCACGTAGATCGCCTGCACCGAAGTGATCGAACCCTTGTGCGTCGTGGTGATGCGCTCCTGCAGCGCGCCCATGTCGGTGGCGAGCGTCGGCTGATAGCCCACGGCCGAAGGAATACGGCCCAACAGCGCCGACACTTCGGAGCCGGCCTGGGTGAAGCGGAAGATGTTGTCGACGAAGAACAGCACGTCCTGGCCCTGGTCGCGGAAGTGCTCGGCGACCGTCAGACCGGTGAGGCCGACGCGGGCCCGGGCGCCCGGGGGTTCGTTCATCTGGCCGAACACCAGAGCGCATTTGGACTTCACGCTCGGATCGGGATTTTTCGGATCGGCGTTGACCTTGGATTCGATGAACTCGTGATAGAGGTCGTTGCCTTCGCGGGTACGCTCGCCGACGCCGGCGAACACCGAGTAACCACCGTGGGCCTTGGCGACGTTGTTGATCAGCTCCTGAATCAGCACGGTCTTGCCGACGCCGGCGCCGCCAAACAGGCCGATCTTGCCGCCCTTGGCGTAAGGCGCCAGCAGGTCGACGACCTTGATGCCGGTGACGAGAATTTCGGCTTCGGTGGACTGGTCGGTATAGGTCGGCGCTTCCTGGTGGATGGCACGCCTGTCTTCAGCGGTGACAGGGCCTGCTTCGTCGATCGGCTCGCCGATCACGTTCATGATGCGGCCGAGCGTGCCGGCGCCGACGGGGACGCGGATCGGCGAACCGGTGTCGGTGACTTCCTGACCGCGCACCAGACCCTCGGTGGTATCCATCGCGATGGTACGCACTGTGGATTCGCCGAGATGCTGCGCCACTTCGAGCACCAGACGGTTGCCGCCGTTCTTGGTTTCGATCGCGTTCAGAATGGCGGGCAGATATCCCTCGAACTGCACGTCGACGACGGCGCCCATGACTTGGGTGACACGACCGATCTGGTTAGCTGCTGTGGCCATGAATTGCTCTCCTTCGAAATTCTGTACTTGAACGACCGTCGGTTGGTTCGTGCGGCTAGACCGCTGCCTCGGCGCCGGAGATGATCTCGATCAACTCCTTGGTGATCTGGGCTTGACGGGTTCGGTTGTAGACCAGGGTTTGCTTGCGGATCATTTCGCCGGCGTTGCGGGTGGCGTTGTCCATCGCGCTCATCTGCGCGCCGTAGAACGAGGCGTTGTTTTCGAGCAGCGCACGGAAGATCTGCACCGCGAGATTGCGCGGCAGCAGGCGCGTCAGGATCTCGTCTTCTTCCGGTTCGTACTCGTAGGACGTCGGCGGGCCGGCATTCGCCGCCGGTGCTTCCACCACCAGCGGAATGACCTGCTGGGCGGTCGGGATCTGCGAGATCACGGACTTGAAGCGCGAATAGAACAGCGTGCAGACGTCGAACTCGCCGGCATCGAAGCGCGCCAGAACCTTTTTGGCAATGTCTTCGGCATTGACGAAGCCGAGCTGGCGAACCGAGCGCAGGTCGACGTGCTCGACGATGTTCTTCTCGAAGGTTCGGCGGAGCTGCTCGTAGCCCTTGCGGCCGACGCAGAAAATCTTGACCTCTTTGCCCTGGCCGATCAGCGACAGCGCACGCTCGCGCGCCAGACGCACGATCGAGGAATTGAAGGCGCCCGACAGGCCGCGCTCGCCGGTGCAGACCAGCAGCAGATGCACCTGGTCGCGGCCAGTGCCGGCCAGCAGCGCCGGCGCGCCAGGCGAACCGGCTGCGGCGCTGGCGATGTTGGAAATCACCGCGTCCATCTTCTCGGCATAGGGCCGCGCCGCTTCGGCAGCGCTCTGCGCGCGGCGCAGCTTTGACGCCGCGACCATCTGCATCGCCTTGGTGATCTTCTGCGTCGCCTTGGTCGAGGCGATGCGGACCCGCATGTCTTTAAGTGAAGCCATTCTCAGTTCACCCTGGCGACCTGTTTTCCAACCGGGTCGCGTACCCCTCGTTCGTCATGCCCGGCCTTGTGCCGGGCATCCACGTCTTTGGTCATCCACGCCCGAAGACGTGGATGGCCGGGGCAAGCCCGGCCATGACAGTTAAGCAAACGTCTTGGAGAAACCTTCGACAACGCTCTTCAGCTTGCCGGCGAGATCATCGGAGAGATCGCGGCTGTCACGAATGCCGTCGAGAATCTCGACGTTCTTGCCGCGCAGCAGCGACAGCAGGCCGTCCTCGAACGCACGGACCTTGCCGAGCGGCAGCGCGTCGAGATAGCCATTGGTGCCGGCCCAGATCACGCAAACCTGCTCTTCCATCTTCAGCGGCGAGAACTGCGGCTGCTTCAGGAGTTCGGTGAGGCGCGAGCCGCGGTTCAGGAGGCGCTGCGTCGAGGCGTCGAGGTCGGAGCCGAACTGCGCGAACGCCGCCATTTCGCGGTACTGCGCCAGCTCACCCTTGATCTTGCCGGCGACCTTCTTCATCGCCTTGGTCTGCGCCGACGATCCGACGCGCGACACCGACAGACCGACGTTCACCGCCGGGCGGATGCCCTGGAAGAACAGATCGGTTTCCAGGAAGATCTGACCGTCGGTGATCGAAATCACGTTGGTCGGGATGTAGGCCGACACGTCGTTGGCCTGGGTTTCGATCACCGGCAGCGCGGTGAGCGAGCCCGAACCATGGTCCTTGCTGAGCTTTGCCGCGCGCTCGAGCAGGCGGGAGTGCAGATAGAACACGTCGCCGGGATAGGCTTCGCGGCCCGGCGGGCGGCGCAGCAACAGCGACATCTGGCGGTAGGCGACGGCCTGCTTGGACAAGTCATCATAGATGATGACGGCGTGCATGCCGTTGTCGCGGAAATACTCGCCCATGGTGCAGCCGGTGAACGGCGCGATATACTGCATCGGCGCCGGATCGGACGCGGTGGCGGCGACGATGATCGAATATTCCAGCGCGCCCTGCTCTTCCAGCACCTTGACGAACTGGGCGACGGTCGAACGCTTCTGGCCGATCGCGACATAGACGCAATACAGCTTGATGTTCTCGTCGGGCTGCGCGTTGAGTGGCTTCTGGTTCAGAATGGTGTCGAGCGCGATCGCGGTCTTGCCGGTCTGGCGGTCGCCGATGATCAGCTCGCGCTGGCCGCGGCCGACCGGGATCAGCGCATCGATCGCCTTGAGGCCGGTCGCCATCGGCTCGCTCACCGACTTGCGCGGAATGATACCGGGCGCCTTGACGTCGACGCGCATACGCTTGTCCGCCTGGATCGGACCCTTGCCGTCAATGGGATTGCCGAGCGCGTCGACCACGCGGCCGAGCAGGCCCTTGCCGACGGGCGTGTCGACGATGGCGCGGGTACGCTTGACGGTCTGGCCTTCCTTGATCTCGCGGTCGGCGCCGAAGATCACGATACCGACGTTGTCGGTCTCCAGGTTCAGCGCCATGCCGCGCGTGCCGTTCTCGAACTCGACCATTTCACCGGCCTGGACGTTATCCAGACCATAGACGCGGGCGATACCGTCACCGACGGACAGCACCTGTCCGACTTCGGTAACCTCAGCCTCCTGGCCGAAATTCTTGATCTGGTCCTTGAGGATCGCGGAAATTTCCGCGGCGCGGATGTCCATCAGCCTGCCTCTTTCATCGCGTGCTTGATCGAATTGAGTTTGGTGCGAAGCGAACTATCCACCATGCGGCTGCCGAGCTTGACCACAAGGCCGCCAATGATGGAGGGATCGACTTTCACGTTGAGCGCGACGTCCTTGCCCGTCACCGATTTCAGTGCGGTCTTCAGCGCGTCGAGATTCTTTTCATTGAGCTGTTCGGCGACGGTGACGTCGGCGGTCGCCTCGCCCTTGTACTTCGCCACCAGCGCGCGGAAGGCGCGGATCACATCAGCCACGGCGAACAGCCGGCGGTTGGCGGTGAGGACCTTAAGGAATTTGGCGGAGGTGCCGGAAATTCCGGCCTTGTCGAGCACGACATTGAGCGCCCTTGACTGCGCATCTGCCGAGAAAACCGGGCTGCGGACGAGGCGCTTCAGATCGGCGCTATCGGCCAGCATGGCCTCGAATTTATCGAGATCGGCCCTGACCGCGTCGACGGATTTCTCGTCGCGCGCCAACTCGAACAAGGCCGTAGCATAACGGCCGGACACTCCCGAAACGGACGGATCTTCAGCAGCCACAGAGACGCTCTTTTCAGCTGTTAAACTCGCAAGGGAAAAACCGTCGCCACGGGTAGCGGCGCCTAGCGATCCAAGCCCTTGGAATTCAAGCGGGACTTCGATTTTCGACCGGCACGCGGGGTGCCGGGATCGTTAAAATCGCGGCTTTGCTAACATAGCGAGCGCGCAGGTGCAACATGACCGCGCGTTCAGGCGATGCCTTGTCGCACGTCAATTTTCAGGCCCGGCCAGACGTCGTTCTTGACGGCGATCGACTGCCCCGGATCCGCCTGGACGCACCCCACCCAACATCGTGCTCGACCGCGGTCGGATTAGCTCCGCCCGTATTTGCATAGCGGGCATGAGCGGAGCGGGCCGGAACGAACCGGGCTTTTTCGTTTCATTTGAACATTACTTGAACAAATCTTCGCCTTAACGAGGATTACAGTATTGAGAAGTAATAATCAGTATTGAATAAGTTAAAATTTTGTTAACGCCCAAGATTACGGAATATCGTTCGATTAGTTGATCTCAGTAACAAGATATGTCAGTCGGCCAGAAACCGTCTTTACTGCCCAATTCATGCCTTATTGCGTCACCAAACGGCAGCCACTGAAACTGGGACGGGGGTTCCACTTGTCACACATGTGGCAATACTGTCTGAGGGACTAGTTTATGTTGAATACCAATAATGTAGTGCCGGGTCGTGCAATCCGGTCGCGTACGGCCTTCGCCTTGATTGCCGCAACTCTCCTGGTCGGCGGCAGCATCACCGAAGCTTCGGCAAAATCCCGGCATCACCGGCATCACTCGAGCCACTCGCATCAAGCCAAGAGCAACTGGCTCGATGCCAATGCCTCGATCCGCTCTTCCGGTTCCTTTTCGGGAAAGGCTTCTTTTTACGGCAATGAATCCGGCAGCAAGACCGCCTCCGGACAGCGGTTCAATCAGAACGCCATGACCGCGGCCCACCGCTCGCTGCCGTTCGGAACCAAGGTCCGGGTGACCTATCGTGGCCAGAGCGTCGTCGTCACGATCAATGACCGTGGTCCCTTCATCAAGGGCCGCGTGCTCGACCTGTCCACGGGTGCCGCCCGCGCCGTCGGCCTGACCGGCGCCGGCGTCGGCCACGTCACTGCCGAGGTCATGTAGCGCGCGTCACACGCGCCGTTTCCGGTCCATCAGATCGAGTAAGCGTTGCGTTGCGTAACCGTCGCGGAACTTTCCGCGGCAACAAGGGCCTGCCGTCGCAAATGACGGCAGGCCTTTTGTCACCCTCCCCCTCCAGGGGAGGATGAACAAAGCTCACAGAAAACTCTGCGGATCGACGTCGACTTCGAGCTTGAGATTGCCCTTGGTCTTCGGCCCGGAGGCAAGCCATTCGCGCAAATATTCCGACAGATCGACATTGCGCAGCGACTTCACCAGCAGCCGAAAGCGATAGCGGCCCTTGATCACGGCAAGCGGCGCTTCGGCAGGCCCCAGCACCTGAATGCGCTCGTCGATCGGCGCTATGGCAGCAAGCCTGCGCGCAAAGCCTTCCGCGGTCGGGCGATCGCCTGCGGAGATGATCAGGCTGGCGAGCCGGCCGAACGGCGGATAACCGGCGCGTTCGCGCGCCTCGATCTCGCTGGCATAGAACGCCTCGCGGTCGCTCGCGACCAGGGCCTTCATCACGGGATGTTCGGGCTGATGGGTCTGCAGGTAGCCGACGCCGCGGCCCTGCTCGCGCCCGGCGCGGCCGATCACCTGGTTGAGCAACTGGAACGTCCGCTCGGCGGCGCGCGGGTCGCCGTTACCGAGGCCCAAATCCGCATCGACGACGCCGACAAGATTGAGCCGCGGAAAATTATGTCCCTTGGCCACCAGTTGCGTGCCGACGATGATGTCGACGCGGCCTTCGGCGATTTCGTTCAGCTCGCTGCGCATGGTCTCGATCGAGGTGATGAGATCACTCGACAGCACCATGGTGCGCGCATTCGGAAACAACGCGGCCGCCTCCTCCTGCAGCCGCTCAACGCCGGGGCCAACCGCGACCAGCGATTCCTCGGCCTGGCAATGCGGGCAGATGTTCGGGCGCGGCATCGAGAAGCCGCAATGGTGACAGACCAGCCGCTGGCGAAACCTGTGATCCACCAGCCAGGCGTCGCAGATCGTGCACGCAAAGCGGTGGCCGCAGGCGCGGCACAGTGTCAGCGGCGCGTAGCCGCGGCGGTTGAGGAACAACAGCGCCTGTTCACGCTTCTCGATCGCGAACTGAATCTGTTCGGCGAGCGGCGGCGAGATGAAGCGGCCGCGCGGCGGCGGGGCGCGGCGCAGATCGATCGCCTCGATATACGGCATGTGCTGGCCGCCGAAACGCGACGGCAGCGCGACGCGCTGATAGCGGCCCTTGCGCGCATTGACCTCGGTTTCGACCGACGGCGTCGCGGACGCCAGCACGATCGGAATCTTGGCGATATGCGCGCGCACCACCGCCATGTCGCGGGCGTGGTAGTGCGCGCCATCGTCCTGCTTGTAGGCCTGGTCGTGCTCCTCATCGACGATGATCAGGCCCAGATCCGCATAGGGCAGGAATAGCGCCGATCGCGCCCCGACCACGACCGGCGCCTCGCCCGCCGATATCGCCGCCCAATTGCGTTGCCGGGTGCGCGGCGTCAATTCGGAATGCCACTCGATCGGACGCACGCCGAAGCGCTGGGCAAAGCGGTCGAGGAACTGTCCGGTCAGCGCGATCTCCGGCATCAGGATCAGTGTCTGCTTGCCCCGCCGAATGATTTCCGCAATGGCCTCGAAATAGACTTCGGTCTTGCCCGAACCGGTGACGCCGTCGAGCAGCGCGACGTGGAAGGAGCCATTGGCCGCGAGTGCGCGCATCGCATCAACGGCCATACGCTGCTGGGGCGAAAATTCCGGCTGCGCGAAGGACGGATCGGGCGCGGGCGGCGCCAAGGGCGGCGGCATCGCCTCGACGGCGAGCGTGCCCTCGTCGACCAGGCCATCGACCACGCTGGAACTAACGCCGGCTTCCCGCGCGGCTTCGGACTTGCCGTGCAGCAGGCCGTCCGACAGCACCTCGATCAGGCGCCGCCGCGCCGGCGTCAAACGCCGTGGCGGCTCGCCCACCAGCCGCACGCCGAGCCGCATCCGCTCGGGCCCGAGATTTTCGCCCATCCGCAACGCCATGCGCAGCACCATGCCGCGCGCCGACAGCGTGTAGGTGGAAACCCAATCGACAAGGCTGCGCAACTCCTCTTTCAGCGGCGGCACATCGAGCTTTTCGCCGACATCCTTCAGGCGGTTGTGCAGGCGCGGATCGGGATTGGCGTTTTCCGCCCACACCACGGCCACCACCTCGCGCGGACCGAGCGGCACGCAGACGACGTCGCCGGGCTTCAGCTCCATGCCGCGCGGCACCCGGTAGGAATAGTTCTGATTGAGCGCGACCGGCACCAGCACGTCGACGACGCGGGTCAACGACGCGGATGAGGTGGTTTCGTGGTCCATCAGGGGAATCGGGCTCGAGGTGTCCAGGGCAAGGCTAGCGCCGCGCCGCCAAGTTAGCGAACGGTAAACGAAAGAGGTGCGATATAATGGATGGAATCACCGTCTCCAAGGCAGAGGTCATGGGCAAGCAAGTTCCGGCACCTCAACCGATCGAGCTCGACTGCGCAGACGAGGACCTCGCGCTGGAGATGGCGCGCTGGCTGACGCATCTGCGCGCCGAGCGGCGGCTCTCGCCCAAGACACTCGAAGCCTACGCCCGCGACCTCCGCCAATGCCTGACTTTCCTCAGCCAGCACTGGGGCAGGAGGGTCACGCTGAAAGGTTTTGCGGCGCTGGAGGCCACCGACGTCAGGGCCTTCATGGCGATGCGCCGCGCCGACGACATTGCCGGGCGGTCGCTGATGCGGGCGCTGGCGGGCTTGCGTTCGTTCGGGCGCTATCTCGAACGCGAAGGCAAGGGCAAGGTCGGTGCCCTGTCTGCCATCCGCGCGCCCAAGGTTGCAAAGAGCCTGCCGAAACCGATCCAGATGGACGCCGCCAAGCGTTTTGCGGATGCCGACGAGCGCGCCGGCGAGGAGCGCGACCCCTGGATCTGGGCGCGCGATGCCGCCGTGATGGCGCTGCTCTACGGTTCGGGCCTGCGCATCTCCGAGGCGCTGGGACTGAAACGGCGCGACGTGCCCAAGCCGGGCGAAGGCGACGTCCTCATCGTCACCGGCAAGGGCAACAAGACCCGGATGGTGCCGGTGCTGCAAAACGTGCTGGCGCTGATCGCCGACTACGTTGCGATGTGCCCGCATTCGCTTCCGCCCGCCGGTCCAATTTTCGTCGGCGCGCGCGGCGGACCATTATCCCCGCGGATCATCCAGCTCACCATGGAGCGGCTGCGCGGCGCGCTCGGCCTGCCCGACAGCGCCACGCCCCATGCGCTGCGGCATTCCTTCGCAACCCATTTGCTCAGCCGCGGCGGCGATTTGCGCGCGATCCAGGAACTGCTCGGCCACGCCTCGCTCTCGACCACGCAGATCTACACCGGCATCGACAGCGAACGGCTGCTGGAAGTCTACAAGAGCGCGCATCCGCGGGGGTAACGCGGGCCAGACACAAATATCGAAAACAACCCCATGCAAAGTAGAATGGACCCCGGTTCGCAGCACTCAGGCCGCTTGCGTCCAGAGCACGAGATGGCCCGTCGTCACGGCCCGGCCTGATCTCATCCCGCTCTAATTTGCGAGATACTCAATCCGGTACACATAGTCCGATCCGCGACCGACCTCCATGCGGACGACAGGCAGGAATTTGAGCCGCTCATAGACGGGGGTCGTCACCTTTACCGTGCGGCCGGCGATGTCGGCGAGGTGTTCGACATGACGCGCGCCTTGCCCGCGCACATGACCAGCGGCCAAAAGCATGCCGCGACGAAATCGGCGGTTGTCATATTGAGAGCTTAGAAATACGGATAGAACAATCCATTAATCAACGGGCCCAAAATCCGCTTAACTCTTGCTTTGAACAGGCCGTTCGGCAATCGTGAACCTGGATTTCACTGGAGAGGGACAATATGGGCGCACATGAAAGCATGGAGCATGCGGAGCATGCCGAGCACGCTTCGGGCTCGAACAAGAAGATCGCGTTGCTGATCGCCGTGATCGCCTTGTTTCTGGCGCTGTCGGAAACGCTGGGCAAGGGCGCGCAGACCGAGGCCATCAGCAAGAACGTCGAGGCTTCCAACCTGTGGGCGTTCTTCCAGGCCAAGAGCATCCGCCGCACCACGGTACAGGCCACGGCGGAACACGCCAAGCTCAGCCTGGGGACCATCGGCGACGATGCTGCGAAAGCGGCCTTGCAAAAACAGATCGACGACTGGAACAAGACCGCGGCGCGTTACCGTTCGGAGCCGGAAACCGGGGAGGGTTCGGAACAGCTCGCCGCACGCGCCAAGCATGCCGAGCACCAGCGCGACGACGCAACGGCAAAGTATCACCACTATGAAATCGCCTCGGCCGCCTTCCAGATCGGCATCGTGCTGGCCTCGGCCACCATCATCACCGGCATGATCGCTCTGGCCTGGGTGTCAGGCATATTGGCGATCGCGGGCATCGCGATTACGGCGCTCGGCCTCTACGCGCCGCATCTCTTGCATTTGCATTGATGGAGGTGTCATCACCCGCGAGAAAAGCGGGTGATCCAGTACGCCGCGGCCTCTCGGCTCAAGCACTGACGTCTCTGGGATACTGGGTCGCCCGGTCAAGCCGGGCGACGACAGCGAGAAACTACCGCGCTTCGTGCACGCTCTTGCGGAAACGCGCGATCAGCCGCAGCGTCCGCGACGACCAGCCCTCGCCGTCGCCACGCAGCATTTCACGAATGCGCAGCTTGATCGGCATGACCAATTCCGCCGCCTTGGCGCGCATCGCCATGATGAATTCATAGATCGTCTTGAACCACGCCATCTGCAGGAGTTTTGTGCGCGTTACGTCGAAGATGAAGGCGGTGACGCCGACACCGACGAGTTTTCCGAACACGATGACGACGACGGCGCTCAGCCAATATTCATTCGCCAGCAGCCAGAGGCCGACCAGCTTGAGCGGGAACAGCGGGATCACCGGCACCGCGAACACGATCAGCGTCATCGCCGGCGACAGCGTATCGACGCGCCCGGACAGCCATTGCTTGAAGGCGCGCAGCGGGATCCGTGCGACGATGCGCTCGACGATCGGCTCGAGATGATCCCACAGCCAGGCTTCGATCAGGAAGATGACCGCAAGCAGGACCCAGAACGGCTGTAACAGGCGGCGCATCATCTATTGTGTCTCTGGAGCGCAATGACGTTCATTCCAGCGTCATTCCGCCCCATCTCTTTGTTTAAAGCATGATCTCCGCGCAAACGCATTCAGCATTTGTCGCGAGAGAAAGCGGATAACCGCTTCTTCAATCACGCTCTACCCGGTAATGTACCGGGTTCCGATCACATATGGATGGCGCGTTTGCCGACCGCAAGCGCGGCTTCCTTGATGGCTTCCGAGCGGGTCGGATGGGCATGGCACGTGCGCGCCAGATCTTCGGCGGAGCCGCCAAACTCCATCAGAACGCAGGCTTCATGGATCATTTCGCCGGCTTCGCGGCCGACGATGTGCACGCCGAGCACGCGGTCAGTCTTCGCATCTGCGAGAATCTTCACGAAACCGTCAGTGGTCTGGTTGACCTTGGAGCGACCATTGGCGGTGAACGGAAATTTGCCGGAGGTGTAGGCGACGCCGGCCTGCTTCAGTTCTTCCTCGGTCTTGCCGACCGACGACACTTCCGGCGTGGTATACACCACGCCTGGAATAACGTCGTAGTTCACATGACCGGCCTGGCCGGCAATGATCTCGGCGCAGGCGACGCCCTCATCCTCGGCCTTGTGCGCGAGCATCGGTCCCGCCACCACGTCGCCGATCGCGTAGACGCCCTTCACGGTGGTTGCGAAATGCGCGTCGATCTGCACGCGTCCGCGATTGTCGAGCGCGATGCCCGCTTCCTTGCAGCCGAGCCCTTCGGTGTAGGGTACGCGGCCGATGCAGACGAGAACGACATCGGTCTCGAGCGTCTCCGCCGTTCCACCCGCCGCTGGCTCCACCGTCGCCTTCAACATCTTGCCTGACGTATCGACGGCAGTGACCTTGGCGCCGAGCTTGAACGCAAAGCCCTGCTTTTCGAGCATGCGCTGGAATTGCTTTGCAACCTCGCCATCCATGCCCGGCAGGATGCGGTCGAGGAATTCGACCACCATGACCTCAGCGCCGAGCCGTTTCCAGACCGAGCCAAGCTCGAGCCCTATCACGCCCGCGCCGATGATCAGAAGCTTCTCCGGCACTTTTTCCAGCGATAGCGCGCCGGTCGACGACACCACGCGCTTTTCGTCGATCTCGATGCCCTTCAGCCGCGCGATATCGGAGCCGGTGGCAATGACGATGTTTTTGGTCTCGACCGTCTGCGCCTTGCCGTCGCTGCCCGTGACCTCGACCTTGCCGGCGCCGAGGATCTTGCCCTTGCCATTGATGACATCGATCTTGTTCTTCTTCATCAGGAACTCGACGCCCTTGACGTTTCCGTCGATGCCCTGCTGCTTGAAGTTCATCATCGAGGGCAAATCGAGTTTTGGCGTGGAAACGCTGACGCCCATTTTCGCAAATGAGTGCGCGGCCTCCTCGAACATTTCGGAGGCATGCAGCAGCGCCTTCGACGGCATGCAGCCGACGTTGAGGCAGGTGCCGCCGAGTGCCGCGTTCTTCTCGACCACGGCGACCTTCATGCCGAGTTGCGCCGCGCGCACCGCGCAGACATATCCGCCCGGGCCGGTGCCGATGACGACGAGATCGTAGGAAGCCATGATGAAGTCCTGTAGCTGAGAAACGTGTCAGGTATTACCGCCCACCCGAGACATCAAGGATGGCGCTGGTGACGTAGGACGCCTCGTCCGAGATCAGCCAGACGATGGCGTTGGCGATTTCATCCGCGGTGCCGACGCGCTGCATCGGCACCATGTGCGCCAGCCGGTGCGCGCGATCGGGTTCGCCGCCGGAAGCATGAATTTCGGTATCGATCAGCCCGGGGCGGATCGCGGCCACGCGAATGCCCTCGCCGGCGACTTCATGGCCGAGACCGACGGTGAAGGAATCCACCGCGCCCTTGGAAGCCGCATAGTCGACATACGTATTGGGGGAGCCGAGTTTCGCCGCGACCGAGGAAAGATTGACGATGACGCCGCCCTCGCCGCCCTTGCGGGTCGACATCCGCTTCACGGCTTCGCGGGCGCACAGGATGCTGCCGGTGACGTTGACCGCCATCATGCGCTGGATGCGCTCGGCCGACATGTCCTCGACCCGCGCCGACGGGCCGACGATGCCGGCATTATTGACGAGCGCCCCTAGCGTTCCGAATTCGTCGGCGGCAGCGAACAGCGCGAGAATATCCGCCTCGCTGCCGACATCGCATTTCACGGCAATCGCCTTGCCGTTCTTGCGCTCGATCGAGGCGACGACTTCCTTCGCCGCCGCCTCATTGCTGGCGTAGCCGACCACGACGCGAAAGCCGCGCGCGGCGGCAGCGAGCGCGGTGGCGCGGCCGATGCCGCGGCTACCGCCGGTGATCACAACAACCTTGTCCGTCATATCAGCCCCCACAAGTCGGCGCGCATCGATCCATGGCTCGCAGCGCCGGCCTTTCGCACCGGCGCGGGCAAAGCCGATGGCGTTAGAGATCCAGCACCAGACGTGCGGGGTCTTCCAGGCTTTCCTTGACGCGGACCAGGAAGGTCACCGCTTCCTTGCCGTCGATCACGCGGTGATCGTAAGACAGCGCCAGATACATCATCGGGCGGACCTCGATCTTGCCGCCGACCACCATCGGCCGCTCCTGGATCTTGTGCATGCCGAGGATGCCGGACTGCGGCGCGTTCAGGATCGGCGTCGACATCAGCGAACCGTAGATGCCGCCATTGGTGATGGTGAAGGTGCCGCCCTGCATCTCGTCGATCTTGAGCTGGCCATCGCGGGCGCGGCGGCCGAAATCGGCGATTCCCTTTTCGATGTCGGAGATCGACTTGTGGTCGCAGTCGCGCACTACGGGCACGACCAGGCCCTTGTCGGTGCCGACGGCGACGCCGATGTGGTAGTAGTTCTTGTAGATCAAATCAGTGCCGTCGATCTCGGCATTGACGGCCGGGATATCCTTCAGCGCCTGCACGACGGCCTTGGTGAAGAAGCCCATGAAGCCGAGCTTCGAACCATGCTTCTTCTCGAACACGTCCTTGTATTGTGTGCGCATCGCCATGATGTGGGTCATGTCGACCTCGTTGAAGGTCGTCAGCATCGCCGCCGTGTTCTGCACGTCCTTCAGCCGCCGCGCGATGGTCTGGCGCAGCCGCGTCATCTTCACGCGCTCTTCGCGCGCGGCATCGTCAGCCGGAGACGGCGCGCGCACCTGCACGGAAGCGGCCGGCTGATTGACCGGGGTCGGCGCGGACGCCGCCTTCTCGATCGCGGCCAGCATGTCGCCCTTGGTGACGCGGCCGTCCTTGCCGGAGCCGGGAACGGTCGCGGCATCGATGCCGCTTTCGGCGGAGAGCTTTCGAACCGACGGCGCCAGCGGCGCATCCGATGCCGCAGCCTTCGGAGCCGCGGCGGGCGCCGCAGCCGGAGCTGCTGCGGGTTTGGCAGGTGGGGCGGCCGGCTTCACAGCACTCGCCGCACCGTCATTGATCTGCCCAAGCAGCGCGCCGACGGCGACGGTCTCGCCATCTTTGGCCGCGATCTCGCCGAGCACACCGGCAGACGGCGCCGGCACTTCGATGGTGACCTTGTCGGTCTCAAGCTCGACCAGCGGCTCGTCCACCGCGACGGCCTCGCCGGCTTTCTTGAACCAGCGGCCGATGGTGGCTTCCGTCACGGACTCGCCGAGCGTCGGAACACGAATTTCAGTCATGGTCTTTTTCCCCTTTGCGTCATGGCCGGGCTCGTCCCGGCCATCCACGCCCTAAGACAATTTTCACAAAGCAAGACGTGGATGCCCGGGACATTTGAGGCCAAGACGGCGCTTCGCGCCTTTTGCCCGGGCATGACGACTTGGGGCAATTGCTAGTTCAGCGCCTCATCCAGCATCGCCTTGAGCTGCGCCTGGTGCTTCGACATCAAACCGGTGGCGGTTGCGGCCGACGCAGCACGGCCCGCGTAACGCGGACGCCGGTTCGGCGCATGGATCTGGTTCAACACCCATTCGAGATAGGGCTCGATGAAGTGCCACGCGCCCATGTTGCGCGGCTCTTCCTGGCACCAGACCACTTCGGCGTTCTTGAAGCGGGCGAGCTCGTGCACCAGCGCCTTGAGCGGCACCGGATAGAGCTGCTCGACGCGCATGATGTAGATGTCGTCGATGCCGCGCTTCTCGCGCTCCTCGTAGAGATCGTAATAGACCTTGCCCGAACACAGCACGACACGGCGGATCTTGTCGTCCGACGTGAGCTTGATCTTCTCGTCGGGCAGCATCTGGGCGTCATCGTACAGGATGCGGTGGAAGGTAGTGTCCGCCGCCAGCTCGTCGAGCCGCGAGACCGCGCGCTTGTGCCGCAACAGCGACTTCGGCGTCATCAGGATCAGGGGCTTGCGGATTTCGCGGTGCAGCTGGCGCCGCAACACGTGGAAGTAATTCGCCGGCGTAGTGGGATACACCACCTGCATGTTGTCTTCGGCGCACATCTGCAGGAAACGCTCGAGCCGCGCCGAAGAATGCTCCGGCCCCTGCCCTTCATAGCCATGCGGCAGCAGGCAGACGAGGCCGGACATGCGCAGCCATTTACGCTCGCCTGACGAGATGAACTGGTCGAACAGCACCTGGGCGCCGTTGGCGAAGTCGCCGAACTGCGCTTCCCACATCGCCAGCGCCTTCGGCTCGGCCAGCGAATAGCCGTACTCGAAGCCGAGCACCGCCTCTTCGGACAAGAGCGAGTTGATGACCTCGTAATGGCCCTGGTCGTGGCCGAGATGGTTGAACGGCGTGTAGCGGCTCTCGTCTTCCTGGTCGATCAGCACCGAATGGCGCTGCGAAAAAGTGCCGCGCTCGCTGTCCTGTCCCGACAGCCGGACGTGGCGACCTTCCTCCAGCAGCGTGCAGAACGCCAGCGCCTCGCCGGTCGCCCAGTCGATGCCGACGCCGTTGTCGATCGCCTTGGCGCGGTTTTCCAGGAAGCGCTGGATGGTGCGGTGAACCCGGAAGCCGTCCGGCACCTTGGTGATCTTGCGCCCGATATCCTTGAGGATGTTGACGTCGACGCCGGTGACGCCGCGGCGGGCTTCCTCTTCCTGGTCGGCGGACTTGAAGCCCGCCCACTTGCCGTCGAGCCAGTCGGCCTTGTTGGGCTTGTAGCCGGAACCGGCCTCGAGCTCGGCATCGAGCCGCGCGCGCCAGTCGGCCTTGGCCTTCTCGACCTCGCCCTCGGTCATCACGCCGTCGGCGATCAGCCGCCTGGCATAAATCTCCAGTGTCGACGGATGCGAGGCGATCCGCTTGTACATTACCGGCTGGGTGAACGCCGGCTCGTCGCCCTCGTTGTGGCCATGGCGGCGATAGCAGAACATATCGATGACGACAGGCTTGTGGAATTTCTGCCGGAACTCGATCGCGACCTTGGCCGCGAACACCACCGCTTCCGGATCGTCGCCGTTCACATGGAAAATCGGCGCGTCGATCATCTTCGCCACGTCGGACGGATAGGGCGAGGAACGCGAGTAGCGCGGATAGGTGGTGAAGCCGATCTGGTTGTTGACGATGAAATGCAGCGAGCCGCCGGTGCGGTAGCCCTTCAGGTCGGACAGGCTGAAGCATTCCGCCACGACGCCCTGGCCAGCGAACGCCGCGTCGCCATGCATCAGCATCGGCAGCACCGAAATACGCATATCCGGCGGATCGCCGTGCTGGTCCTGCTTGGCGCGAACCTTGCCGAGCACGACGGGGTCGACGATTTCGAGATGCGACGGGTTCGCGGTCAGCGACAGATGGATCTTGTTGTTATCGAACTCGCGGTCGCTCGATGCGCCGAGATGGTATTTGACGTCGCCGGAGCCTTCGACCGCGTCCGGGTTGGCGGAGCCGCCCTTGAATTCATGAAACAGCGCGCGGTGCGGCTTGCCCATCACCTGCGTCAGCACGTTGAGGCGGCCGCGATGCGGCATGCCGAGCACGATCTCCTTCACGCCGAGATTGCCGCCGCGCTTGATGATCTGTTCGAGCGCCGGAATCAGCGATTCAGCACCGTCGAGGCCGAAACGCTTGGTGCCGGTGAACTTGAGATCGCAGAACTTTTCAAACCCCTCGGCTTCGACCAGCTTGTTGAGGATCGCGCGGCGTCCCTCGCGGGTAAAACTGATTTCCTTGTCCGGACCCTCGATGCGCTCCTGGATCCAGGCCTTCTGCGCGGCGTTGGAGATGTGCATGAACTCGACGCCGAGCGTCTGGCAGTAGGTGCGCTCGCAGATCGCGACGATTTCGCGCAAGCTGCCGTATTCGAGACCGAGCACGTGGTCGAGGAAGATCTTGCGGTCGAAATCGGCTTCGGTGAAGCCATAGGTGCGCGGATCGAGCTCTTCGCGGTCGCGCTGCGCCTCGATGCCGAGCGGATCGAGCTTGGCGTGGAAATGACCGCGCATGCGGTAGGCGCGGATCAGCATCAAGGCGCGGACCGAATCGCGGGTCGCCTGGTTGATGTCGGCGGCCGACAGCTCGGCGCCCTTGGCCTGCGCCTTGGCGGCAAGCTTGGTGCCGACCGCCTTCTCGACGGTGACCCAGTTGCCGTCCAGCGCCGAGGTCAGTTCGTCGCGCGGGGTGAGTGGCCAGTTGTCGCGGCCCCAGGAGGGCCCCTCGGCGTTCTTCTGGACGTCGGCCGGGGTGTCTTTCAGGCTCTTGAAGAATTCCTGCCATTCGGCGTCGACCGATGCGGGGTCTTGCTCGTAGCGGGCATAGAGGTCGTCGATGTAGGTGGCGTTGGTGCCCTGCAAAAATGAGGAGAGGGCAAATGCTGCATTCGCGTCCTGGCGAGACATGATGGAGTCCTGGTAATTTTCGGTTTGCGCGTGGAAGACGGCGCATCGCCGATCCGGAAACCGGATCAGCGGGATAAGTACCCCTTACCCTATTTAATGCGAAACTTCGCCCCGAAAAGAACCAAGAATTGAATTACGATTTCAACTTTTCGGCAAGGGTATGTCCGAGCCGTGCCGGCGACGGAGAGACCGTAATTCCGGCCGCTTCCATGGCCGCGGTCTTGGATCCGGCGTCGCCCTTGCCGCCGGAGATGATCGCGCCGGCATGGCCCATGCGGCGGCCGGGAGGGGCCGTGACGCCGGCGATGAAGCCAACCATCGGCTTCTTCCGGCCGCGCTTGGCCTCGTCCTTGATGAACTGGGCGGCGTCTTCCTCGGCCGAGCCGCCGATTTCACCGATCATGATGATCGAAGTGGTCTTGGGATCGGCGAGGAACATTTCCAGCACGTCGATGAATTCGGTGCCCTTGACCGGGTCGCCGCCGATACCGACCGCGGTGGTCTGGCCGAGACCCTCCTGGGTGGTCTGGAACACGGCTTCGTAGGTCAACGTGCCCGAGCGGGAAACGATCCCGACGCTGCCGGGCTTGAAGATGTTGGCCGGCATGATGCCGATCTTGCATTCGCCGGCGGTCATCACGCCCGGGCAGTTCGGCCCGATCAGCCGCGATTTCGATCCGCTCAGCGATCTCTTGACGCGCACCATGTCGAGCACCGGAATGCCCTCCGTGATGCAGACGATCAACGGAATTTCCGCATCGATCGCTTCGCAGATCGCATCCGCCGCGCCCGGCGGCGGAACGTAGATCACGGAGGCATCTGCGCCGGTCTTCTCGCGCGCTTCGGCGACGGTGTCGAAGACGGGCAGGTTGAGATGCTTGGAGCCGCCCTTACCCGGCGAGGTGCCGCCGACCATCTGGGTACCGTAAGCGATCGCGGCTTCCGAATGGAACGTGCCGTTCTTGCCGGTGAAACCCTGGCAGATGACTTTGGTATTCTTGTCGATCAGAACGGACATGGTTGCGAACGCTTTCGTAGGTGACCGGGAACGATGAACGATAGGCTTAGTGAATCCGCCGGTAGACGCCGGTGAGCACATCGGCCCATCCTTCGGCGTCAGGCGAGAACTGGATCTTCATGGTGTAGTTGTCGTTGTCGACGACTTCATAGACGTGGCGCGCGTTGCCGCGCAGCGAGCCCCGCACCAGAATCAATGTCTTGCCGGTCCAGCCGCCGGAGGCCGGTGCCGGCGAGTAGTAGCCGAGCGAATCGTGCCAGAATAATTTGTAGTGCCGGTCGTCGCGGTCGTAGGTGAACACGCCATGGGTCGCGAAGCTCTCCTTGCCGTCGCGCATCTGGCGGGTGTCCTGGATCAAATAGAAGCCGTTGAGATCCATCCGCGCCACCACATGCGAGGTCGCCGGACCGCCGGCGGTCCAGCGCGACGGATAGACCACTTCCTCGCCGGCCCATTCGCCGGCAAACACCCCGAGCTTGCGGTGTTCTTCCAGCGGCATCGGTGCAGCGAGATGGTCAGCCATCGCTAGCCTCCCTTGACGGCTTTCACGATTTTCTGTGCGGCATCGTCGAGATTGTCGGCCGGCACCACGTTGAGGCCGCTTTCGCGGATAATCTTCTTGCCGGCGTCGACATTGGTGCCTTCGAGCCGCACCACCAGCGGCACTTTCAGGCCGACTTCCTTGACGGCGGCGACCACGCCTTCGGCAATGATATCACACTTCATGATGCCGCCGAAGATGTTGACCAGGATGCCCTTCACGTTCGGATCGGCGGTGATGATCTTGAAGGCCGCCGCCACCTTCTCCTTGCTGGCGCCGCCGCCGACATCGAGGAAGTTGGCGGGCTCCATGCCGTAGAGCTTGATGATGTCCATGGTCGCCATAGCGAGGCCGGCGCCGTTGACCATGCAGCCGATGGTGCCGTCGAGCGTGACGTAGTTGAGATCGTATTTCGACGCCTCGATTTCCTTGGCGTCTTCCTCGGTCTCGTCGCGCAGCGCGGCCACTTCGGGATGGCGGTACATGGCGTTGTCGTCGAACGACACTTTCGCATCGAGCACGCGCAACAGGCCCTGCTTGGTGACAACCAGCGGATTGATTTCCAGCATCGCCATGTCCTTGGCGACAAAGGCGTTGTAGAGCTGCACCACCAGCTTCTCGGCCTGCTTGGCGAGATCGCCGGAAAGATTGAGCGCCTTTGCGACCGTGCGGCCGTGATGGCCCATGATGCCGGTGGCCGGATCGACCGAGAAGGTCACGATCTTCTCAGGATTATTGTGCGCGACTTCCTCGATGTTGACGCCGCCTTCGGTCGACACCACGAACGCCACCTTACTGGTTTCGCGGTCGACCAGGATCGAGAGATAGAACTCCTTGTCGATGTCGGAGCCTTCCTCGATGTAGAGGCGATTGACCTGCTTGCCGTGCGCGCCGGTCTGGATCGTGACGAGCGTGGCGCCCAGCATCTGCTTGGCGAATTCATTGACCTCGGCAACGGACTTGGCGATGCGGACGCCGCCCTTGTCGCCGGCGGAGGCTTCCTTGAACTTGCCCTTGCCGCGGCCGCCGGCATGGATCTGGCTCTTCACCACCCAGACCGGGCCGGGAAGCGTCTTGGCGGCGGCATCCGAATCCGAGGCCTTCAGAACCGGCACACCGCGCGAAATCGGCACGCCGAATTCATGCAGCAGAGCCTTGGCCTGGTATTCATGGATATTCATCTGGACGCTCCCCAAAACCCTTAGCGGCGAGTTCTACAGTTCACCGGCATTGGTAGTTGGCATACCATATACCAACAGAACTGCAACCCTGAAAACACTTCCGCCCCCGCGAAGGGGCGAAAGCCGAGTAAAATCAACGGCCCAACAGGTCGGGCGCGATCTTCTTGCAGGCGTCGACCAGGCCCTGCACCGCGCCGACCGACTTGTCGAAGGCTTCGCGGTCCTTACCGGCCAGCTCGATCTCGACGATACGCTCGACCCCCTTCGAGCCGATGACAACGGGGACGCCGACATACATGTCCTTCACGCCGTATTCGCCGTTGAGATAGGCGGCGCAGGGCAGCACGCGCTTCTTGTCCTTCAGGTAGCTCTCGGCCATCGCGATCGCGGAAGCGGCCGGGGCATAGAACGCCGAACCGGTCTTGAGGAGGTTGACGATCTCGGCGCCGCCGTTGCGGGTACGGTCGACGATCTCGTCGATGCGTGCCTGCGAGGTCCAACCCATCTTGACCAGATCAGGCAGCGGAATGCCGGCGACGGTGGAATAGCGGGTCAGCGGCACCATGGTGTCGCCGTGACCGCCGAGCACGAAGGCGGTGACGTCTTCGACCGAGACGTTGAATTCATCGGCCAGGAAATAACGGAAACGCGCGGAGTCGAGCACGCCGGCCATGCCGACCACCTTCTTGTGCGGCATGCCGGAAGCCTTCTGCAGCGCCCACACCATCGCATCCAGCGGGTTGGTGATGCAGATGACGAAAGCGTCGGGGGCATATTTCTTGATGCCGGCGCCGACCTGCTCCATGACCTTGAGATTGATGCTCAGGAGATCGTCGCGGCTCATGCCGGGCTTGCGCGGCACGCCGGCGGTGACGATGCAGACCTTGGCGCCATCAAGCGCGTCGTAGGAATTGGCGCCGGTGAGATGGGCGTCGAAACCGTCGACCGGCGAAGACTGCGCGATATCGAGCGCTTTACCCTGGGGAACGCCCTCCGCAATGTCGAACATCACGACGTCGCCGAGCTCCTTCAGGCCGACGAGGTGAGCCAGCGTTCCGCCGATCTGACCGGAGCCAATCAAAGCAATCTTGTCGCGCGCCATGGGAAATTTGTCCTTCTGAGACGAAGATGAGGGGTGTGGATAAGGAAGTTGGATGGCTGGTTATCCCTTTCGAATGACCGGTTCAAGCCGGGGCATGCCCGATTCCAGACCCTGCCTCGATTTCGGTCAGGTATGCCAGCGAAAGACTACGTTTCCACCAGCCCCGTGCTCGACCCGCTCGCCGCGGAATCCTTCCGGCCGTGCGGGAGCGCCAAGTAGGATTCGGAGCTCATTTCGATCAGCCGTGACGAGGTCCGCTTGAACTCGTTGGCCTCATTGCCATCGGTTGCCAGGTACAGCGACACCGGATCGGCCTCGGCCGACGCCATCAGCTTCACGGCATTGTCATAGAGCGTATCGATCAGCGAGATGAAACGCTTGGCGGCGTTGCGCTCGGCGTAATCCATGACAGGAATGCGGTCGATCAGGATGGTGTGATAATCGTGCGCCAGCCGCAGATAGTCCGACGCCGCCAGCGGCTTTTCGCAGATATCGGCGAAGGAAAACCGCGCCACACCGTGCGCCGAGCATGGCACATGCAGCTTGCGGCCCTTGATAGCGATGTCGCGCGACTTGCACGGCGCGTTGCCGGTCATCCTGCCCCAGGCGCGGTTGAGGACGAATTCGGCTTCCGGATCGTTCGTCAGCCACATCTTCACGCCGGCGAGTTTTTCCAGGCGGAAATCCGTGCGCGCGTCGAGCCGCAGCACGTCCATGCGGCCTTCGATCTGCGAAATGAACGGCAGGAACAGCGCGCGGTTGAGCCCGCCTTTGTAGAGATCTTCGGGCGCGACGTTCGAGGTCGCCACCACGACGGTGCCGAGCTCGAACAGTTTTGAGAACAGCCGCCCGAGGATCATGGCGTCGGCGATGTCGGTGACGTGGAATTCGTCGAAACACAACAGCCACGCCTCGTCGAAGATGGCGTTGGCTGTCAGCTCGATCACGTCGCCGTCTGCGATTTCACCGCGCGCGATGTTCTGCCGATAGGCGTAGATCTTCTCATGCGCCTCGGCCATGAATTCGTGGAAATGGGCGCGGCGCTTGTGCGCGACCGGCGAGTGCTGAAAGAACAGGTCCATCAGCATGGTCTTGCCGCGGCCGACCTCGCCGTGAACGTAAAGCCCCCGCGGCGGCGGTTCGCTCTTGTCGCCAAACAACCGGCCAAGCAGGCTGAGCTTGCGCGCCGGCTTGTAGCTCGACAGCCGTTCCTCAAGCGCGGTGAACGCCTCGGCGGCGTCGGCCTGCGCAGGATCGGCCTCGATCGCGCCGGAGGAAACCAGCGCCTGATACTGCGCGCGGAACGAGGTGGGGTCGGTCGACAGCATGGCCCCTTTCGGCCTCAAGCGAAGAGAAATTGCAAGCCTTGAATGATGCTGGGGCCATGCAAATGAAGCTGCGTAGCCCGGATGGAGCGCAGCGCAATCCGGGGTTCTGTAACAAGCGGATAGGCCTGCCCCGGATTTCGCGGAGCCTGTCATCGGGCGCGCATTCGCGCGACCCGTTGGCTCCATCCGGGCTACGGCTCACGCACTCAGCGCGTAGGAATCCTCGACCACATAGGGGCCGCCGCCGGTGGAGGCGCGCGACGAAAACAGCACGAAGCGGGAGGCCATGAACGTCCGGCTCGGAAAGTAGCCGCGCACCGAGAGATAATCGGCCACGTCCTGGCTCGACGCATCGTGCAGCCGCGCCAGCGTCACGTGCGGCGTGAATTTTCGGCCCTCGGGATCGAGCCCGATCCGCTGCATCAGCCGTTCGAGTTCGGCCTGCAGCTCGATCAGCGGCCGGCTCGGCTCGACGGAAGCGACCACCGCGCGTGGCTTCTTGCCGCCAAAACTCTGCAGGCCCTGCACCTTGACCTCGAACGGCTTGCGGTTGATCCGAAACAGCATCGAGGCGATTTCATTCGCCGACATGCCGTCGATATCGCCGATGAAGCGCAAGGTGACGTGGTAATTTTCGGGATCGATCCAGCGTGCGCCAGGAAGGCCGCCACGCAAATTGGAAAGGCTCTGGCCGATCTCGGCCGGAATTTCCAGTCCAGCAAACAAACGCGGCATCGCAAAAATCCTCGATGCGAAGGCGTCAGCTTTGGAGGCTCACGCCTGACAGCAAACCCGGTGACGAATCACCGATCACTAATTCCTACCCGACTTATATGACCCTGCGAAGCACGCGGCGCCAGCAGACCGGAATGCTACGGGGAAAACCAGCAGCAAGGTTATTCGTTTGCATCTTTTTCAACTCGGTTGCCTCGAGATCGTGCCGAGAAATGCCTCCACCATAGGCAGAATATTTTTCACGATGACATCGACGCCCTCGGCGGTCGGATGCAGCCCGTCCGCCTGGTTGAGTTTGGCGTCTGCCGCGACCCCTTCCAGGAAGAACGGGTAGAGCGGGACGCCGAAGGATTTGGAAAGCTCCGGATAGATCGCGTTGAAGCGCGCGGCGTATTCGCTGCCGTAATTGGGCGGCGCAAGCATTCCGCACAGCAGAACGGCGATCTTGCGCGCCTTCAGTCGCGTCAGGATTTCAGTCAATGCCGTTCGGGTGACGGCGGGGTCGATGCCGCGCAGCGCGTCGTTGGCGCCAAGTTCGAGAATCACCGCCTCGGTTCCCTCAGGGATCGACCAGTCCAGCCGGTCGCGGCCGCCGGACGAGGTATCGCCGGACACCCCGGCATTGATCATGTCGACCTTTATCCCTTTGTCGCTCAAAGCTTTTTGTAGGCGGGCGGGGAACGCCGCCGTGGCCTGCAGGCCGAGGCCGGCGCTCAAGGAATCGCCGAGGACGACCATTTTGACCGGTTTGGCGGGTGCGGTGGCAGGAGAATGGACTTGGGACTGGGCAAAAACCGGTCCGGCCGTCATCAAAGCCATAATCAACACGCGTATGTGCGCAAACATCCGTTTCAAGCCCTCGACCCGAGTGGCGTAAGTGCCATATGACCGAGCCATGGACAGTCTCATCGAACCCTCTTCACTGGCCGGCGTCGAGCCGGACACCATTGCCATTTCCAATGTCAACCTCTCGCTCGGCTCAGGTGCCGCCCGCGTTCATATCCTGAAAGATATCAGCCTTAGTGTGGCACCGGGGGAGGCGATCGGCCTGATCGGCCCGTCAGGCTCGGGCAAATCGACCTTGCTGATGGTGATGGCGGGGCTGGAACGTCCTGACAGCGGAGAGGTGGTGGTCAACGGCACTCCGTTCAATGCCCTCGACGAGGATGCGCTGGCGCGCTTCCGCGGCCGCCAGGTCGGCATCGTGTTCCAGTCGTTTCATCTGATCCCGACCATGACGGCGCTGGAAAACGTCGCGGTGCCGCTGGAGCTCGCCGGCAATCCTGACGCGGCAGCACGCGCGGCGCAGGAGTTGGCGTCGGTCGGGCTCGGCGATCGGCTGCATCATTATCCGACGCAATTGTCGGGTGGTGAGCAGCAGCGCGTGGCGCTGGCCCGCGCGCTGGCGCCAGATCCCGCCATTCTCGTTGCGGACGAGCCGACCGGCAATCTCGATGAAACCACCGGCAAGCAGATCGTCGATCTCCTGTTCACCAAGCACGCCGAGCGCGGCATGACCCTGGTGCTGGTAACGCACGATAGTTCGCTGGCGCAGCGCTGCGACCGCGTCGTGCGGCTGCGCTCGGGCCGGATCGACGGCCATTCATGAGCGTCATTTCCGAACCGGCCTATCGGAGCCGCGCGTCATCCCTTGCCGTGCGCTACGCGCTTCGCGAACTGCGTAGCGGCTTGCGCGGCTTTTATGTCTTCATCGCCTGCATCGCGCTTGGCGTGATGGCGATTGCCGGCGTCGGCTCGGTCGCAGCCAGCCTCAGCGAAGGTTTGACGCGCGAGGGCCGCACGCTGCTCGGCGGCGACGTGGCGTTCTCGCTGATCCAGCGCGAGGCCAAGCCGGAGGAAATCGCATTCCTGGGCGCGCGCGGCCAGGTTTCGGTGGCGGCGGCGCTGCGCGTGATGGCCCGCAGTAACGACGGCAAGCTGGCGCTGGTCGAACTCAAGGCGGTGGATGGCAACTACCCGATGCTCGGGCAGGTGACGCTCGAGCCCAAAATGCCGATGGCGGATCTCATGGCCGAGCGCGACGGCGCATTCGGCGCCGCGGTCGATTCCACGCTGCTGGCGCGGCTCGATCTGAAGCTTGGCGACCGCATCACAATCGGCAATGCCAGCCTCCAGATCCGCAGCGTCGTTGTCGCCGAGCCGGACAAGCTCGCCGGCAATGTCGGATTGGGCCCGCGCGTTCTCGTCAGCGAAGCGAGCCTGCGCGCCTCCGGCTTGCTGCAGCCCGGCAGCCTGGTGCGCTGGATCTACCGCGTGAAGCTGCCGGACAATGCGGCCGACGATCGCTCCGCCAACCAAATGATCGAGAGCGCGCGCAGCGCCCTGCCGGAAGCCGGCTGGTGGATCCGCAGCAGCAGCAATGCCTCGCCGCAGCTCGAACGAACCATCAATCGCTTCACCCAGTTCCTGACGCTGGTCGGCCTCGCCGCACTTCTGGTCGGCGGCGTCGGCGTTGCCAACGCGGTCAAGAGCCATATCGATCGCCGCCGCGACGTCATCGCCTCGTTCAAGGCGCTGGGCGCCACCGGGCGCGACGTCTTCACGATTTATCTGACGCAGGTGATCCTGCTCGCCGCGGTCGGCTCGGTGATCGGGCTCGCCGCCGGCGCGGCGTTGCCGTTCCTCATCGTCGGCGTGTTCGGCAAGCTGCTGCCATTGCCGGTGATCCCTGCCCTGCATTTCGATGAGCTGGCGCTGTCGTTCGTCTATGGCCTGCTCACCGCGCTCGCCTTCGGACTATGGCCGCTCGGCCGGGTGCATGACGTGCCGGTCGCAGCGCTGTTTCGCGAGGAGGTCGCGCGCGAATGGCACCGGCCGCGCTGGAGCTACCTCGCGCTGATGGCGGTGGTGATCGCGCTGCTGGTCGCGGTCGCCATCGGGCTTGCCTATGACAAGCGGGTCGCGGCCGTGTTCGTCGTCTCTTCGGTGGCGGTGTTCGCGCTTCTGCGCGGCGTCGCTGCCGGGCTGATGGCGCTGGCGCGCCGCATGCCACGATCCCGAATCACCATGCTGCGGCTGGCGATCGCCAACATCTACCGGCCCGGCGCGCTGACGCCCTCGGTCGTGATGTCGCTCGGCCTCGGGCTCGCGGTCCTCGTCACCATCACCCAGATCGACGGCAATCTGCGCCGGCAATTTCTGGCGGCGTTGCCGGAGAAAGCACCCTCGTTCTATTTCATCGACATTCCGACGGCCGATGCCGACCGCTTCGGCGCCTTCCTCAAACAGGTCGCGCCGCAATCGACGGTTGAAGACGTGCCGATGTTGCGCGGACGCATCGTCGCCGCCCGGGGCGTCAAGGCCGACGAGCTCAAGCCCTCGCAGGATTCCGAATGGGTGCTGCAGAGCGACCGCGGCCTGACCTATACCGGCGAAGTCCCGAAAGGCTCGAAGGTTGTCGAGGGCGAATGGTGGCGCGCCGACTATAGCGGCCCGCCGCTGGTCTCCCTGGAGAAGAAGATCGCCGACGGGCTAAAACTCAAGATCGGCGACGAAATCGTGGTCAACGTGCTCGGCCGCGACATTCCGGCCCGGATCAGCAACCTGCGCAACGTCGACTGGCAGGGGCTCGGCATCAATTTCGTGCTGGTGTTCTCGCCCAATGCTTTCAAGGGCGCGCCGCACAGCCATGTTGCGACCCTGTCCGAAGTCCATCCGGACGCCGCCGGCGACGCCCGGATCATCAAACAGGTCGCGGACGCCTTCCCGATGGTCACCAGCGTGCGGGTCCGTGAGGCGCTGGAAACCGTCGGCACCGTCATCACCAACCTCGTGCTCGCCATCCGCGGCGCCAGCGCGGTGACGCTGATCTCGGCGATCCTGGTGCTGGGCGGCGCGCTGGCGGCCGGCCACCGCCACCGGGTCTACGACGCGGTCATTCTGAAGACGCTCGGCGCGACCCGGGCGCGGCTGCTCGGCGCCTACGCGCTGGAATACCTGATGATCGGCCTCGCCACGGCGGTTTTCGGCGTGATCGCGGGCTCGATCGCGGCCTGGCTGATCGTGACCCGGCTGATGACGCTCGGTTTCATCTGGCAGGCCGGCAGCGCCGCAGGCGTGGTCGCCGCCGCCCTCATCGTCACGGTAGGACTGGGGCTCGCCGGGACGTTGTTGGCCCTGAACCAGAAGCCGGCCAGCGTGTTGCGGAATTTGTGACAATTTGTAGCGGCGGAAAGGCGGGGTTAACGCTGCTTTTACGCGGAATTTGCTGCGAGAAGCGACATTCAGCCGCGCGTGGAAGCTTGCGTCGAATGTGTTAGTTTCCCACATACCAGCCAAGTTCAGTGGCCGGCTTGATGACCTGGAATAATGTCAGCAAATCGGGACAGCTGAGATAGAAATCTAACCGGCGCCGCAAACCCTTGCGCTCCGCCGGGCAACCAACGGGAATTCGACCATGTCGGACCTAGACCGTAACTACGTATCTCCTTTCGGCCGGGCCGCCGGACGCGTTGACGCTGCGGCAGTCGATGCCGGTCTGCGCGCCTACATGCTGCGCATCTACAACTACATGAGCATCGGCCTGGCGATCACCGGCCTTGCCGCGCTCGGCGTCTACATGGCTGCGGTGACCACCGATCAGGCCGGCGCCGTCGCCCGGTTCGGCAATGCCTACCTGACGCAGTTCGGCTACGCGATGTATGTCAGCCCCCTGAAGTGGCTGTTCATCCTCGCGCCGCTGGCCATGGTGTTCGCGATTTCGGCCGGCATTAACCGGCTGCGGCCTGCGACCGCCCAGATGCTGTTCTGGGTGTTCTCGGCGCTGATGGGCATTTCGCTGTCGTCGATCTTCCTGGTGTATACGCATACCTCGATCGTGCGGGTGTTCTTCATCACCGCGGCCACGTTCGGCGCACTGAGCCTCTACGGCTACACCACCAAGCGTGACATGAGCGGCATGGGGTCGTTCCTGTTCATGGGCCTGATCGGCGTCATCATCGCGAGCCTGGTCAACCTGTTCCTGGCGAGCTCGATGCTGCAGTTCATCGTCTCGGTGGTCGGCGTGCTGGTGTTCGCGGGCCTCACCGCCTGGGATACCCAGCGGCTGAAGAACGACTACATCTACGGCTACGCCTCTGAAGGCGGCGAGATTGCAGAGAAAGCGGCGATTACCGGTGCATTGTCGCTCTACCTGAACTTCATCAACCTGTTCACGCTGCTGTTGCAGCTGCTCGGCCAGCGCGACTAGTCGCTACCGACCAGGTACGAGTTGAAGCCCCGGCCTCGCGGCCGGGGCTTTTCTTTTGCCCCTTCCTTCTCCCACAAGGGGAGAAGGAAGAAGCCTCGAACCCGCTTCCCTTCTGCGCAAAAAAATCTAATCTTGCTCCATGTCCGTTCCCGAAATTCGCTCCGCCACCGAGGCCGACCTCCCCGCCATCACCGAAATCTACGAGCACGCGGTACGCTACGGCACCGCGACGTTCGAGCTGATCCCTCCCGATCTCGCCGAGATGACCCGGCGATTCAGGGTGCTGATGGACAGCGGTTTTCCCTATTTCGTTGCCGTGGTCGAAGGCCGCGTGATCGGCTACGCCTATGCGGGGCCCTATCGCCCGCGGCCGGCCTACCGTTTTACAGTGGAGAATTCCATCTATCTGCAACCCTCGACCCAACGCCGCGGTATCGGCCTGCAATTGTTGCAGCGGCTGATCCCCGAATGCGAGGCGCGCGGCTACCGGCAGATGATCGCCGTGATCGGCGATTCCGCCAATGCCGGCTCGATCGGCCTTCACACCAAATGCGGGTTCCAGATGATCGGGACGCACGCCAATGTCGGCCTCAAGTTCGGCCGCTGGCTCGACACCGTGATGATGCAGCGCGCGCTCGGTGAAGGCGGATCGACGGTGCCGGGGGATTGAGATTTGTAGGGTGGGCAAAGCGAAGCGTGCCCACCATTCGCGACTAACATCGGGGATGGGTGGTGGGCACGGCGCAAGTGCGCCTTTGCCCACCCTACGGCGGCTTCGCTACACCAGCGCCAGCTTGCGGTCGATCACCAGCAGCACGCGCTCGAGTTCGTGGCCGCGGCGCAGGATCAGCCCGGTCGCCGATATCACGCTGTACATGCCCTGCTTGCGCGCGAGCCGCGGATCTTTCTCGATGCGGTAGATTGGAACCTCGGAGGCGCGGCGGAATACCGAGAACACCGCGCGGTCTTTCAGAAAGTCGATGGCATAGTCGCGCCATTCGCCGTCGGCGACCATGCGCCCATACAGATTGAGGATACGGTTGAGTTCGAGACGATTGAACGTGACACGATTCGGCGGGGGAGTTGCAGTGGCGGTCCGCGCCACTGCGCGGCTCTCGCTTGGATCGGTGTCCTCCGATATCGAGCTCATGGAGCGCCTCCTGTCATCTCAGGCATGCTCTCGTTCCGAAAACCGGTCCCCACTTTTCGGGCGCGTGCCGAGATTTACATGATCGCGCTAACCGCAGGACGCCGCAAGGGGTGTAAACACGAAGGAAACCGCGCGGAACCGCCCGACATCGCGGGAAACATCGATTCACGGGATCGTTAGCGGAATCTTATTGCTGCCCCACTTCCGCCAACCGCCCGCCCCGCTGGATTGCGACAAGAAAATCCTGCGTTGGCCCGGTCCTTTCGGTTCCGGATTCCTCAGCCCCCAGCCCCCCGGGGCCGTCGGGATCGGGCCTGTTCGCAGAGGGAGTTAATCCCGATACTGGGCCAACGAAAGTTGGTCCTTTTTCGTTTGTGGGCCCGCCCTGGCAAACGCCACGCGCGGCTTCGCCGGCTGCGTAGCCAAGCGAAGCGCAATCCGGGAATCACGCGAGCAGAGAAAGCTGTCCCGGATTGCGCTTCGCTCCATCCGGGCTACAGGAGCTACACGAGCGCCAGCTAGCGCAGCGCGGTGAAGGCAGCGCCGAGCATCGGGCCCGGCTTTTCGCGGTTGCCGTCCTGGACATAGACGACCGCGGCATCGACGCCGTCGCGGGAAATATTTTCCAGCGGAACGGTCCAGCTTCCTGCGCCGCCGTTCCAGTCGCCGACCTTCACGATATTGCGCACCACGTTGTAGTAGGTGATTTGTTGGCCGCGATTCTCGCCGCGCCCGATCGAAATCGGCACCGCCCGCGAGACCGAGCAAAGCCAGACTTCGCCGCGCCCGGTCGCCGACACCTTGCTCGCCTCGACCGACACGTTGATCAGCTTGCCTGACAACGTCATCGTCACCGGCACCGACATCACGCCCTCGGCCTTGCTCGTGTTCTTGATGGCGCCTTCGATGGCGGCACGATCGCTGCCGATCACCTGCGCCGAGCCGTTAACGATCATCTGCGGCGTGTAGAGGTTGCGGTCGCCGCGTACATGCGAGTAGGCTTTCTGACGCGCGCTGAAACGCGAGTCCGCCAGCGTGTCCTTCCAGCCAAGATAGTCCCAGTAGTCGATCGGCATGCTCAGCGCGATCACGTTGGGGTCCTTGGCGAGTTCGCCGACGATCTGATCGGCCGGCGGACACGACGAACAACCCTGCGACGTAAACAGTTCGACCACGGCGCGCGGATCGGCATGAGCCGGGCGGATCACGGCAATGATCGCGCAGACGCTGAGCGCACCGGACCATCGCGATATGCCGCTATAGGCCATCATCGCTATCATAGGCCGAACCGTCCGTCCGTATTTTTACTGGGCATGATTTGACATCCTGAATGCGTGCCCCAGACGCGCGAAAGCGGCCTTGTCATAGGCCGCCTTCTTCCTGCTCGCTACTCACTTCGCAGTGAGGCACTGATCACAAATCCGCGTTAGGCGGCAAGTTTGCGCAGCACATAATGCAGAATGCCGCCGTTTCGGTAGTACTCGAGTTCGTCGAGGGTATCGATGCGACAAAGCAGCGGCACGCGCTGCAGCGCGCCATCACCAGAGACGATCTCGGCCGTCAGGGTCTGACGCGGCTTCAGGTCGCCCTGCAGGCCTCGGATCGTCACCTTTTCGTCGCCCTTCAGGCCCAACGATGTCCACGACGTGCCGTCCTCAAAGGTGAGCGGCAGCACGCCCATGCCGACCAGGTTGGAGCGATGGATGCGCTCGAAGCTTTGGCAGATCACGGCGCGGACGCCGAGCAGGCGGGTGCCCTTGGCGGCCCAGTCGCGCGACGAACCGTTGCCGTATTCGGCGCCGGCGAACACCACCAGCGGCACGCTCTCCTGCTGGTACTGCATCGCCGCGTCGTAGATCGACATCTGCTCGCCGTCTGGCCAGTGCTTGGTAAGGCCGCCTTCCGGAATATTGCCGTCGGCGCCCTTCAGCATGAAGTTCTTGATGCGGATGTTGGCGAAGGTGCCGCGCATCATGATTTCGTGATTGCCGCGCCGCGTGCCGTACTGGTTGAAGTCGGCGGGACGCACCTGATGCTCGCTGAGGAATTTTCCGGCAGGCGAAGTCAGCTTGATCGAACCGGCCGGCGAGATGTGGTCGGTGGTGATCTTGTCGCCGAACATCGCCAGAATCCGCGCATCGACCACGTCGACGATGGGGTCGGGCTGCTTCTTCATGCCTTCGAAATAGGGCGGGTTCTGCACATAGGTCGAGCTCATGTTCCAGCGGTAGGTCTCGCTCTCGACCGTCTTGATCTTGCGCCAGTTGGTGTCGCCCTTGAACACGTCGGCATAGCGCTTCTTGAAGATCGTGGCCGTCACGAACTTCTTCATGAAGGCGTTGATCTCCTTGGTCGTCGGCCAGATGTCCCTCAGGTACACCGGCTTGCCGTCCTTGCCCTCGCCGATCGGCTCGACCGCGAGGTCCTTTGTCACCGTTCCCGCCAGCGCATAAGCCACGACCAGCGGCGGCGAGGCCAGGTAGTTGGCCTGCACATCCGGCGAGACGCGGCCCTCAAAATTGCGGTTGCCCGACAGCACGGCGGCGGCGACGATGCCGTTGTCGTTGATCGACTTCGAAATCTCCTCCGGCAGCGGACCCGAATTGCCGATGCAGGTCGTGCAGCCGAAGCCGATCAGGTTAAAGCCGACCTTGTCGAGTTCCTTCTGCAGGCCGGAATTGGAAAGATATTCCGCGACCACCTGGCTTCCGGGCGCAAGCGAGGTCTTCACCCACGGCTTTGCCTTCAAGCCCTTGGCGGCAGCGTTGCGCGCGAGCAGGCCCGCGCCGATCAGCACGCTCGGGTTGGAGGTGTTGGTGCAGGAGGTGATCGCAGCGATCACGACGTCGCCATGGCCGAGATCGAAGTCGCGGTTCTCGACCGAATAGCGGTTCTCGGCGCCTTCCGGCTTCTTGTATTCGCCGGCCAGCGCTGTCGCGAAGCCGGTGGAAACTGCAGGGAGCGCGACACGGCCTTCGGGGCGCTTCGGGCCGGCCATCGACGGCACGACATCCCCGAGATCGAGCGTCAGCGTTTCCGTGAACACGGGATCAGTTGATTTCGCGGTGCGGAACAGGCCCTGCGCCTTGGCGTAGGCCGAAACCAGCGCGACGCGATCCGCCTTGCGACCGGAGGTCTTGAGGTAATCGATGGTCGCGGCGTCGACCGGGAAGAAGCCGCAGGTCGCGCCATATTCCGGCGCCATGTTGCCGATGGTCGCCTTGTCGGCCACCGAGAGGAAGTCGAGGCCGGGGCCGAAGAATTCGACGAACTTGCCGACCACGCCCTGCTTGCGCAGCATCTGCGTCACCGTCAGCACGAGGTCCGTCGCGGTGACGCCCTCCTTGAGCTGGCCCTTGAGCTTGAAGCCCACCACTTCGGGCAGCAGCATCGACAGCGGCTGGCCGAGCATGCAGGCTTCCGCCTCGATGCCGCCGACGCCCCAGCCGAGCACGGCGAGGCCGTTGACCATTGTCGTGTGCGAGTCGGTGCCGACGAGCGAATCCGGATAGGCGACTTCAAAGGTGCCGGTCTTCTTGCCGACCGTCATCTTCTGCTTCCTGGTCCACACCGTCTGCGCGAGATATTCGAGATTGACCTGGTGGCAGATGCCGGTGCCGGGCGGCACCACGGAGAAGTTCGAAAACGCCTTCTGGCCCCATTTCAGGAACTCGTAGCGTTCCTGGTTCTGCTTGTATTCCTCAACCACGTTCTTGCCGAACGCCTTGTTGTCGCCGAAGAAGTTGACGATCACCGAGTGGTCGATGACGAGATCGACCGGCACCAGCGGGTTGATCTTCTCGGCGTCGCCGCCGAGCGCCTGCATCGCGTTGCGCATCGCGGCGAGATCGACCACCGCCGGCACGCCGGTGAAATCCTGCATCAGGACGCGCGCTGGGCGGAACGCGACTTCATGCTCGAGCTTGCGCTTGCGCAGCCATTTCGACACCGCAATGATATCGGCCTTCTTGACCGTGCGGTCGTCCTCGTTGCGCAGCAGGTTTTCCAACAGCACCTTCATCGAATAGGGCAGCTTGGAAATTCCCTTCAGACCGTTCTTCTCGGCGGCGGGCAGGCTGTAATACACGTAGGTCTTGCTGCCGACCTTGAGGGTCTTGCGGCATTTGAAGCTGTCGAGCGAGGTCATGTCAGGAAATCCCAAATTCCAGTTATACCCGGCAAGGGTATTTAAACACCATCAGCGTTAGGCTGGCCTATCGGCTTGCAGCCGCCGATTGTGTGCTGCATCAAGTTCCGGGCTTATAGAATCTTTCTAGAAGCGCCGCCACACCGACAAGCGTGCTGCAGCAATGCGGTACCCACAAATTCTGACGCGGTACCCATCAATTTCAGAGGGCTGTGACAAAGCAAAATGCGGCTCTCCGGACGCCAAATCGACTGTATCAGGGGCGGCCGCAGCGTGTTCTCGGGCCTCGATTTCGAAGCCGCTTCCGGCGAGGTGTTGGCCGTGGTCGGCCCGAACGGCTCCGGCAAGACCTCGCTGTTGCGCCTGATCGCGGGCCTCCTGGTGCCGGCGGGCGGGTCGGTCGACCTGGAGGGCAGCGAGGCCGAGCTGACCTTGCAGGAGCAATCCCACTATCTCGGCCATCGCGACGCGCTGAAGCCTGCGCTGAGCGTGCAGGAGAACCTCGCGTTCTGGCGCGATTTTCTCGGCGGCGCGGCCGGCGACCTCAGCCAATGCCTCAAAGCTGTAGGGCTCGGCCATGCCACCCATCTGCCGGCGGCGTATCTCTCGGCCGGCCAGCGGCGGCGGCTTTCGATCGCACGCCTGCTGGTGGTGCGGCGGCCGGTCTGGCTGCTGGACGAGCCGACCTCGGCGCTTGATACCGCCGGGCAAGACCTTTTCGTCGGCGTCATGCGCGATCATCTCGCCAGTGGTGGCGTCATCATCGCCGCGACCCATACCCCGCTCGGGATCGAGGCCAGGGAACTGCGGATGGGGGAAACCAAGTGAGCGCCCTCGCCGCATTGATTCGCCGGGACATCAAGATCGCCCTTCGCGTCGGCGGCGGGGCGCTGATCGGGGTGCTGTTTTTCCTCACCGTCACGGTGCTGATGCCGTTCGCGATCGGGCCCGATCTGGCGCTGCTGACGCGGCTCGGACCGGCGATCCTCTGGCTCGGCGCGCTGCTGGCGAGCCTGCTCACGCTGGACCGCCTATTCACGGCCGACCACGAGGACGGTTCGCTCGACCTGATCGTGATGGGCCGGGCGCCGCTGGAACTGGCCTGTGCCGCGAAAGCGCTGGCCCACTGGCTAGCCGCCGGCGTGCCGCTGATCGTGGCAACCCCTGTGCTGGGGCTGATGCTCAATCTCGACGCCACGGCGACCTCGGCGGTGGCGCTGACGCTGCTGGTGGGAACACCAGCGCTGACTTTTACGGGAATGATCGGCGCGGCGCTGGCCGTGACACTGCACCGCGGCGGCTTGCTGCTGGCGGTACTGGTGCTGCCGCTGTCGATCCCGGTACTGATCTTCGGCGTTGCGGCGTCACAGGCGGCCATCACAGGCCCACTGCCGTTTGGAACACCGTTTTCGATTCTCTGCGCGATCTCGCTGGTCAGTTTCGTGATCGGGCCGTTCGCGGCTGCGGCCAGCCTGCGGCACGGTCTGGACTGAGATGGCCTGGACTGACAATGACTTGACGCCGATCAACTCTCGCGGAGGCCATATGAAACAAACCAAGCCGCATTGCCTGCCCCGCCGCTGACGACTATCAGGATGCCATGACGCTGATCGACCTCGCCAATCCCACCAAATTCCTGTCGCTGACGGCGCGCGTGCTGCCGTGGCTGGCGGGCGCGACCGCGATCCTGCTGCTGGTGGGCTTCTACCAGGCGGCGATGGCGCCCGACGACTATCAGCAGGGCGCCACCGTCAAGATCATGTTCATCCACGTACCCAATGCGTGGCTGGCGATGTTCGTGTGGGGCGTCATGAGCATTGCCGCGCTGGGCACGCTGGTATGGCGGCATCCGCTGGCCGATGTCGCGGCCAAGGCCGCCGCGCCGATCGGCGCGGCATTCACGTTTCTCGCACTGGTCACCGGTTCGCTGTGGGGACGGCCGATGTGGGGCACCTATTGGGAATGGGATGCGCGGCTGACCTCGGTCCTGATCCTATTCCTGATGTATCTCGGCCTGATGGCGCTGTGGCGCGCAGTAGACGATCCGGCGCGGGCGGCGCGGGCCGCCGCCGTCCTGACCCTGGTCGGCGCGCTCAACCTGCCGATCATCAAATTCTCGGTCGACTGGTGGAACACGCTGCATCAGCCGGCGGCCGTGATACGAATGGGCGGTTCTACGCTCGACAAGGCGTTCCTGTTTCCACTGCTGGTGATGGCGGTCGGTTTCTCGCTATTGTTCGTCACGCTGCATCTGGCGGCGATGCGCAACGAGATCCTGCGCCGGCGCGTGCGCAGCTTGCAGATGTTGCAAGCCAGCCAGCAGGCGGCGTGACGCGATGTCGCTCGGACCCTACGCTTCCTTTATCGTGACGTCCTACACGCTGGTGGCGGCGGTCGTGGTACTTCTCATCATCTGGATCGCGATCGACTATCGCCTCCAGAAGGAGCGCCTGCGCGAACTCGAGGCCAGCGGCGTGACCCGGCGCTCCGGCCGCCAGGCGACGGACATCCGATGACCGCGCCGCCCACAGCGTCGGATGGGCCGCCGCGCCGTCGGCGCTGGCTGGTGGCGCTGCCGCTGATCGGCTTCATGGCCGTCGCCGCGCTGTTCCTGCTGCGGCTGTATGGCGGCGATCCCTCAAAAATCCCCTCCGCCCTGATCGGCCGCCCGGCGCCGCAGACAGCGCTGCCGGCGTTGGAAGGCCTCGTCCATAACGGGGCGCCGGTCCCCGGGCTCGATCCCGCCGCCTTCAAGGGTAAGGTCTCCGTCGTCAATGTCTGGGCGTCCTGGTGCGTGCCGTGCCACGACGAGGCGCCGCTGCTGACCGCGCTGGCAAAGGACACGCGGCTGCAGATCGTCGGCATCAACTACAAGGATTCCCCCGATAACGCCCGCCGCTTCCTCGGCCGCTACGGCAACCCGTTCAGCATGGTCGGCGTCGATGGCAACGGCCGCGCCGCGATCGAATGGGGCGTCTACGGCGTGCCCGAGACCTTCGTGGTCGGCCGCGACGGCACCATCGTCTACAAGTTGGTCGGGCCGGTGACGCCGGCCAATCTCGACAGTGTGCTGAAGGTCGAGATCGAGAAGGCATTGAGCAAATAATTCTCGGCTTTTATCTATCGTTCATTTTAGAGCCATGGCGCCGCCACGAATTCGCAGCTAGTTTTAGGGCGTTACCTGAACCGTCCTTGGAGGGACACCCTATGCGTCATTTCACGCTCGCTTCTCTTCTCGCCACCGCACTCACCCTGGGCATGCTGACGGCGACCCCGTCGATGGCCCAGACCGCGCAGCCCGCAACCAAATCCGACAGCAAGATGGCGCCCGCGCCGAAGGCCTCGGAGTCGAAGATGGCGCCGGCGCCCAAGGCGGAACTGCTCGATATCAACTCGGCGACCGCCGACCAGCTCGACGCGCTGCCGGGTGTCGGCAAGGCCTATTCCGCCAAGATCATCGCGGGCCGCCCGTACAAGGGCAAGGACGAGCTGGTGCAGAAGAGCATTGTCCCGCAGGCGACCTACGACAAGATCAAGGACAAGATCATCGCCAAGCAGAAGAGCTGATCTTCGCCGAACGCATCGGCGCGCGCCCCGCGCCGGTGCGTTTTGCTTTTTGATCAGCCCTTGCTCACATCGCCCGCTTCCGCCTCGCTCGCCTCGAGCGTGGCCGGCTCCAGATGGTAGCGCTTGATCACCGGCATCTGAGAAATCGCAAAGACCATCGTCAGCGGGACCGCGCCGAACGCCTTGAAGGTGACCCAGAAGTCGGTCGACTGCGTGCGCCAGATGATTTCGTTCAGGACCGCCATCGCCAGAAAGAACAACGCCCAGCGCATGGTCAGGATGCGCCAGCCCTTCGGCGTCAGGTTGAACATCTGATTGAACAGGATCGCGATGAACGAGCGGCCGAACAACAGACCGCCGCCGAGTATCGCGGCGAACAGGCCGTAGATGATGGTCGGCTTGACCTTGATGAAGGTTTCGTCGTGCAGCACCAGTGTCAGCGTGCCGAACACCAGCACGATGACGGCGGTGACGATCGCCATCATGGGCACATGCCGCACCACCACATAGGAGGCGATCATCGCGGCCACGATCGCCACCATGAAGGCGCCGGTCGCCACGAACAGGTTGAACTTCGCGTTGGCGACGAAGAACACGATGAGCGGACCGAGTTCGGTCGCGAGCTTGAACACCGGATGCGGCTGGTTCTTGTCCATCTTAGCTTTCGATTCCTGCAATCGCGTTGGCAAAGTCGCGCGCGGTGAACGGCGCGAGATCGTCGATGCCTTCGCCGACGCCGATGAAGTGCACGGGCAGTTTGAATTTCTCCGCCAGCGCCACCAGGATGCCGCCTCGCGCGGTGCCGTCGAGCTTCGTCATCACGAGGCCGGTGACGCCAGCGGTACGATGAAATGCCTCGACCTGCGACAGCGCATTTTGTCCCACCGTGGCATCGAGCACGAGCAGCACCGCATGCGGGGCCGATGCATCGACCTTCTTGATGACGCGAACCACCTTTTCGAGTTCGTTCATCAGCTCGGCCTTGTTCTGCAACCGCCCGGCGGTGTCGACCAGCAGCACGTCGATATTCTGTTCCTTCGCCGCGGTCAGCGCGTTGAAGGCGAGGCTTGCCGAATCCGAGCCCTGCGCGCCTGATATCACCGGCGACCTGGTGCGCTCGCCCCAGACCTTGAGCTGCTCGATCGCCGCGGCGCGGAACGTATCGCCGGCCGCCATCATGATCTTCCGGCCCTCGGCGCTGAGTTTCGCGGCAAGCTTGCCGATGGTGGTGGTCTTGCCCGAGCCGTTGACGCCAACCACGAGAATGACGAACGGCTTTTGCGCTGCGTCGATCTCCAGCGGCTTCGCCACCGGCGCCAGCACCTTTTCGACTTCGGTCGCAACCACCGTCTTCACTTCGTCGGCCGAAATCGCCTTGTCGTAACGGCCGGCGCCGACGGCATCAGCTATCCGCACCGCCACGGCAGTACCGAGATCGGCGCGCAGCAGCACATCCTCGATATCGTCGAGCATGGCGCGGTCGAGCTTGCGCTTGGTGACGAGGTCGGCAACCGCCGACCCGAGCGAACTCGAGGTCCGCTTCAGGCCGCTCGAAAGCCGCCGCCACCAGCTCAGTTTGGGGGTTCCGGGAGTGGTATCGCTCATGTCGGGGACGTGTTAGCGGTTTCGCGCCATGAGCGGAAGTCACAACAAACCCATCGCTGTTCCCGGGATATCCTTCACTGTTCCCGGGGCATCCCTTGATGTCCCCGGATTAACGGCGGAAGAAATCCAGGCCCGGGTGCTCCACCGCGACGGGCTGATGCTTGTGATCGACAAGCCTGCCGGCCTGCCGGTGCATCGCGGCCCCAAGGGCGGTGCCAATCTGGAAGCGTCCTTCGACGGCTTGCGATTCGGCCTGCCGCGGCCGCCGGTGCTGGCCCACCGGCTCGACAAGGATACTTCCGGCTGTCTCGTGCTGGGACGCCATCGCAAGGCCACTGCCTCGCTCGGCCTGTTGTTCAAGCACGGCAAGATCGGAAAAACCTATTGGGCGGTGATCGAGGGCGGACCTGCCGAAGATGAAGGCACCATCGACATGCCGCTCGGGCGGCTCAACGTCGAGCGCGGCTGGTGGCAGAAGCCGGATCCGGACGGGCAGAAGGCCGTCACCAACTGGAAAGTGCGCGGCCGCGGCGACGGCCTTTGCTGGCTCGCACTGGAACCGGTGACCGGCCGCACCCATCAATTGCGCGTGCACACGTCAGCCATGGGCTGGCCGATCGTCGGCGACAATATCTACGGCAACGGACCTCGTTTTGGCGAGCCGATCCTGCATCTGCATTCCCGCGAGATCGTGATTCCGATTTCGAAGAACAAGGAACCGGTGCGCGTGACCGCGCCGGCGCCGGAGCATATGCGCGAGCGGCTCAGGGCGTGTGGTTGGAACGGCGAGTGACTTTCTTCCCTTCTCCCCTTGTGGGAGAAGGTGGATCGCTGACGCGAAGCGGCGGCGAGACGGATGAGGGGTCTGTCTCCGCGGAAAGAACCCCTCATCCGGCGCTTCGCGCCACCTTCTCCCACAAGGGGAGAAGGAAGGGCGGCTCACACCGTCAACCGCGCACCATCGTGGCCGTTGATCGCGAGCGTCATCACCGCTCCCGATGTTCCGCCCGCTATCGCCACCGGCAGGAAATGCTCCGTCCGCCCTTGCGTCGCGCTTTCGATCAAGACTTGACGCGTCGCACCGATCTCCGACGTCAGTCGCCTTTGCAACGCCGCCTCACCCGCCGCGCGCAATCGCTTCGCGCGCTCCTTGATCTCGCCGCCCACGACCTGCGGCATCCGCGCTGCCGGGGTACCCGGCCGCGGCGAGTAGGGAAACACGTGCAGGAAGGTGAGATCGCATTCCGCGACCAGATCTTCCGAGCGCGCGAACATTTCGTCAGTCTCGGTCGGGAAGCCCGCAATGATATCGGCGCCGAGCGTGATGTCCGGCCGGAGCCGCCGCACCTGGGCGCAGAACTCGATTGCGTCTTGCCGCGAATGCCGGCGCTTCATCCGCTTCAGAATGAGATCGTCACCTGATTGCAGCGACAGATGCAGATGTGGCATCAGCCGCTCATCATCGGCGATGACGTCTAGCAGATCGCGATCGGCTTCGATGGAATCGATCGATGAAATCCGCAAGCGCTTCAGTTCCGGTACATGCCGCAGGATTTGCCGGGTCAATTGCCCAAGCTTCGGCGTCCCCGGCAGATCGGCGCCGTAGCTCGTAAGGTCAACACCGGTCAGCACGATCTCGGCATGACCGCGTTCGGCCAGCGCGCGCACCTGTTCGACGACGGCGCCCATCGGCACCGAGCGCGAATTGCCGCGGCCATAGGGAATGATGCAGAAGGTGCAGCGATGGTCGCAGCCATTTTGCACTTGCACGAATACGCGCGGCAAGCCGGCCTTGAAGCCGTCGAGCAGATGCGGCGCCATCTCGCGCACCGCCATGATGTCGGCGACGGCGATCTTTTCACTTGTCTCGACACCAAAACCGGCATCGAACGCCGCGCGCGTGTCGCGCCACGCCTCGCCGCGCATCTTGTCGTCATTGCCGACGACGCGATCGACCTCGGTCATTTCGGCGAACATTTCCGGCTGGGTCTGCGCCGCGCAGCCGGTGACGACGATGCGCACATCCGGCCGCTGGCGCTTCAGCCGCCGGATCGATTGCCGCGCCTGTGCCACCGCCTCGTTGGTGACCGCGCAGCTATTGATGACGACAGTATCGGAAAGGCCGGCGCGCTCCGCCTCGCGGGCGATCACCTCGGATTCGAACGCGTTGAGACGGCAGCCGAAGGTGAGGACGTCGACGCTCATGGCTCCTAGGCGACGCTGGCGAACAGCGCGGGATCGAAGCGGCCTTCATATTCGAAATCGGCGGTGCCGGTCATCAGCACATGGTCGTCGCGCTCGCGCCATTCGATCGCAAGCTTGCCGCCGGGCAGCGTGATTTCGACGCTGCGGTTGGCGCGCTTCAGCCGCGCCGCCGCGACGGCGGTAGCGCAGGCCGCCGAGCCGCAGGCCCGGGTCAGGCCGGCGCCGCGCTCCCAGGTGCGGATCGTGATGTGGTCGCGGTCGACGATATGGGCCAGCGTGATGTTGGCGCGCTCGGGAAAGATCGGATGGTTTTCCAGAAGCGGCCCGAAGCGGTCGAGGTCATAGGCGTTGACGTCGTCGACCCAGAAGATCGCGTGCGGATTGCCCATCGAGACCACCGACGGCGAATGCAGCACCGGCGCATCGATCGGCCCAACCTGCAGTTCAATATAGCGGGTGTCGCGAAATTCTTCCGCCAGCGGGATATCCTGCCAGGCAAATTTCGGCGCGCCCATGTCGACGGTGTAGAGATCGGGCGCCGGGCCCTGCCAGCAGTTCAACAGGCCGGCGCGGGTCTCAAACGTCACGGCGGTCTGGCCGGTCTCCTCGAACAGGCGGCGCACCACGCAGCGCATGCCGTTGCCGCAGGCGCCGGCCTCCGAGCCGTCATTGTTGTAGATGCGGATGAAGGCCTCGGTGCCCTGCAGCCGCGGCGGCTGCAATACCATCAATTGGTCATAGGGCACGCCCGCAGGGGAGGCCACCGCACGCGCCTCCTCAGCGGTCACGGCGGCCTTGGAATCGCGCAGATCCACCACGACAATTTCGTTGCCGATGCCGTTCATCTTGGCAAATGCGTGGTTGGCGAGCGCGCTCATGAAATTTCCCAAATTCTGCCTGCCTTATATGGCGAATGATGGCCAATTGGCTAGTGAGGTGAATTTGCAGTTCCTATCAGTTTCGCCGTAACTACTTCATAGGAACTGCAAATTCACCTCACCAGGAAACGACAAACTTGCTGGTGCTCCTCTTAATTCCGAAGCTCGCATAAGCGCCTGCCGCATACACTTGCGAGCTTCGGAATTGGAGCACCAGTACGCAGGGGCGTATGACGCATCTGTCATGGGACGAAAGCGGGCCTTGCGTGTTAGAAAATGGCACCATTCTGGCGGGCGCGGACCGGGACATGCCGCCGCCAGGGTGGGGTGGGATGGAGAATACCTGAAATGAACCGTATCAGCACTTTCCGTGCGGCCTTGGTCGCACTCTCCATGGTTGCGTTTGGCGGGGCCACCCTGGCGCAATCGCCGGCGCCCTCAGCCTCGCCGGCCGCGAGCCCGTCGGCTGTGCCCAGCCCCGCACCATCAGCGGTTCCGGTCCCGCCGCCGGCCGAAACCAAGTCGCCCGCGGATGCCCCCACGGCGGAAAAGGCCCCGTTGCCCGCGCCCCCTCCTCCCGCCGCCGGCGTCCAGGCCGCCGACCCCTTCGGCGAGGAGTTCGCCCTCGAGCCCAAGAAAGTGGTTATCATCAAGGGCACCGCGAATTGGGACGCGGCCTTCGACACCCTGATCGATGCGTTCAAGGCGCTGACCGCCGTGCTCGACAAGCAGGGCATCAAGGCCACGGGCAATTCGATGATCGTCTACACCTCGACCGACGATACCGGTTTTACGTTCCTGGCCCAGATTCCGGTCGATCAGGACGTCAAGAACCTGACCAAGGACATGAGCATGGGCAAGTCGCCCGACGGCAAGGCGCTGAAGTTCGTCCATCGCGGCTCCTACGACAACATGGACAATACCTACGAGGCGATCACCAACCACCTCGACGACAAGAAGCTCGAGGCCAAGGATACTTTCATCGAGGAATACATCACCGACCCCCTGAAGACGGCAGAGGACAAGCTGGTGATCAACGTCTACGTGCCGCTGAGGTAAGAAGGATGAAGTATTCGCTCGTCCTTGCGGCCGTGGCCGCCACGTGGCCCGCTGTGCCCGCATTGGCGCAGACGATGCCGCCGCCTGCGATTTCCGTGACCGGCGAAGCGAATGTGTCGGTGCCGCCGGATCAGGCCCAGATCGACGGCGGCGTGACGTCGGACGCCAAGACCGCGCGCGAGGCGTCAGATGCCAACAACGCGGCGATGGGCAAGGTGCTGGCGGCGCTCAAGGGCGCCGGCATCGAGGAAAAGGACTACCAGACCTCGCGGCTGTCGCTGCAACCGCAATTTGCGACGTCGTCCAAGGCCTCGGAGCGCACACCAGGTATCGTAAGCTTCCGCGCCAGCAACCGTGTCACGGTCAGGATTCGCGATGTGGCCAAGGTCGCTAACATCATCGACGTGCTGGTCGGCGCCGGCGCCAACGAGATCGGCGGCATCAATTTTACAGTAACGCAGACCTCAAAACATCTGGACGAGGCCCGCGAGAAAGCGATCGCGGACGCGCGCCGCAAGGCCGAGATCTATGCCAAGGCTGCCGGCGTGACGCTCGGTGAGCCGATCAGCATTTCCGAGGAAGGCGCGCCCGTGCCGTTACACCGTGGCAAGGTGGCCGCGCCCATGGCCGCCGGCGCACCGGTCGCGCAAGGCGAGGAGACGCTTTCGGTGACGGTGAACGTGTCCTGGGCGATCAAGCCGAAGGAATAGTTGTTTCAGCGTCCTCACCGTTCGCGCAGAACATCCTGCTGATAGCGAAGTAGCGGCGAGAGCAGATAGCTCAGGATGGTGCGCGATCCCGTCTTGATTTCCACCGTCACTGCCATGCCCGGCGACAAATCGACCATCCGGTCGTCGACCCGCATTTTGGCACGGTCGAGCGATACGCGCGCGCTGTAGTTCAGCTCCTGCCCCTTCGGTTCGCTGGTGTCGTTCTGTGCTCCTACCCGTCGATCGCCGGGGCGGTCCTGTGGCTGGTCGCGGATGATGGCGTCCTGCGAAACGCCGAGAACCTCACCGCGCAGCAGGCCATAGCGGGTGAAATTGAAGGTATCGATCTTGATCTCGGCTTGCTGGCCGGGATGGACAAAGCCGATGTCGCGGTTCGAGACCATCGCCTCGATTTCGAGCCGGCTATCGCGGGGAACGATCACCAGCAGGGCCTGTGCGGGCGTGACGACGCCGCCGACCGTGTGGATCGCGAGCTGCTGCACCACGCCATCAACCGGTGAAGCAAGCTGCTGAAGTCCGGTCTTCCGTTCAGCCTTGATCAGGTCCTGGGCAAGCCCGCTTGCCTTTTGCTCGGCCTTTGCGAGTTCGTCTGATAACGCGCGACGGTATTCTGCCACCGCCTGGCCGCGCGTCTCGCGAATAGCCGCCACGGCGGCCTCGGCTTCCTGCAGATGACTCTTCTGAACGCTGAGTTCCTCCTGCTGTTCGACCAGCAACTGCAAAACCTCGAAATAGCTGATCTTCGAACTCAGCTCCTTTTCCATCAAGGTCTTGCGAATATCGACGCGCTGCTGGACCACCGGGATCATGGCCTCGAGCTTGTGGATGGTGGCCCCCGTGGTGGCCTGTTCGGCTTCCTTCTGCGCCTGCTGCCGCGCCAGCGCGGCGATCTTGGCGCGGTGCTCCGTCACCTGGTTGAGCAAGAGTTGGCGCTGCGCGCTGACCAGTATCGGGTCCGCGCCGGCAGGCGGCGTGAAGTCGGCCTCGCGATCGTCCACGGCCGCGAGCGCCGCGCGCAGCCGCGCAGTGTTGAGTTTTTCGGCGAGGAGATCGTTGTGCAGGTGGTCGCGCTCAGCCGCGTTGACGGTCGGATCGAGCTCGATCAGCACCTCGCCGGCTTTGACGGCCTGTCCGTCCTGCACCCGAATGGCGCGGACCACGCCGGTCTCGAACGGCTGGATCACCTTGGTGCGGCCGCTCGGCACGATTTTGCCGGTCGCCGACGCCACGATGTCGATCGTTCCCCACCAGGACCAGATCACCGCCGCGCCGAACAGAAAAATGATGATTATCACGGTCAAACGGCCGACCGGCGATGGCGGCGTCTCCATGATCTCCAGTGCGGCCGGCAGGAACGCGAGTTCGTCACCGCGCCGCTCCTGCACGCGCTTGAACGGAACGACGATTTGCGTCTGCTTGACGGGCAAGGCGCGGCTAACCGACTTCATAGATTCCTCCCTGCATCCGATGCAGCGCCGCATAACGGCCGCCGGTCTTGACCAGAGCGTCGTGGGTGCCGTCCTCGACCAGGCGACCGCGTTCGATCGTGACGATGCGATCCGCTGATCGCACGGTGGAGAGCCGATGCGCGATGATCAAAACGGTTCGTCCCTTGGCGATCTCTTTCATGTTCTGCTGAATGATGCGCTCACTCTCGTAGTCGAGCGCACTTGTGGCCTCGTCGAAGATCAGGATGCGCGGATCGGCGATCAGCGCGCGGGCTATCGCAATACGCTGGCGCTGGCCGCCGGAGAGGGTCGAGCCCCGCTCACCGACAATGGTATCGTAGCCTTCAGGCAGTTCGAGGATGAACTCATGCGCCCCCGCCAGCGTCGCCGCAGCGATGACGCGCTCCATCGGCATGGCCGGATCGCTGAGCGCGATATTCTCGCGCACCGAGCGGTTGAACAGCACGTTTTCCTGCAGGACGACGCCTATCTGGCGGCGTAGCCCGGCGGGGTCCGCCATCGCGAGATCCATGCCGTCAATCAGGACGCGCCCGCTTTCCGGCACATAGAGCCGCTGCACCAGCTTCGCGAACGTGCTCTTGCCAGATCCTGAAGGCCCGACGATGCCGACCATTTGCCCGGCCGGCACATCGAAACTGACGTCATGCAGCACCTGCTGTCCGTCGACGCGATAGCGGAATGTCACGTGGTCGAAGGTGATGTTGCCGCGGATCGCGGGCAACTGGGTGCGCCCAGCCGAATAGGTCGGTTCAGCCGTCGTGTTGAGGATGTCGCCCAGTCTGAGGACCGACAGCCGCGCCTGGTGAAAATCTTGCCAAACCTGCGCGAGACGCAATACCGGCGCGCTGACCCGCCCGGACAGCATGCTGAAGGCCACGAGTTCACCGACCGACAGGCCGCCGTCGATCACCTGCCTGGCACCGAAATACAGAATACCCGCGCTGGCGACCTTGCTGACGAACTGCACCATCTGGCTAGCAGTATTGCCGAGACACAAGACCCGGAAGCTCGCCGCGACGTAACCGGCAAGCTGTTCTTCCCAGTGCCGCTGCATCTGCGGCTCGACCGCCATCGCCTTGAGCGTTTCGATCCCGGTCACGCTCTCGACCAGAAAAGCCTGATTCTCGGCGCCGCGCCGAAATTTCTCGTCGAGCCTCCGCCTGAACAGCGGCGTCACGCCGGCCGAGATCGCGATGTAAAACGGGAACGAGCCGAGCACGATCCAGGTCAGCAGCGGCGAATAGGCGAACATGACCGCCAGAAATACGAAGGTGAACAGCAGGTCGATCGCCAGCGTCAGGGCCGAACTGGTAAGGAAATTGCGGATGTTCTCAAGTTCGCGCACCCGCGCGACCGAATCGCCGACGCGACGCGCCTGGAAATAGGCCATCGGCAGGGCCAGCAGATGATTGAACAGGCGCGCTCCGAGTTCGACGTCGATGCGGTTGGTGGTATGTGAGAACAGATAGGTTCGCAGGATGCCCAGCACGGTCTCGAACATCGAGATCGCCACCAGGCCGATGATCAGCACGTCGAGGGTGCTCAGCGAGCGATGCACCAGCACCTTGTCGATGACCACCTGGAAGAACAGCGGCGATACCAGCGCGAATATCTGCAAGAAGAACGACGCGACCAGCACTTCCCCCAAAAGATGCCGGTATTTGTGGATCGCACCGAGAAACCAGGTGATGTCGAAGCGTCGGGTGACATCGGATAATCCGGCGCGGCGTGTCATCAGGATCAAGCCGCCGTCCCAGATGGCGAGAAGCTCGGCCTTCGTCATCAAGGTGGGCCTGGATTCCGTCGGCGACTGAACCAGAACTTTCTCGTCGTCGGCCTTGGCAACCACCATGAAGCCGCCGTCGCGCAAGCTCGCAATCGCGGGCAAGGGCATCCTGGCAAGCCGCGACCAATCGGTGCGGCAGGCCCGGGCCTTCAATCCGAGAGCCTTGGCGCACCGGAGAATCTCCGATGCGCCAATCTTGTCCGTTCCGAACCGATGCCTGATCTGCTGGCGATCGGCCGCGACGCCCTGGAAATGCAACAACGTCACGAGAGCTTCGAGTCCCGAGTCGACTCGTCGCGTGCTGTTGGTTTCAGCGCTCATCACTATTTCTCCAGGGCAGCGTCGTGCTTACGCGTGCTGCGGCATTGCCAACGCCGGCTGCTGACCGGCTTGCGGATCGGCAATCGGCATCTCACCATGGCCCTCGCCCGCCGTGACGAAGCTCGATGCCATGAACTGCCCGAGCAGAGCGGCACTCGCGGCATCCGACATCGAAGCGCTCTCCGCCGGAGCGGCCGGAGGCAGGAAGCTGAAGCCGCTATCCTGAATGACGATGTTGTCGCCAGGCCCGCCGTCGAGCACGTCCTGCCCGGCGCCGCCAAGCAGGACATCGTCGCCCGCGCCACCTGTCAGAATGTCATTGCCGGGACCGCCAACCAGGACGTCATCGCCGTCGCCACCATTGGCGGTGAGCAAGATGCCCGTTCCCATTCCCGACGCCTCAATGATATCGTCGCCGCCGAGGCCATTGATCACGATGCGATCATTGGCCTCGAACCCCTTGATCGTCACGTCCTCCGCGAGACCTGACACCGTGATGACACCATTATTGTTGGTGACTGTGATCACATCGTCGCTGTTGGTTGCGTTGATGACGACCGTGTCCTCCGCCCCGTCATTGCCGCCCAGGTCGAGATTGACCTGAGTGACGTTGGTTCCGGTCAGATCGTTGACCGTGATGAGGTCGACACCAGCCAACGTATTGAGCTGGATGTTCTCGACACCGTTGAGGTCCATGACGATGCCGGCGACGTTACGTGTCAGCCGCGCGCGGCTGCCATTGGCCGAGATATCAATGTTCTCGCTGATGTTTGCGCCGTTGAACAAGAGCGTATCCATACCGGCCTGACCCTCGACGGTATCGTTGCCGTCGCCTGGATTCCAGACGAAGGTGTCGTTGCCGGCGCCCAGCAACGCCGTGTCGTTGCCGCTACCGCCGAAGACGAGGTCATCGCCGGCGCTGCCCTTGATGACATCGTCGCCGACGCCGCCGTTGAGCGTCAACTTGACCGCGCCGGCCGCGATCGTGGAGGCATCGATGGTGTCGTTGCCCTGGCCGCCGTTGATCACCAGCGCGTCGCCGGCTTCGGCGTTCGCGATCGTTACCTGCTCGGCCAGGCCATTCACAACCAGCGATCCGCCGCTCTTGACGACGCTGATGGCGTTGTTGCCGACGGTGCCGTTGACGATCACGGTGTCCGGCTGGCTGTCACCACCCGGGGCACCGGGCGTGGCGCCGAGGTCGATCGCCACCTGCGTGACGCCGGTGCCGGCCAGATCGTTGACCGTGATGGTGTCGGCGCTTCCCAGGGCGTTGAGCTGTATTTTCTCGACGGCGTTGAGATCCATGACGATGCCGCCGACGTCGCGGATAAGCCGCGTCCGGCCGCCATTGGCCGAGATGTCCATCAGCTCGCCGGCGTTGGAGCCGTTGAAGACCAGCGTGTCCGTACCCGTTCCGCCTTCGACGACATCGCTGCCCTCGCCGGGATTCCAGACAACGGTGTCGTTGCCGGTGCCGCCGATAAAAGTGTCGGCGCCTCGGCCGCCGGTGATGGTGTCGTTGCCGGCACCGCCGTCGATGACGAGCTTGATGGATGCGGTCTGGGCATTGATGACGTCGTTGCCGGCGCCGGCGTTGACCGTCAGCACGTCGTTGGCGCTTTCCACGCCGGTGATGGAAACCTGCGCCGCCAATCCGCTGACCGTCACGGAACTGCCGGCACCGGCCACCACCTGGATCTGGTCGTTGCAGCCGGTGCCGGTGACCGTCACCTGATCGGCCGCACCGTCGCCGGTGCCGCTGCCGAGCGTCGCGCTCAGGTCGAGCGCAACCTGCTTGATGCCGGTATTGCTCAGATCGCCGACCGTGATGTTGTCGGCGCCGCCGAGGGCCGCGAAGTTGACGCGCTCGACGCCGTTGGTGTCCATCGTGATATTGGCGACGTCGCGGGTGAAGCGTCCGCGGGCGCCATTGGCCGTGATGTTGATATTCTCGGCGATGTTGGCGCCGTTGAACTGCAGCGTATCGGTGCCGTCCTGGCCCTCGACGGTGTCGTTGCCATCGCCGGGATTCCAGACGAACGTGTCGTCGCCGGCACCAAGCATGGCCGTGTCATTACCCCGACCGCCAATGATAAGGTCATTGCCATCGCCGCCGATCAGCATATCCGCGCCGTCGCTGCCGGTGATGGTGTCGTTGCCCGCGCCGCCGTCCAGGGTCAGCTTCACGTGGACGGCGAGACCGTTGCCGGCCGTGATGACGTCGTCGCCGCCATTGGCGTTGACCACGATGTTCTCGGTGGTGCCGATATCGAGGAAGAAGGGCGCGGGGGTGATGCGATCGAAGCGCACGCGGGTACCGTTGGCGGTGATCGTGAACGTTTCGGCGCCGTTGCCGCCATTGACCTCGGCAGTATCGGTGCCGTCGCCGCCTTCGAGCAGGTCGCTGTCGTCGCCCGGATTCCAGATCATGCGATCGTCGCCGGCACCGCCGAATATCTGGTCGTCCGCGTCGCCGCCGGTGAGCGTATCGTTGCCGGCGCCGCCGAACAGCAGGTCGCTGCCGCCCTTGCCGAGCAGGATGTCGTTGCCATTCTGGCCGAACAGCTGGTCGTTGCCCGAGCCGCCGGTGAGCGTGTCGTTGCCAGCGCCACCGAACATCTCGGCAGCAGGCATTGCGCCGTTGGCTTCGTCGATCGTGAGCGTGTCGTTGCCGTCGAGACCGAACACCTGGATTTTGATGGTGTTGGCGACGGTTGCTTTACCTCCCGTGATCGGGACAGTACCGCCGTTGACGAGAATGTTACCTGCCGCATCGCGACTTAATTTAACGCTGTTGGTGGCTACGTCGCCGAAGACCGAGAGAAAGCCGTTGGGAGAAAATGACGCCTTGATAGCCATGCTAAAAAATTCCTTCCGAAGAGATAAGCCCCTCAGCGTCACGCCTAGCCGCAGCTCGCGTGCCAGACTTGAAGCTTCGCTTCAGGCGGCCTTGAATTGTGGTCCAGATTTTCTGATTGTTTTCCCAACTGTGGTATGGTTCACGACCCGGTGACCACCGCCGGCTGGGTCACCAACGTGCGATTCATTCTTGTCGATCACATCCTCGATACTGATCTTCGCGAATTACACCGCGGACCGGAATCGATTGAGGTCGAACCGCAAGTGCTCGATCTGCTGATTTACCTGATCCAGAATCGCGATCGCGTCGTCACCAAGGATGACCTCATCGCATCTGTCTGGCGCGGACGCAGCGCATCGGACACGACGCTGACAAGCCGCATCTACGCGGCGCGAAGGGCAATCGGCGACAACGGCCGCGATCAGAAGCTGATCCGCACCATCGCGCGCAAGGGTCTCCGCTTCATTGGCGAGGTACGCACACAAGCAGACCAGGCGCCCCACGCAATCGATTCGCCTCCGGATGCAGCGGGCAAGCTCTCGCAACCCGCTCCGCCGCTTCCTGATCGTCCTGCCATCGCCGTGCTGCCCTTCAGCAACATGAGCGGTGATCCGGAGCAGGATTATTTTTCCGACGGCATCAGTGAAGATATCATCGCCGCGCTATCGAAGCTGCGCTGGTTCTTCGTCATCGCGCGCAACTCTTCGTTCGTCTACAAGGGCAGGGCCGTCCATTTGAAGCAAGTGGGCAAGGATCTTGGCGTCGGCTATGTGCTCGAAGGCAGCGTGCGCAAAAGCGGCGGGCGCGTACGTATTACCGCGCAGCTCAACGACGTCGCCAACGGAAGCCACGTTTGGGCGGAACGTTACGACCGCGACGTCGCCGATATATTCGCTGTGCAGGACGAGATCACTGAGGCGATTGTCGCTGCGATCGAGCCGCAGCTCTACGCAGCCGAGAATTTTCGTGCCCGGCGCAAGCCGCCTGGCAACCTCGACGCCTGGGACCTGGTGATGCGCGGGCTTTCTTATTACTGGCGCGTGACGCAGCAGGATCACGCCATCGCGCAAGATCTGTTGCAGAAGGCGATTGGCATCGATCCCAACAACGGGCAGGCGCTCGGCGTGCTCGGCGCCAGTTATACATTCGGCGCCCACATGGGATGGGTCGAGTTAAAGGACATCGTGCCAATCGCCGAAAGTACGGCGCTGGCGGCGATCCGGGCCGACAGCGAGGACGCATGGGCGCATTTTGCGCTCGGCGCGGTCTATCTGATCACGCGACGCTTCGACGATTCGCTGGCCGAATTCGAACTGGCGCTGCGCCTCAATCCGAATTTTTCGCAGGTCCAAAACTATTATGCCGCCGGATTGGGATTTTGCGGCCGCTGGCAAGAAGGCGTCGAGGCGGCCCGCCGCGCGATCCGGCTCAGCCCGCGCGATCCGTTCCTGGCGCTTTACTACGGCTCTGCCTGCATGGCCCAATATATCGGACGCAATTACGACGAGGCGTTGCAGATGGCGCGGACCGCCGTCCGCCTCCGCAGCGATTACGCCGCCGCCCACCGTGTGCTGACCGCTGCCGCCGGCATGACCGCGTCTCCGGAGATCGCCACTGCTGCGCTCCAGGAATTGCGTCGCGCGCAGCCCAGTGTTTCGCTCGCCTGGGTCAGGGATCACGTGCCGATCCAGCACGCGGCCGACCTCGAACATTATCTGGAAGGTCTTCGGCGGGCCGGTCTGGACTAGGAATTTGTTTGACGCGCTTTCTTCGCGAACCCACTTCGCTTGAACACGGCTTTAAATCTCCACCACCTGCCCCGGCTTCAGCGCCGCGAACCGCTCGGGCGGAATCTTCGCCTCCTTGAGCGCATCGGCCAGCGCATTGACCGGCTCGTCGATCGCTTCATCCGTCAGCTGGAACGTGCCGTGATGATGCGCCAGCGCTTCTTGCGCGCCGCAATCGGCGAGCGCCTTCACCGCATCGGACGGATTCATGTGCTGGTCCTTCATGAACCAGCGCGGCTCATAGGCGCCGATCGGCAATATCGCCAGCCGCAGCGGCCCGTGCTTCTCGGCGACGCGGCGGAAATGCTTGCCCTCGCCGTAACCAGAGTCGCAGACGATGTAGAGTTTCCCCGCGGGCGTCTCCAGCACAAAACTCGCCCACAGCGCCTTGTTGCGATCGAACAATCCGCGCGCCGACCAGTGCCGCGTCGGCACCAGCGTCACCGCGATGCCGTTGCCGAGTTCGACGCGATCCTGCCAGTCGAATCCCTCGGCTTTGATCGCGCTGTCCGTATCACGCATGGTGACGTCGTTGCCGAGCGGCGTGATCACGCGCGGCGAAAACTTTTCTGCGAGCTTCGACAGCGTCGCGATGTCGAGATGGTCGTAATGACCGTGCGAGACCAGCACGACGTCGATCTTGGGCAGCGCGTCGAAGGCGATGCCGGGATCGTTGTGCCGCCGCGGCCCGGCAAAGGAAACCGGCGAGGCCCGCATCGACCACACGGGATCGATGAGGATGTTCAGATCCCGGGTCTGGATCAGCCAGGTGACGTGGCCGACATAGGACAGCCGCACCTTGTCACCGCCGACGCGCGGCGGCGGCGTATCGCTGTGCGCATTCGGCACCCAATCCGGCCAGCTCGCGCGTTTGCGATCGGTGCCGAACTGCCAGCGCAGCACCTCGGCCAATGATTTCGGCGGCGCGCCATCGGGATCGAAGAAGCGGGTTCCGTCGAAATGATCGGAAACGGGGCCGTCATAGGTCTTCATATTGCTGATCCAGATCGAGGGCGCACCGATGGCTGCGGCGGCGCCAGCAAGCACTGTAAAGACACGGCGGCGGGTGATGGGCACGGAAGATCGCGAAGGGCGGGAGAGAGTGGATGACATGGTGCTTTATATGGCGTGTCATGGCTCAACTTGGAACCTGCGGTAAAAGGGCACGCGCGCTCCGACTTGTCCTAAACGCTAAAAGCGTCGATGCTTCAGAGTCTTAGAACTAAGCTCGCGGGGCATTATACCCCAGTTTCTCCTTGACTTCCGCCCCTTCCCGGCGTTTAACCCGCGCACTTTCTCGGAAAGACGTTCTTTTCGACCCGCCGCCCGGCCCATGAGACCGGAGGCCAACGCCCGACAGCGCGATGCGCCCTCGGGCGCGAAAGTGTTTGGACGATCGTTTCGGCGTGTTCCGCCGAGACATATGTAGGTCGTCATACCCCGCCTTGTGCGCAATTGCGTACAAGGCGGGCGATGACAGTGGTGGATGAATCGATATAGCGCCTGCGAACAGCAGGACAAAGGACAACGGCATTGTTCGACAATCTGTCGGAAAAGCTTGGTGGGATACTCGATCGGCTGACGGGCCGCGGTTCGCTGTCGGAGGCCGATGTCGACGCCGCGATGCGCGAGGTGCGCCGCGCGCTGCTGGAAGCCGACGTCTCGCTCGACGTGGTCAGAGGCTTCACCGACCGCGTCCGCGAGCAGGCGGTCGGCGCCACCGTCGTCAAGTCGGTGACGCCCGGCCAGATGGTGGTCAAGATTGTCCATGACGAACTGATCGCCACGCTTGGTTCCGACGGCCAGACCATCGACCTCAATGCGGTGCCGCCGGTCGCCATCATGATGGTCGGTCTGCAAGGCTCCGGCAAAACCACCACCACCGCAAAACTCGCCCGCCGCATGACCCAGCGCGACAAGCGCAAGGTGCTGATGGCCTCGCTCGACATCTACCGCCCGGCGGCGATGGAGCAATTGGCCGTGCTCGGCCGCGACCTCGATATTCCGACGCTGCCGATCGTGGCCGGCCAGAAGCCGGCGCAGATCGCCAAACGCGCCCTCGAAGCCGGCAAGCTCGGCGGCTATGACGTGGTGCTGCTCGACACCGCCGGCCGCACCACGCTCGACGAAGAGATGATGAGCGAAGCGGCCGAGATCAAAACCACGGCCAATCCGCATGAAGTGCTGCTGGTCGCGGATTCCCTGACCGGCCAGGACGCGGTCAATCTCGCGCGCGCCTTCGATCAGCGCGTCGGCCTCACCGGCATCGTACTGACGCGCGTCGACGGCGATGGCCGCGGCGGCGCCGCGCTGTCGATGCGCGCGGTCACCGGCAAGCCGATCAAACTGATCGGCACCGGCGAAAAAACCGACGCGCTGGAAGATTTTCATCCGAGCCGCATCGCCGGCCGCATCCTCGGCATGGGCGACGTGGTGTCGCTGGTCGAACGCGCGGCGGCGAATATCGACGCCGAAAAGGCCGCGCGCACCGCCGAGCGGATGCGCAAGGGCCAGTTCGACCTGACCGATATGCGCGAGCAGTTGCTGCAGATGGCGAACATGGGCGGCATCAGCGGGTTGATGGGCATGATGCCCGGCGTTGCCAAGATGAAGAACCAGATCGCCGCCGCCGGGATCGACGACAAGATTTTGAAGCGCCAGGTCGCGATCATCGATTCGATGACGCGGGCCGAACGCAAGAACCCCGACATCCTGAAAGCCAGCCGCAAGAAGCGCATTGCCGCCGGCGCCGGCCAGAATGTCGAGCAGGTCAACAAGCTCCTGAAGATGCACCGGAACATGGCCGACATGATGAAGGCCATGGGTTCGGGCAAGCGCGGCCCGATGGCCGGCATCGCGCAGGCGATGGGCTTTGGCGGCGGCATGAAGCCGCCCTCGCCGGAAGAGATGAAGGCGCTGGCCGACAAGATGCAGGGCGGCGCCGGAGGCGGCCTGCCGAATTTGCCGAAGGATCTTCCGGTCGGCCTGCGTCAGGGACTGCCGAATGTGCCGGGCCTTACAGGCCTCAGCGGCAAGCCGACCTTGCCGGGCCTCGGCGGCTTTCCCGGGAAGAAGAAATGACCTCTTCCGTCATTGCGAGCGCAGCGAAGCAATCCACCCTTCGCCAAGAACCAAGCTGGATTGCTTCGTCGCTTCGCTCCTCGCAATGACGAATTCGACCAAACAGACTTTCAATTAACCCACACTCAGGAGAACCAAATGTCAGTCGTTATCCGCCTCGCTCGCGCAGGCACCAAGAAGCGCCCGGTCTATCACGTCGTCGTCGCCGACTCGCGCTTTCCCCGTGACGGCCGCTTCATCGAGCGGCTCGGTCATTTCAACCCGTTGCTGCCGAAAGATAATGAGTCGCGGCTGAAGCTCGACATGGACAAGGTGAAGTCCTGGCTCGCCAAGGGCGCGCAGCCGTCGGATCGCGTGACCCGCTTCCTGGATGCCGCCGGCATCGTCAAGCGCCCCGCCCGCAGCAACCCGGAAAAGGCCGTGCCGCGCAAGGAGCGCAAGGCGCGCGCCGAAGCCGCCGCAAAGGCGTAAAGCGTAGCGGCGCACGACGGTGGCAGCACCGATTTGCGTCGCCCGTATCGGCGCTGCGCACGGCGTGCGCGGCGCGGTGAAACTGTGGACGTTCACCGAAGATCCGCTGGCCGTAAAACATTACGGCCCGCTGATGACGAAAGACGGCGCGCGCCAGTTCGAGGTGACGCATGTCCGCGAGGCCAGGGACCATCTGGTGGCGACGCTGAAGGGCATCGCCACCCGCGAGGACGCCGAACGGCTCAACGGCATCGAGCTCTATGTCGCGCGCGAAAAACTGCCTGAGACCGATGAGGACGAATATTATCACGCCGACCTGATCGGGCTTGCGGCGGTCAATGCCGCGGATGAGCCGCTCGGCCGCGTCACTGCGATCCATAATTTCGGCGCCGGCGACATCATCGAGATCGCGCCGCCGCAGGGGCCGACCATGCTGCTGCCGTTCACCAATGCGGTGGTGCCGACGGTCGACCTCGCGGGCGGCCGCGTGGTGATCGAACTGCCGCAGGAAATCGAAATCGAAGGCGACGACGCCCAGCCCTGACTTGTCGTCGCCGGGCCAAGTGGTCTGCCTTGCGCAAGGCTACGTAAACTTGTCTGCGCCCCGACGATCCATCCTTTTCAAAGAAGACGATCCATCCTTTTCAAATAAGATGGATACGCAGCATTAGGTAGCAAACTCACCAAGCCTATTTTGGCTCGCTTTCGAGTATCTCTACCCACCGTTTGAACACAGAACAGAATTTTGCCGCGCCAGCTCTTCCGTAAGCGCTGTCACTCCCAAGACAGAAAAGCCCCGCTAGGCGCAGCTGCTAGCCATCCGCCGCGCGTTCGGCGAATCAGATCGGGGCGGATTTCACTCGCGTTTCCACCGATAAGTTCATTTTTCTACACCATGTTTTAGTACACACGCGTATCTAAATTATTTTTATTAGCAAATTCAAATAGTTATATAGTACAGTACCTGCAGTACAGATAACAGGACGCTATTTACTTTATCTGTACGATGTGTTTTATGGTACAAGCGACTGAAACGGAGGCCGACGTGGCCGTTACAGCAGATAAGCCCTGTCCCTATGCGCCGGCAAGCGCAATCCTTGATCTGGTTGATCGTCACCGCAATCGTGGCTTGCCGCCGCCTATCAATGCAGAGGTTCTCGCCCGCGCGAGCATTTCGGAGAGCTTGATCCCTCGGACCCTGTACGCGCTGCAGGCGCTCGATTTGATTGACGAGGCGGGCAGGCCAACGCCCACCTTCGAAGGTATCCGTCTGGCTCCGGAGGCTGAATATAAGAAGCGCCTTGAGGACTGGCTCAAGGGCGCATACGCCGACGTGTTTGCGTTCGCTGATCCTTCCCAGGATGACGATGTCGCCATTCGCGACGCCTTTCGAAGCTACCAGCCAGCTGGCCAGCGAGATCGAATGATCACGCTCTTTCAGGGATTGTGTGCCGCCGCCGGACTTGCGCCGGAAAAGCCAAAGGCACAGCAGAATCGATCGGTCCTGCGCATTCTTCCGAAACCAACGGCCCCGGCGGCGGCCAAGCGCAGCAGCTTTCTGAAAGCCGTTGCCAGGCCTACTGCTAGCACCGCGCATAGTGGCTTGCCGCCTGCGCTGGCGGGTCTACTGGCTAGCCTGCCAGCAGCCGGCGAGGGTTGGACGGCCGATGACCGCGCAAAGTTCGTGACAACGTTCAGCGCAGTTCTCGATTTCTGTTTTCCGATAATCAAAGAAGACGCAGCTAAACAAAACGGCGACGCCCAATGAGGCCGTCGCCGTTCGTATCACCGCAGAGGGAAGACAGTTTTTTGCGGAACACTTCCCTTCGCAAGGCCACTCAAACCCCGGCCGCGCCGGACCCAGAGAAACCCATGTGGCAAGCCGTCAGAAGATAATCGGAAGGGCTAAGCCCTCGCCAACGCGACCTTGGCTCGATTTACCGCGTCGGATCACTCCGGCGCGGTAATTTCTTTAAATCTATCAGCCCTCACGAATCACGTCTACAGCGCCGGACCTTAAGGTTTGGCAAGGGTTATCCACGATGCCCCGCCTTGATGGTCAAGAACAAACCGGACACCGCTGGCCTCCAACGGCAGCATCGACCGATAGCGACAAGGCGAGTTCGCTACCTAATGCCGTGGATACGCGGGTCAAGCCCGAGTATGACGGTCTAAATCCAATGGCGATCATACGACCATGACCTGGCGCGCTACCGTCCTCACACTGTTCCCCGAGATGTTTCCCGGGCCGCTCGGCGTCAGCCTGGCGGGCAAGGCGCTGACTTCAGGCCTGTGGGAGCTGGAGGCGCGCGACATCAGGGACTCCGCCACCGACCGCCACCGCAGCGTCGATGACACCCCGGCCGGCGGCGGCCCGGGGATGGTGTTGCGCGCCGACGTGCTGGCGGCGGCGATCGATGCTGCGGATATCGACCAAAGCCGTCCGCGCCTCCTGATGAGCCCGCGGGGTCGGCCATTGACCCAGTCGCTTGTGGCGGAACTCGCCGCTGGCCCCGGGCCGCTGGTCGTCTGCGGGAGGTTCGAGGGGGTCGATCAGCGGGTCATCGAAGCCCGGCACCTCGAGGAGGTCTCGATCGGAGACTATGTGTTGTCCGGTGGCGAGATCGCCGCGATGACCCTGATCGACGCCTGCGTGCGGCTTTTGCCGGGTGTGATGGGCAAGCAGGCCTCGGGTGAGGACGAAAGCTTTTCCGAAGGACTACTGGAGTACCCCCAATTCACCCGCCCGCAGGAGTTCGAGGGCCTTGGCATCCCGGAAATCCTGATCTCAGGCGACCATGCCAAGGTGGCGGCCTGGCGCCGGGCCGAAGCCGAGGCCCTGACCCGGACGCGCCGGCCGGATTTATGGGCCGCGAGGCCCGGCCAAAAAGGCACAAAAAGAACGACAGACGGGTGACAAGCGCCCGCCTATGCCTTATACGGGCGCCAAATCCGCGCAATGGCAGGATACTAGGACGTTCGCGCAGCCCGCGCTGGACTGGCTGGGCGCGCCGCCGATGGAGATTTCAATGAACCTCATTCAACAGCTCGAAAAAGAGCAATTCGAAAAGCTGTCGGCGACCAAGTCGATTCCGGAATTCGGCCCCGGCGACACCGTGATCGTCAACGTCAAGGTGGTCGAAGGCGAGCGCACCCGCGTGCAGGCCTATGAAGGCGTCTGCATCGGCCGTTCCGGCGGCGGGCTCAACGAGAGCTTCACCGTCCGCAAGATTTCCTACGGCGAAGGCGTGGAGCGCGTGTTCCCGGTGATGTCGCCGATGATCGACTCGATCAAGGTGGTGCGCCGCGGCAAGGTGCGTCGCGCCAAGCTGTATTACCTGCGCCAACTGCGCGGCAAGTCGGCCCGCATCGTCGAGAAGCAGGATCGCGCGACCGCCGTCGGCGAGTAATTCGTCTCCCAGGAGATGTGACGAAAAGCGCGGGGTTTTGCCCCGCGCTTTTTTGTTGCGCCTCCCCGTCATTGCGAGCGCAGCGAAGCAATCCATCTATCCCCGGGCGGGAAGGTGGATTGCTTGGCTGCGCTCGCAATGACGGGTGGTCACAAACGCATATCGCCCTTAGATACCTCATGTGCTATGAGGCTGGAATGGTTCTAGATCGGACGAATTCTGCGGGCTCGCGCGTCGCACCCATCGTCATCGACGATCGCTCGCGGCTGCCCGGCCGGTTCTTCGGACGATTCGCGACGTCGGCGACATCCGAGCTTACGCGCGCAGCTTGATGCTGCGCCGACGTCCGTTGCTTGCGCGTATCCGCGCTTGACCGCTCACACAGAATTTCATTTTGGAGCTTACGCTCATGTCCAAGCCGACCACACTGTACGACAAGATCTGGAACGACCATCTGGTGCACGAAGCCGATGACGGCACATGCCTGCTCTATATCGATCGCCATCTGGTGCACGAAGTGACCTCGCCGCAGGCGTTCGAAGGCCTGCGCGCGACGGGGCGCAAGGTTCGCGCGCCGGAAAAGACGCTGGCCGTCGTGGATCACAACGTCCCGACCACCGACCGCAGCAAACCCAATCCCGACCCTGAAAGCATCGAGCAGATCCGGGCGCTGGCGGACAACGCCAAGGAGTTCGGCGTCGAATATTTCAACGAATTCGACAAGCGCCAGGGCATCGTCCACGTGATCGGCCCCGAGCAGGGCTTCACGCTGCCCGGCACCACCATCGTCTGCGGTGACAGCCACACCTCAACCCATGGCGCGTTCGGCGCGCTGGCGCACGGCATCGGCACGTCGGAAGTCGAACACGTGCTGGCGACGCAAACGCTGATCCAGAAAAAAGCAAAAAACATGCGCGCGGTGGTCGACGGCAAATTGCCCGACGGCGTCACCGGCAAGGACATCATCCTGGCGATCATCGGCGAGATCGGCACCGCCGGCGGCACCGGCTATGTGCTGGAATATGCCGGCGACGCCATCCGTGCGCTCTCGATGGAAGGCCGCATGACGGTCTGCAACATGTCGATCGAGGGCGGCGCCCGCGCCGGCCTGATCGCGCCGGACGAAAAGGCGTTCGAGTTCCTGAAAGGCCGCCCGAAGTCGCCGAAGGGCGCCGACTGGGACGCCGCGATGCGCTATTGGGAAAAGCTGCGCTCCGACGACGGCGCGCATTTCGACCACGAGATCCGGCTGGACGCGGCAAAGCTGCCGCCGATCGTGACCTGGGGCACCTCGCCCGAGGACGTGGTGTCGATCACAGGCTTCGTGCCGGATCCCGACAAGATCGCGGACGAGGCCAAGCGGCTGTCGAAGCACCGCGCCCTGAAATATATGGGCCTGGCGGCGGGGACGAAGATCACCGACATCAAGCTCGACCGCGTCTTCATCGGCTCCTGCACCAACGGCCGCATCGAGGATCTGCGCGCCGCCGCAAAGGTCGCCGAGGGCAAGACGGTCAACGCCCACGTCAACGCGATGATCGTGCCGGGCTCGGGCATCGTGAAGGAACAGGCCGAAGCCGAGGGCCTCGACAAGATCTTCATCAAGGCCGGCTTCGAATGGCGCGAGCCGGGTTGCTCGATGTGTCTGGCGATGAACCCCGACAAGCTGTCCCCGGAAGAGCGCTGCGCCTCGACCTCGAACCGCAATTTCGAGGGCCGTCAGGGCTTTAAGGGCCGCACCCATCTGGTGTCGCCGGCCATGGCAGCAGCGGCGGCGATCGCCGGGCACTTCGTCGACATCAGGGAGTGGCGTTAATCCTCCCTTTGCCTAGATAGCGAGACGTTCTGGCAACGCCACGTTAACAGGCAGAGCGCAGAGTGGTCCCTTGCGAAGCGCGTTCGCGAGGGACCTGGCCGTGACGGACAAGCCTGAATTTGTCGATATGATCAGCGAGGCGACGCGGCAGGTGCGGCGGCGCATGGCGCCGCGCATCGTCGACCTGCAGCCCGTCGCCAAGGAAACCTCGCGCCTCAGTCACTGGCCGCCGGAACATTGGGCACAGTGGCGGCTGGCGAAGCTGACCCCTTGGAAGATCAAGCCTTGGGAAGGCAAGGATTGGGATTGAACTGAGCGTTTGCAGCTCAAAAAAACAGGCGCCGAACGGGGCGCCTGTTTCGTTTCAGCCTGATCTTACCAATACCGGTATGCGTAATAGCGGTGGCGCCACCACGGACGGCAGATCTTGCGCGGCCCATAATAGGTCAAGATCACGCGGCAGCGGCGCGGATAATAGTAAGCCGGGTACGTGTAGTAGGCCGGCGCGAAGTAGAAGCGGCTGTGGAAGTGGCGCCGGTGGTGGAAGTGCGGCCGATGGAAGACGTGAGGCCGGAGGAACGCGTGACGATGTGCGAAGCGGTGGCCGCCGCCATGGAAGACCGGCGCCGCACGAAAACCGCCACGGTGGATCGCCATCCCACCACCTCTGAATCCGTCGCCGTGAATGGCCGCGCCGCCACCGCGGAAACCGCCGCCATGAAATGCCGCTCCGCCGCCGCGGAAGCCACCGCCATGAAAGCCGCCGCCACCGCCGCCACGGAAGCCGCCGCCGCCACCGCCGCGAAAGCCGCCGCCGCCCATCCCACCGCGGTGTTGAACCTGGGTCGTCAGTCCGTCGGTTGCGTATTTTACTGAAGGCGCCGCGCCGGGACTTGCAAGCGAGAGCGCCTCGGCGCGCTGTTGTGATGTCGCTGCGAGCGCGAATACCGCCGCAGCAGTAACGCCCAGACAGCGGACCAGGCCGCGTCCGGGATTCGATATCGACATGGATGAATCCTCCCTAACCGGCAACGGTGCCTTGCGCCGCACTGCGGTTGGCCCCGTCGCATCCCTTTGCGATCGCTCCCAATGTGAAATTAGAGACAGGCACGTGAACGCGCCATGAATGCGCAGGAAGGAGCGCTGAAGAGATTTTTTGCGGCTGACCGAAGTTGTGCACGCTCACCACCAGAACGGCCCGAACCCGATGCCGAAGGTGAACGGCGCCGGCGAGTCATAGGGATACGGCCGATAGTAGACCGGCCGATTGTAGTAATAGGGACGGTCGTACGGACGATAGTAGCCGTAATGACGATAGTAGCGCCTGTTATAGCGGTGCGCGCTGAAATCAGTGACGTCGGATGTGCCGGCGCTCTGCGCCTTCGTCTGCGGCGCCGCGACGACCGGACCGATCGCGGCCGATCCGGCAACCACGAGCGCGCTTGCGACAAAGGCTGCCCCGATCAAGCTCTTCATGACGGACTCCTCTCGTTGATCACGACCATCAAATACGCGCAGCAATCCCGCCAGTTTCAAGGCCCAGCCAAAACGAAAACAGGCCCGCAATGAAGCGGGCCTGTGCGATATCTGCGCCAAGCTGTCGCACTTACCAGCGGTGCCAGTGGCGGTGATGGTGGTGATGGCCGTGGTGATGGTGCCAGCGGTGCCACCGATGATGGTGACGATGCCGCCAATGCACTTCCGTGGTCGCCAGCCTGGCGTCTTCCTGAACCGCTGCGGCGGCGCCGGGATTGCTGAGCGACAGCGCATTGGCGCGCTCGGCTGGAGCTGCGAGCGCGAGCAACGCGCCAACGGCGGCGAGCCCCAAAACTTTCGTGAACTGCATGAATGCTCTCCTTGGGTCGGTGTCCACGTCTGCGCCGAATCGCTCGCCGCAACGCTGTACGCAATCTGACGCGAGCGACTTGAATGGGCTCTGAATGAATGCGTCACGAAGATGAACGGATGACGGCTGCGGCTCGCCGCAATCCCTTGCGCACGCCAACCGGCGCAGGACGCCGTCGCGACTTCAGCGCAAAAGCCGAACCCCCGTCGCGTCAGGGCGCGTCAAAAAAATGGAAGAAAAAATCTAGCCCGGCCGCCAGTAGCAGTTCATGCGCGGGGTGATCACCGTGCCGCTCGGCCGGTACTCCTGCACGTAATGCGCGGTGCAAGAGCGCACGGCGTTGGGGCCGGGGTTGTAGCGCGGGTAGACGTCGGGCGCCCATTCCTCCTGCCGATAGATCGGCACCCGCCGCAGCGGCCGCCGGCGCTGCGCGGACACATCCGTGACGACCGGCTTCAGCGCCACCCCGACCCGCAGCTCCGGCAATGCCGTCTGCGCCTGCGCCATCGTACCGGGGAGCAGGAGCCCGGCAAAAGCAGCCCATGCTGCGACCGTCACAATCCGCTTCATCTACAGTCCACCCACGCCTGATATCCCCCGTACGGTCCCCGATTGGCGCGCCGAGGTCAACTCCGCAAAACCAGGATGCGCACGGGCATAACACACGCTAAATACGTCCTGATGTGGACCGAAGCAAAAGCCCCCTCGCTCGCCGAGATGGAAGCCATGGCGCATGAGGTGTTCGAGCGCCTGCCAAAGACGTTTCGAACCCTGTGCCAGGGCGTGATCATCCGCGTCGACGATTTTCCGACCGACGAGGTCCTGGACGAGATGCAGGCGCAGAGCGAATTCGACCTGCTCGGCTTATTCCAGGGCATCGGCCTGCCGCAGCAGAGCAACGACGACGTCGCCCGCCTGCCCAACATGGTCTGGCTCTACCGGCGGCCGATCCTCGACTACTGGGCCGAACATGAGGAAACGCTGGGCCATATCGTCCGCCACGTCCTGATCCACGAAATCGGGCACCATTTCGGCCTGTCGGACGCCGATATGGAGGCGATCGAGGCCTCCGCGGGCTAAGGCGTTTTCGGGCGACCAGGGGCCGTTCGCCCAATCGCGCCAGAACAGGCGGCCTATGCGCAAATCGGCCTTTTGCAGGGGCCATATTCGCGATAAATTATCGGCCTTGCCCCCATTTCAACCGGGAAGTGCGATCGATGGAAAAGTTCACCACACTGGAAGGCGTCGCAGCGCCGCTGAAGATCATCAATGTCGACACCGACATGATCATCCCGAAGCAGTATTTGAAGACCATCAAGCGCACCGGCCTCGGCAAGGGTCTCTTCTCCGAACAGCGCTACAAGGATGACGGCAGCGAGAACCCGGACTTCGTGCTCAACCAGCCGGCCTATCGCAACGCCAAGGTGCTGGTCGCCGGCGACAATTTCGGCTGCGGTTCCAGCCGCGAGCACGCGCCGTGGGCGCTGCTCGATTTCGGCATCCGTTGCGTGATCTCGACCTCGTTCGGCGACATCTTCTACAACAACTGCTTCAAGAACGGCATTCTGCCGATCCGCGTCACCCAGGAAAACCTCGACAAGCTGTTCGACGACGCCGAGCGCGGCGCCAACGCGACGCTGACCATCGACCTCGCCAACCAGGAAATCCGCGGCCCCGACGGCGGCAAGGTGAAGTTCGAGATCGATCCGTTCCGCAAGCACTGCCTGATGAACGGCCTCGATGACATCGGCCTGACCATGGAAAAGAAGTCGTCGATCGACGATTACGAGGCGAAGCTGAAGAAAGAGCGCGCCTGGGCCTGATCTTGTTAGCTGATCGTGTTACGAGAGCCCCGATCACATCGGGGCTCTTTCGTTTAAGCGGAGGCGACGCGGATGCGGCCTGACGTCGTCACTTTCTGGCATGGCCCGCTCGACGGGCTGCGGCTGACCTGCCTGCGGTCGCAGGTTGCCGCCGGCCACAAGGTCACCGTCTACAGTTTCGATCCATTGCCGGGCCTGCCCGACGGCGTCGGCAATGCCGAGGCGGACGCGATCCTGCCGCATTCGTTTTCCGAACGGCTGCGCCCGCCCGAGCCGGACGGAAGCTGGCGCGACTGGACCATTTTGCAGTTCAGCGACTTTTTCCGGATGCGGCTGATGGCCGAAAAGGCCGGCCTCTGGCTCGACGCCGATGTGCTGTTGCTGAAGCCGGTCGAGATCGATCCGGCGAAGCCTTACTTCGCGTGGGAGCGCCGGCGCCAGCTCGGCAACTCGGTTTTGTACCTGCCTGCGAATGATCCAATCGTGCTGGCGTTTGAGGAGCTGATGGAGCAGGAGGATCTGACGCCGGACTGGCTGGCGCTGCGTCATCGCCTCACCTTCATGCTGCGCCAGTTGCGACACCGGTCGAGCCGCCTCTCCGACATCCGCGTCGCGATCTACGGCCCGGCGGCGCTGACTGCGCTCGCGCGCCGCTCGGGTGAATTGCAGCACGCGCTGCCGAAGCAATCCTTCTACGCTGTGCATGCCGAGCCGAAACTGTTCTTCGAGCCGGCGGATTTTTCAGGCCTGCTCGCCGATCCCGAGATCGTCGGCCTGCACATCTCGCCGAAAGGCCGCGGCGGCGAAAAGCCGATGCCCGGCAGCCTTTATGCCTGGGCGGCAGAGAGATTCGGCTCGTAGCCGCAGCGTGCTGTCTTCCCTTCTCCCACAAGGGGAGAAGGAAGAAACGCCGTCGAGCAAAGATTTCAATGCCCCATCGCCGCGATGGCGTCCGCAATCGCGATCGTCCGCTTCGCCATGTCGGCATGCAGCCGCTCCACCATCCGCCCGTCGAGTTGGATGGCGCCCCGTGAGGCGTTTTCCGGCTTCTCGAATGCCGCGATGATCTTGCGCGCCTGCTCGACCTCCTCGGCCGGCGGCGTGAAAATGGCGTTGCACGCCTCGATATGGCTCGGATGGATCAGCGTCTTGCCGTCGAAGCCGAGATCGCGGCCCTGCGCGCATTCGGTCGCAAAGCCATCAATATTGCTGATGTCGCTGTAGGGCCCGTCGAGAATTTCGAGCCCGTGCGCGCGCGTCGCCAGGATGCAGTGCGTAATCATCGGGATCATCGCCGCGCGGCCGGGCTGCATGCGGATCCGCGTCTCCCGCGAGATATCATTGGGCCCGAACACGAAGCCCGCAAGCCGGGTCTCGGAATCCTTCGATGCCGCCGCGAGCTTGTCGGCGTCCAGCACCCCGCGCGCGGTTTCGAGCATGGCCCAGACCCGAATGGACATATCGGCATTGATGTCGCTCAGGCGGTTGGCGATGGCGTTGAGATCGGCCACGGTGGAAACCTTGGGAACCAGGATACCGTCGGGCCGGGCCTTGCCGGCCATGGTGACGTCGTCGACCCACCACGACGTATCGAGGCTGTTGACGCGGATCAGCACCTCGCGCTTGCCGAACCCGCCGGCCGCAATGGCTTTTGCGATCTGGTCGCGGGCCATCGCCTTGGCGTCCGGCGCCACCGAATCCTCGAGGTCGAGAATGATGCCGTCGGCCAGCAGGCTGCGCGCCTTTTCCAGCGCCCGCGCGTTCGACCCCGGCATGAACAGCAGGCTGCGGCGCGGACGGATCATGGGCTGGTTCCTCTGGAGGCTTCGAGCCCCACGCCCTAACATTTCAAACCGGGGTCCGAAAGCCTTGTTCCCGTCATCGGCTTATGGTTAGCCATGCGCGGGTACAGACAGGACACCATGGCTCCATTCCCGCAACACCTGCTCGACGGCTACCGGGCCTTTACCTCGCAGCGGCTGCCGACCGAACAGACGCGCTACCGGGAACTTTCCGAGCGCGGCCAGTCGCCCGCCGTGATGGTGATCGGCTGCTGCGATTCGCGCGTCTCGCCGGAAGTGATTTTCGACGCCGGCCCCGGTGAACTCTTCGTGGTACGCAACGTCGCCAATCTGGTACCGGTCTTCCAGCCGGACGGCGGCGCCCACGGCGTGTCGGCGGCGCTGGAATACGCGGTACAGGTGCTGCACATCAAGCACATCGTGGTGCTCGGCCATGCGCAGTGCGGCGGCATCCGCGCCTTCATCGACGATATCGACCCGCTGTCGCCGGGCGATTTCATCGGCCGCTGGATGGCGATGTTCATCAAGCCGGGCGAAAAGGTCGGCCAGCGCGAGCACGAGACAAGGCAGGATTTCACCACGCGGATCGAGAAGGCCGCGGTGTTCCGCTCACTCGAAAACCTGATGACGTTTCCGTTCGTGCGCAGCCGCGTCGAGCGCGGCGAGATGGAATTGCACGGCGCCTATTTCGGCGTCGCCGAAGGCTCGCTGTTCGTGCTCGACCCGGAAGCGAAGGAATTCCGCAGCGTGACGGAGCTTGTGCGCGAATAGCGAATGGCGAGTAGCGAATGGAACAATCCAATTCGACATTCGCTACTCACCATTCGCCAATCCTACTCTCCGCCGTGGTCGCCGCCGCCCCATCGGTCGGATATCGCCAGCATGAAGGCCGAAACCACGAACGCCAGATGGACGCCGACCAGCCAGGCGAGCTTTGTCGGATCGAAGGCGGCGTCGATGTTCATGAAGGCCTTCAGCACCTGGATCGCCGAGATCGCGACGATCGAGGCCATCAGCTTTTGCTTGAGCCCGCCGAAACTGACCTTGGTCATCCATTCCGGCCAGTCCGGATGGCTGCCCGGATCGATCTTGGAGACGAAATTCTCGTAGCCCGAGAACACCACGATCAGGATCAGATTGCCCGTTAGCGAGAGATCGATCAGCGCCAGCGCGCCGAGGATGATATCGGATTCCTTGGAGCCCGGCGCGTGGACGATGAACTCCCACAGCACCGCGCAGAATTTGAACAACAGCACCGCAAGGCTGACGACGAGGCCGAAATAGAACGGCGCCATCAACCAGCGGCTGTTGAAGAGCAGGCTCTCGAAGCCGCGCTCGGCGCGCTTGAGCTGCGGATTGTGGCGATAGGGAGCCGGCTCTTTCGTCATGACAATCCCGGCTCCTCGACGCGCTTAACTCACGCCGCCTTCTTCTTCGCGGTGATCAGCTTGCGGTTGATCAGGCATTCGGCGATCTGCACGGCGTTCAGCGCCGCGCCCTTGCGCAGATTGTCGGAGACGCACCACAGCACCAGGCCGTTTTCCACCGTGGCGTCCTCGCGGATGCGGCTGATATAGGTCGCGTCTTCGCCGGCCGCCTCGTAGGGCGTGACGTAACCGCCGGGCTCCTGCTTGTCGATCACCAGGCAACCCGGCGCATTGCGCAGGATGTTGCGCGCCTCATCAGCCGTGATCGGATTCTCGAACTCGATGTTGACGGCCTCGGAATGGCCGACAAACACCGGCACGCGCACGCAGGTGGCGGTCAGCCTGATTTTGGGATCAAGAATCTTCTTGGTCTCCATCATCATCTTCCACTCTTCCTTGGTGTAGCCGTCCTCCATGAAGACGTCGATGTGCGGGATGACGTTGAAGGCGATGCGCTTGGGGAACTTCTTGTTGATGAGTTCGCTGTTGGTGTAGACGGCCTTGGTCTGCGAAAACAGCTCGTCCATCGCGTCCTTGCCGGCGCCCGAGACCGATTGATAGGTCGAAACCACGACGCGCTTGATGGTGGCCTTGTCGTGCAGCGGCTTCAGCGCGACCACGAGCTGCGCGGTCGAGCAGTTCGGGTTGGCGATGATGTTCTTCTTGGCAAAGCCCGCGGTCGCATCCGCGTTCACTTCCGGAACGATCAGCGGCACGTCCGGATCCATCCGAAAGGCGGATGAGTTGTCGATCACCACCGCACCGGCAGCGCCGATCTTCGGCGACCATTCCTTCGACACCGAACCGCCGGCCGACATCAGGCAGATATCGACATCGGAGAAGTCATAGTGCTCGAGCGCTTTGACCTTCAGGGTGCGGTCACCATAGGACACTTCGACGCCGACGCTGCGGCGCGAGGCCAGCACCACGACCTCGTCGGCGGGGAATTTGCGCTCGTCGAGAATATTGAGCATTTCGCGCCCGACATTGCCGGTCGCACCGACGACAGCGACTTTGTAACCCATCGTTCACTCTCCGAGGAAAAATGCCGCCCCGCCGCGTCAAGCGGAAAGGGAGAAGGCAGCGCTTCTATGCGAGAAACACCGATATGACAACGTTTGACGGCTGTGTTTGGGCGTTTGATGCATTCGTTTCCGGCCGGTTCGGCCAATTCCCCTTATACGACGAGAATTCACCCGGCGCTGGCAAGCTTCGTTGACGAGGTCTGCGGCACGCTGGCACGGCTCTGCGCCTATCTGATGACGCTGGCGCTGATGGCCATTTGCGGTACCGCGCTATGGCACCATTTGCCCGATGTGACGGCGATTGAGACGTCGCCGAAAACCTGGAGCCAGGCCGGACGCACAGCGCCTGCGTTCGCGGTAAGCCAGCTCATTTTTCCAGGCAAGACAGAGACTTACGAAGTTTTTCGGCATCCCGAGGGTGGTCGCAAGGACGTGTTCCGCTGGAGCGGCATCGGCGGCACGCCGGTCGCCGAGCTCGAAATCTATCGTCCGGGTGAAGAAATCGATCAGGTCGGCTCGGCGGCCGGCTACCTTGCCGCAAGGATGGACCCGGCGGGTACGCGCGAGTTGGAGGCGGCCGGAATCGTCGACAGCAAGTTCGGCCCCGTCACTCTGTTTCGCCGGGTCGGCGGCACCGAGGCCGCCCGCGCCTGCCTCCGGTTTTATAGGCATGTCGATGAGCCGAAATTCCGTCTCTCCGGCTGGTCATGCCTGGGCGAGGATTTGCCGGCCCGCCGCACCGCGATCGGCTGCGTGCTGAACCGGTTGATTCTGCTGACGGCCGGAAACGATGCAAAACTGACGGAATTGTTCGCCCATGCAGAAGTGAGGCGCAGCGATTGCGCGACATCGGGCGCGCCGCTCCTGTCAGCGGATTGGGTGACGGGCGCCGATAACCCGCATTTGCGCGGCGCCCTGTAATCCGGCGTTTGGCGGGGTCTGCTTCCGCGGCCCCTCACAATTGTGGCAACAAGCAGCCAAGACACTGGTTTTCATGAAACTTTTTCGCTTCGCGCCGCATTATTCCGGCGCGGTGTGGCGCAATTGACCTAGCGACGATGGTCCCGCCATGGCTACAATGTCTGTAATCAGATCTGACGATCCGCCAACCTGTAAGGGCGGACAATGACGAGGATGCAATGACCCGAAAATTCCCCGCTGCGAGCAAGCTCGCGATGTTGCTTGCCGCGGCTGCCCTCGTCGCGATTGGCTCGGCTTCCGCCAACGCCCAGTCCAAGCAGCAGCGATATGACCGGGACGGCCGCCCTTATTACGGGGCGAACGGTCCCAACCGTTCCTACCAGCAGGGCCCGCGCACCCGCGTCTTCGTCACTACGCGCTCATGGCTCGATGCCGGCACCGAGGTGCTGCCAGGCGACCGCAAGTTCCTGGACTACGCCTTCCCGTCGCCATACGGGTACCCAACGTTCGCGCGCGAAAACCTGAATCGCCCGATCGACCGCCAGCCGCTCAATCCACCGTCAGATTTGGGCGGCCAGCCGACCCAATTCCCGCTGTATTGATTTAGCGGAAGAGCAATCCCGCGTCGTCTCGAACCAGGATGTGTACTCATAAACCCGCGGCCCAGTCAGGGCGCGTCGTCGCCTTTAATCACCCGGAACGGTTATGAGCAGGTGCTTGTTAATTTGCATCTGCGGCAAGGAGGTCGAGGCATGAGGATAATGACCGTAGCTCTCGGAACGGCCCTGATCCTGTGTAACCTGGGGACGTTCAGTGCTGCAGCGCATGCGCGGAAGGCCAAAGTCGTTCGTGAACTCGTCAGGGTACCCGTGGTAACGACAACGCCTTACTGGGATTATAATATCGTTCCACGATATCGGTACCGCCCTCAGGACGACCGGGTCGATCCATACGGCCCGCCCGTAGCGCCGGTGATACGCTATGGAAATCAAGAGATATATATTTCGGCGTGGTACTGAATAGCACGCCGAGATACACGCGCGCACCGTGATGGTGGCGTTATGGCCTGAGGGCCGTTCTGGGTCACGAGCGGTAACGCTATAACTTATTTTTTAGGATCCGCTGGGCCGCGAGTGCCGACATTCGCTTTATGAGCACGCGCCCTGGTGCGCAGTTGCGTTTACGGGCCGGGACGACAGCGAGTTCGCGCTCGCCGATTCCGCCCCTTCGATCTACCTGCTCGGAGGCAGAGCCGGGTCATACCGCTCGCAAAATTGTTCGATCGCCTCGGAGCGGAAATCGCCCAGGCGCTCGAAGATGATCTCATCCGGCCAGTCCCACCAGGCGATGCGGCGCAGGCTTTCGGCAACCGCATCCGGAAAGCGCTTGCGGATCGCTCGCGCGGGAACGCCGCCGACGATCGTATAGGGCGGCACGCTGCGGCTGACGACGGCGCCCGCAGCAATGACCGCACCGTCGCCGACCGTCACGCCCGGCAGCAGGATGGCGGCATGGCCGATCCAGCAATCGTTGCCGACGATCACCCGGTCGCCGCGGCGCTCTGCAAAGAAGTCGCGGTCGCGGCTGGCCGTCGCCTCGTAATATTCCGGGCAATAGGTGAAGCGATGCTGCGATGGCCGATCCATCGGATGGTTCGGCGCACCGATCCGGACCGAATTGGCGATCGCCGTGAACTTCCCGATCACGGCGTCGGCGACCTCGCAATTCTCCCCGAGATAGGAGTAGTCGCCGAGCGAGGAATATTCGATGCGCGTGTTGCACAGGACTTCGCAACGCCGGCCGATCTGCGCCTCACGCAGCCGCACCGTTTCATGGACAATTGTTTCCGCCAGCTTGGGGCGATGCGAGGTGTCCATCAGACTGCTCCATCCGGGCTACGACTCTAGCTGTGCAGCTTCTGCAATTCCTTCAAAATCGCCTCGCCCATCTGCGTGGTTGAGGCCGCCGTCGTGCCCTCAGACTTGATATCAGCGGTACGCAGTCCGCTGGCGAGCACGGCTGCAATCGCCGCATCGACCTTGTCGGCCAGCGCGCCCATGTCGAAGGAATAGCGCAGCGCCATGCCGAACGAGGAGATCATCGCGATCGGATTGGCGAGGCCTTGGCCTGCGATATCGGGCGCCGAGCCGTGCACCGGCTCGAACAGCGAGCGGCGCTTTTTGGTCTTGGCATCGACCTCGCCGAGCGAGGCCGAGGGCAGCATGCCGAGCGAACCGGTCAGCATCGCCGCGATGTCTGACAGCATGTCGCCGAACAGATTGTCGGTTACAATGACGTCGAACTGTTTCGGCGCCTTCACCAGCATCATGCCGCCGGAATCGGCGAGCTGATGTTCCAGCGTCACGTCCTTGTATTCGCGCCCATGCACCGCCGTCATGACCTCGTTCCAAAGCACGCCCGACTTCATGACGTTGCGCTTTTCCATCGAGGTCACCATGTTGCGGCGCTTGCGCGCCAGATCGAAGGCGACGCGGCCGATGCGCTCGATTTCATAGGTGTCGTAGACTTGCGTGTCGACGGCGCGCTTCTGGCCGTTGCCCAGATCAGTGATCGTCTTCGGCTCGCCGAAATAGACGCCGCCGGTGAGTTCGCGCACGATCATGATGTCGAGGCCTTCGACCGCCTCGCGCTTAAGGCTGGAGGCATCCGCCAGCGCCGGGTAACACACCGCAGGGCGCAAATTGGCGAACAGGCCGAGATCCTTGCGCAGCCGCAGGAGACCCGCCTCGGGGCGCACCTCGTAGGGCACGCTGTCCCACTTCGGCCCGCCGACGGCGCCGAAGATGATGGCGTCCGCAGCCACAGCCTTGGCCATGTCACCTTCCGAGATCGACACCTTATGTGCGTCATAGGCCGAGCCGCCGACCAGACCCTGCTCGGTCTCGAATGACGCGATGCCCTGCTTGTTCAGCCAGTCGATCAGGCGTTGCACCTCGGCCATCACTTCGGGGCCGATGCCGTCGCCGGGGAGAAGCAGCAGTTTATGGGTCGCCATGTCGTTTACCTCCAGTTCGTCAATGCCGGGCAAAAGCGCGAAGCGCGTCTTCGCCCAAATGTCCCGGCCATCCACGTCCCGTTTGCGTTGGCAGTAAGACGTGGATGCCCGGCACAAGGCCGGGCATGACGGAAAATGTGAATTCCGGGCGGAGTGCTAAAACGCCGGAAGCGGATTGGCAAGGCATCGCAGGCAGGCCAAAAAGGCAGGGAACGAGCAACCCGCGCCCCCTCAAGAAGGCACCCAGACGGACCTCATGACATCAGCCATCATTTACGCCTTCGCCTCGGCCTTCTTCCTGGGCGCCGGGGTCGTCCTGGCACAGCTCGGCTTGCGGACCGTCGAGCCGCTGTCGGGGGCCGCGATTAGCGTCCCCTCCTTCACGGTGCTGTTCCTGCTGCTGTCGCCGCTGATCCTCCAGGACGAGCCGGTGGTTTGGCACGGCCTGCCCATTTTCATCGCCATCGGCCTGTTCTTCCCGGCTTCGCTGACGCTGCTGACCTTTGCTTCGAACCGGTCGCTCGGGCCCGTGATCACCTCCACCCTCGGCAACCTCGCGCCGCTGTTTGCGGTGGCAACGGCGGTGATCCTGCTGCACGAGCCGCTGCATCCGCCGCAACTCCTCGGCCTCGTCGTGGCGGTCGCCGGGGCTGCGATCATCACCGTGACCCGCCCGCGCGACCTCGGCCATTGGCGAAGCTGGGCGCTGCTGTTGCCGCTGTGCAGCGCGCTGATCCGCGGCGTCGTGCCGCCGATCGTCAAGCTCGGGCTTGCGGTCTGGCCAAGTCCGCTCTGGGCCTGCCTGATCGGCTACGTCATGTCCTCGCTGGTGGTGCTGACGGTGCAGCGCGTCCGCAAGGGCAGCTTTCTGGTGCAGGCGCCGCGTGCCGGTCTCTTTTGGTTTGCGATGACGGGGATCAGCAACGGCCTCAGCGCGCTGACGCTGTTCGCCGCGGTCCGCAACGGTCCGATCACGCTGGTGGCGCCGCTGGCCGCGATCTATCCGCTGGTCACGGTGGCGCTGAGCGCGATGCTGCTCAAGCACATCGAGATCACCGCACGCATCGTGGCGGGATCTGCACTGACGGTGCTCGGCGTAGCCCTGGTGCTGATTGGCTGATCCCGTTGCGGGATTGGCAAGACACCGTTGCTCCCCGTGCCGCTGTGCAACGGCCGCTTTGCCTGCCAGAATGGCCGCCGCCGGAGAATTTTGTGAAAGCCCCCGACCAACACATCTACGCGCACCCTGCGTGGCTGATCCTCATTCTATCGCTTGCGCCAACGATCGGTCTCGGAATCGGCCGCTTCGCCTACGCGCTGGTGCTGCCCGACATGCGCGACGCGCTCGGGTGGTCCTATTCCGCGGCCGGCTTCATGAACACGATCAACGCCGTCGGTTACCTGGCGGGCGCGTTGCTTGCCTCACGGATGATTCGGCGCTTCGGGCTGCCGCAAACCGTCCGCTGGGGAACGCTTGCCGCCATCGCCTCGCTGACGCTATGCGCCGTCTCCGGCAATTTTTTCGTGCTGAGCTTTGCGCGATTACTGGCGGGTGTCGGCGCCGCGGGCGGGTTCGTCGGCGGCGCGGCACTGGCCGCCACGATCGCGCAAACGCGCCCCGAACGCGCCAACTTCCTGCTCAGCCTGTATTATGCCGGGCCGGGGCTCGGCATTATCTCATCGGGGCTGATCGCGCCTTTCGTGCTGCAGGGCTTTGGGCCCGGATCGTGGTGGATCGTGTGGTGGGCCATGACGCTGCTCTGCGCCGTCCTGATCCTGCCGCTGTTGCTGGCGCCGCTCGGCAGCGGTGCTGCGATCGACAGCGCGGCGCCGGCCAAATTCTCCATCCGGCCGGTGCTGGTCTATCTGATCGGCTACTTCCTGTTCGGCGCCGGCTACATCGCCTACATGACCTTCATGATCGCCTATGTCCGCGACGCCGGCGGCGGCGCGCTGGCACAGAGCGCATTCTGGGGCCTGATCGGCCTCAGCGCATTTGTGACCCCATGGGTGTGGCGGCGCGTGCTGGCGCTCGACCGCGGCGGACTCGCCACCACCATCATCCTCGGCACCAACGCCGTCGGCGCGGCGCTGCCGATCTTCGGGCACTCGGTTTGGCTGCTCGCGATCTCGGCACTGGTGTTCGGCGTCGCCTTCTTCGCGGTGGTCGGCTCCACCACCGCTTTCGTCCGCTTCAACTATCCGCCGCAGGCCTGGCCGACGGCGATTGCAGCCCTGACGATTTCATTCGGCATCGGCCAGACGCTCGGACCGATCGTGGTCGGCGCGATCACGGACGCGGTCGGCAGCCTGTCGTTTGCGCTGAATGTATCCGCGGCGATGCTGGCGCTGGGCGCAGTGCTGTCGGCGTTTCAAAGGAAGGTCGGGCCGAAGGCGTAGGGTGGGCAAAGGCGCACTTGCGCCGTGCCCACCATGATCTTGCGCGTTGTTATGGTGGGCACGCTTCGCTTTGCCCACCCTACCGCACTGCTTACAAATAATAGAAACAATAGATCAGCAACTGAACGAGAAACCCCATCAAGAACAAGCCAAGGAAACCAGCGCACATCAATAGTCCGGCTGCACCTCTCGTACGCCACAGGTAGTAAGGCAAATACGGCACCAAGAATATCAGTACGAGGAAACCATAATCGAAAGGTCGTCTCACTTGCCGATGATCCTTGTCATCGGCGTCGATCCACAGGACGAGCAGAAACGGTGACAAAACGCCTGCAAGAGTTGCGGTAGCCGGCGTTGAAGGGAGGCCGCGCTGATAGAAAAGGGCCTCAAACAGTGCGGAAATCGTCGAAATGCTGATGAGTGAAACGATCAGCCATTTCTTTCTGTTCATATTTTTCGCCGAATTCCAACCTCACGTCGTACGATAAAATAATGCCATTACAGATTATGTCCAGCTCCGTGGTCGGGCAAAGGCGCGCTTGCGCCGCGCCACCTCAATCAGCATGCTCGAGAGGGGGCACGCTGCGCTTGGCCCACCTATGCTCTCTCAACTCCCGCTGAACGAATTATACCCCTGGTCTTCCCAGAAGCCGCCCTTGTAGTCGTTGGTGACTTCCATCGACATCACGTATTTCGGATTCTTGAAGCCGAGCTTGGTCGGCACCCTGATCTTCATCGGAAAACCGTAGGCGCGCGGCAGGATCTCGTCGCCGAACTTGAAGGTCATCTGGGTCTGCGCATGCAGCGCGGTCGCCATGTCGAGCGGCGAGTTGTAGCCGTCCTTGTCGGCGCACTGGAACCAGACATACTTCGCGCGGGTATCCGCGCCGATCACTTTCAGGAAATCGCGCAGCGGCGTGCCGGTCCAGCTTCCGATCGCGCTCCAGCCTTCGACGCAGATGTGGCGCGTGACCTGCTTGACCTGCGGCAATTGATAGAGTTCTTCCAGCGTCCAGGACTTCTTGTTTTCGACCAGACCGCGCACCTCGAGCTTCCAGCTCTTGCCGTCGACCGTAGGCGCTTCCTCGAGGTCGTAATAGGCGTTGAACGGGAACGGTTTTGTGATGGCGCTTTCCGGGAAGGTCGGCGCCATGGCATGGGGGTTGAAGATCAACGCCTGCACGCCGTCATTGAACTTCGAGACCTGCTTCAGCATCTCCTCGGCTGAAAAACTGTCGGTCACGTCGCAACCCGTCAGCAGCGTCAGCGCACCGAGGCTGGCGCCGCCCGAGATAAAGCGCCGGCGCGTGAGATCCGGCATCGTCTTCACCGCGTCCCTGATGAGGAGCGTCTTGTCGACGCCGGGGATGAGGAGGTTGCGCATGCGGCCCATGGTCATACTCCCTTGAATTAGCGGCCGATGATCATGGCGCGCAGGCTCTTCGGCACCAGAAGCGCGAGCGCGACATGAACCACCATGAAAGCGACGATGCCAGCCATGCAGAAGAAATGGACGTAGCGGGCGGCCTCGTAGCCGCCGAACAGCGCCGTCAAATATTGCAACTGGACAGGTTTCCAGATCGCAAGCCCCGACAGCACGATGAGGATGCCGACGACGATGATTCCGGCGTAAAGCAATTTTTGCACATAATTGTATTTGGTGAGATCGTCGTGTGATAGTTTTCCGGTAAGCGCCGCCTTGGTATCCGAGATCACGCCCTCCGGCGTGATCGGCAGCAGCTTCTTGCGGAAGCGGCCGGTGGCAAGACCCACAGTCAGATAGATCAGGCCGTTGACCATCAACAGCCACATCGCGGCGAAATGCCAGAGCAGCGCGCCGCCGAGCCAGCCGCCCAGCGTGATGCTCGGGGAGAAGCGGAAATCGAACAGCGGCGAGGCATTGTAGATCTGCCACCCCGACATGATCATCAAAACCATCGCGAAGGCGTTGGTCCAATGCAGCGCCCGCACCCAGGCCGGCTGAATGACCTTGGCCTTGGTTGACGCGGCGTGTTCGTCGCTGACTGTTACGGCCGACATGGCTCTTCCCCGCTTGCAATTCGCTACCAATTATACGCCGGGAACCGGCTTTCCGTTACTGCCATGACGCTATCAGATCGATGCACGGCGCGTATCGGGTTCACAAAAAAGCGAGCCGGGTTGCCCCGGCTCGCCAATCCACACGCCCTGTTGGGACCAGTCAGGGGCGCGCGGGAGCTCAGGACGCCGGCATCAGCACGGTGTCGACCACATGGATCACGCCGTTGGACTGATTGACGTTCGAGATCGTGACCATCGAGGTTCCGCCCTTGGCGTCGATGATCCAGACCTTGCCGTCCTGGAGCTTGACCGAGAGTTGCTCGCCTTCAGCGGTCTTGAGCTTCATGCCGTCCTTCAGGTCGGACGCGGTGAGCTTGCCGGGCACGACGTGGTAGGTGAGGATCTTGGTCAGGGTCGCCTTGTTCTCAGGCTTCACCAGCGTCTCGACGGTGCCGGCCGGCAGCTTGCCGAAGGCGGTGTTGGTCGGCGCGAACACCGTGAACGGGCCCTTGCTTTCGAGGGTTTCGACCAGGCCGGCAGCCTTCACCGCGGCAACCAGCGTGGTGTGATCCTTCGAGTTGACGGCGTTCTGGACGATATTCTTGGAGGGGAACATCGCCGCGCCGCCGACCATGACGGTCTTTTCTTCCGCGCTGGCGGGCGCGGTGATGGTGGCAGTGAAAGCCAGTGCGCTGAACACGGCGGCGGACAGAAGTGCAATACGTTTGGACATGGAATCTTCTCCCGAGGATTGCGATGGCCGGCGGGGCATCCGCCGGTGCTGAAAACAACGACGCCAGGCCGATTGACCGGGTTGATTTCGTCGTCGTTGGGCCGAGCTACGGGAGGTTTTTCGGCCGGTTTCGGCGAATAAATTATCGTGATGGCTGAAACTTTTGCGGGGGCGGGCCGTGCGGTGACGGGCACCCGTAGATCCTATGGGGTGGCAGGTGGTCAGGGGTAAGCTGAGTTTGCGACCACCCAACCACCCGGAGGATCTACGAAGCTAACGCAACAATCTAGACAAGTACTTCCAGCGCCTCCGCCGTCGGCGAATTCGCCAGATCGGATCGCGCCAGGCGCACCGCGATTCCGACCTTGCTGAGCGTATGCGGGATTGGGGGGCTGAACTTGGACACGCCAACGGTGATGGTGTCGATCAATGCAAAGCGTCGCAGCAGGCCGATCGCAACGGCCTCCCCAAGCGCTTCCAGCGTTTGATATTTCATCGCGCCGGCGAGGCTCACCGCGGCGTCCACCACGGCATCGTAGCGGATCGATGCATCCAATCTGTCGTCCCGGTGCGTTGGAGCCGGATTCAACGTCGCGTCGATGTCGAAGGTGAATTTCTGGCCGAGGCTGCGTTCTTCCTCGAACAAGCCATGGTATCCGAAGGTCTGCAATCCGGCGATCTGGATGGTCGTCAACATTGGGCCGCTCCTTCATGAGAAGGTGGATCGGATTATCCGATTGCCCAGGCGCGCGGCTCAATTCCTCGCGCTTCCCGATGGTGCTCCATCTGCGATCGCCAGTCGCGCGAGATTGCTTGTATAGAGGCACAATCGACGCGGCTCAAGGGTGAGCCTGACATTTCCGAGCTGGCTTCGGAGCGCTGCAATGAATGTGGAATTGTACGGTTACCAATAACTGGCATTACTGTGGCGCTGCGCAACGGCTTGGGATGGCTGGAGCCCTTGCGATACCTGTGTGATGCTTGGGAGATGACGCATGAAGGACTCGATCTTCGCCGAGGGTGCCGGCTATGTCAGGGGGCGCTTCGTCCCGATCGCCGAAGCGACGCTGCCCGTCACGGATTGGGGTTTTACGCGGTCCGATGTTGTCTACGACGTCGTGCATGTGTTCAAGGGCGGCTTCTTCCGGCTGGTCAACCATCTCGATCGCTTCGAGCGCTCGATGGCGCAGCGCCGGATCCGGCCGCCGGAAGACCGCGCCGCGATCGAGGCGATCCTGCATCGCTGCGTGGCACTGACCGGCCTTTCCGACGCCTATGTCGCGATGGTGGCCTCGCGCGGACGGCCGCGCGTTGCGGGATCACGCCGGCCGGCCGATTGCGAGAACCACCTGATCGCCTACGCGCTGCCCTGGATCGATGTCGTTCCCAAGGAGGTGCAGGCGCGCGGGGCCCATGTCTGGGTCGCCTCGACGCCGCGCGTGCCCGACGCCTCGGTCGATCCCACGGTCAAGAACTATCAGTGGAACGATCTGACCTCGGGCCTGCTGGAGGCGCACGACGCCAATTTCGACACCGCGGTACTGTGCGACACGCAAGGTTTCCTGACGGAAGGGCCGGGCTTCAACGTCTTCGTCGTGAAGGACGGAAGGGTGACGACATCAGATCGCGGCAGCCTGCACGGCATCACGCGCCGATCGGTGCTGGAGCTCTGCGCCGAACTCGGCATCGAGGCTGCGGTTGAACCGATCCCCCGATCGGCGCTCGACCACGCGGACGAGGTCTTCCTGGCGACGACGGCCGGCGGCGTCATGCCCGCGTCGCGCATCGGCGGACGCATCCTCGGCAACGACCGGCCGGGGCCGATCTCAATGCGGCTCAAGGATGCCTACTGGCGCAAGCACGAGGAAGGCTGGCACCGGACGCCGGTCCGCCCCCTGGAGGCCGAGGCCGGCGAATGAATTATCGTGATTTGCGAAACTTTTGAGAGCCCGAGCCGTGCCGTGACGCCCCATCTCTCTCGTCGTCCCTGCTTTCGCATGCTTTCGCAGGGACGACGATGGAGGGAGTTCGTCCTAATCCCGATTATGCGGCGTCTGGATGAAGCCGCGATTATGCGTCGGGCTGATCAGTATCTCGTTCATGCACACGCGAGGCGGCATGCTGGCGACGAAGGCGATGGTGCGGCCGCAATCTTCCGGCTGCAGCATTTTCGCCTGCTCCTCCTCCGACGGCACGACGGGGCGCGATTTGAGGATCGGGGTCGCGACCTCTCCGGGCGACAGACAGCAGGCGCGCAGGCCATTGACGCATTCATCCATGTTGAAGGAATGGGTCAGCGCCAGCACCGCATGTTTTGTGGTGGTGTAGGCCGGGCCCGGCATTTTCGAGACGTGACGGCCGGCCCAGGACGCGACGTTGATGATGGCAACCGTCCTGCTGCTTCCGCATCGCCGGCAGCACCGCGCGCATGCAGTAGAGCACGCCGTTCAGGTTGATATCGACGACCTTGTCCCAGCCGTCCACTTCCATGTCGGCCCAGCTTCGCTTCGGCACGTTAATGCCGGCGCTGTTGACCAAGAGATCGATCCGGCCGTGATTGGCGAGAATCTGTTCCGCCGCCTTGTCCACGTCGGCCTTGTTGCTGACATCGAGCGCGATCGCCTCGGCCTTGCCGCCCTTTTTGGCGATGTTTGCCGCCACCTTGTCCAGCGCGTCCTTGCGCCGGCCCGAAACCACCACGATCCAGCCATCCGCCGCCAGGAATTCCGCCCCTGACGCGCCGATTCCGCTGCCACCGCCCGTCACCCAGGCCACGCGTTTCCCGCTATTTGTCATGCAAACTGTCTCCGTTGCTTTATGAAGGGCGTTCTTGCTATTCCAGCCGGCGAAATTCCGCAGGCCAGCGCCCTCTTAAGGGAATGATGCATGAACACGACCGCCAACGCCAACCTGTTTTCCCGCCTGTTCGACACGCTCGACGATCCGAACCGGCTCGCGATCGAAATGCTCGATGGCACGCATATCAGCTATGGCGATCTGATTGCCCGCGCCGGGCAGATGGCGAACGTGCTGGTGTCGCGCGGCGTCAAGCCCGGTGACCGCGTCGCAGCCCAGACCGAGAAATCAGTGCCGGCGCTGGTGCTGTATCTTGCGACCGTGCGCGCGGGCGCGGTCTACCTGCCGCTCAACACCGCCTATACGCTGAACGAACTCGACTACTTCATCTCCGACGCCGAACCGTCGCTGGTCGTGTGCGATCCCTCGAAGGCGGAAGGCATCGGCGCGATCGCGGCGAAGGTGAAGGCAAAAGTCGAAACGCTTGGGCCCGACGGAACGGGATCGCTCACGGATGCCGCCGCCAAAGCGGATTCGGCGTTTGCGACCGTCGCGCGCGCCAATGACGACCTCGCGGCGATCCTCTACACCTCGGGCACGACAGGCCGTTCCAAGGGCGCGATGCTGACGCACGACAATCTGGCGTCGAACTCCTACAGCCTGGTCGACTACTGGCGCTTCACGAATAAGGACGCGCTGATCCACGCGCTGCCGATCTACCACACCCACGGCCTGTTCGTGGCGAGCAACGTCACCCTGTTCGCCCGCGCCTCGATGATCTTCCTGCCGAAGTTCGATCCCGAAATGATCATCAAGCTGATGGCGCGCGCCACCGTGCTGATGGGCGTGCCGACCTTCTACACTCGGCTGTTGCAGAGCCCGTCGCTTTCGAAGCAATCGACCAAGCACATGCGGCTGTTCATTTCGGGCTCCGCGCCGCTGCTCGCCGATACCCACCGCGAATGGGCCGCGCGCACCGGCCACGCCGTGCTCGAGCGCTACGGCATGACCGAAACCAACATGAACACCTCGAACCCGTATGATGGCGAGCGCGTGCCCGGCGCGGTCGGCCATCCGCTGCCCGGCGTTTCCATTCGCGTCACCGATCCCGAGACCGGCAAGGAGATTGCGCGCGACGAGATCGGCATGATCGAGGTCAAGGGCCCGAACGTGTTCAAGGGCTACTGGCGGATGCCGGAAAAGACCAAATCCGAATTCCGCGGCGACGGCTTCTTCATCACCGGCGATCTCGGCAAGATCGATCCCAAGGGCTACGTACACATCCTCGGCCGCGGCAAGGATCTCGTGATCTCCGGCGGCTTCAACGTCTACCCCAAGGAAATCGAGAGCGAGATCGACGCCATGCCGGGCGTGATCGAATCCGCCGTGATCGGCGTCCCGCATGCCGATTTCGGCGAAGGCGTTACCGCCGTGGTGGTCTGCAACAAGGGCGCCGATATCACCGAAGCGGGCGTGCTGAACGCGCTCGACGGCAGGCTCGCGAAGTTCAAGATGCCGAAGCGCGTGTTCGTGGTCGACGAACTGCCGCGCAACGCCATGGGCAAGGTGCAGAAGAATATTTTGCGCGATACCTACGCGAAGATATACGCGAAGTAGGGGCCGTAGGCCTGGGGTGACGGACAATGGGCAAGACACCTTCCGGTGAAATTCCCGCCATTAGCAGCACGCTTCGATGGGAAGAGGTTTCTCTTCCAGATTCGATATCCGAAGCTGATCTCGACCAGCTCATCTTTTCGGTCATGACCTCACGGTTGCAGAAGACCGCGATGATCATCGCCAGGGCAATGAAGCGATGCGAGGAGCTCGATCTGGCAATCAATGAGGAGATCCTCGGCGCCCGCATCGGGGCGTTAGCCGAGTCTGATCGGATCGAAGGCGCCGGCGATCTCCGCAAATGGCGTCATAGCGAAGTGCGACTGAAGGACTAGGCCGCCTGCGCCGAACGGCTACTGCCCGTTCAAAAGGCTGATCGCAAACCTTCCGCCAACGATGAACATATACGTGCCGAACGCCATCTCCAGCGCGCGCTTCGACATCGCATGCGCGGCGCGCACCCCAAGCGGCGCCGTGATCAGCGTGGTCGGCATCACGAGCACGGCGCCGATCAGCGAGACATAACCGAGCGCAAATGGCGCCTGCAGCGCGGTGACGTCGGGAAAGCGCGCCGCGGCGGGCCAGCCGGCATAGACATAGCCGATCGCGCCGGGGATCGAGATCAACACCGCAATCGCAGACGAGGTCGCGACCGCCTGATGGATCGGGCGGCCGTAGAAGGTCATCAAGAGGTTCGCGAACAGGCCGCCGCCGACGCCCATCAAGGTCGACAATAAGCCGACGAAGAAGCCGTAGACGCGCATCAGAAAGCCCTTCGGCACGTCGTCGCCGAGCTTCCAGGTGTCCCGCGCCAGCAACAGCCGCGCCGCCGCCGACCACGCCACTATCACGAACACGATCTTGAACAGGCGCTCCGGCGCAAAGCGTGCAGTGACGCTGCCGGCCGTAACACCGAGCACGACCGGCAGCCACCAGCGCCTGAGGATGTCCAGGTCGACCGCGCCCCTGTTGTAATGAGCGCGAAACGAAGAGAGCGAGGTCGGGATGATGATCGCAAGCGAGGTGCCGATGCAGAGTGGCATCCGCACCTCCAGTGGCACGCCGGCCAGCCGGAAGCATTCGTAGAACACCGGCACCAGGATGGCGCCGCCGCCGATGCCGAACACGCCGGCCAGAAATCCCGACAACGCCCCCACCGCGATCAGGAGCAAGGCGAGTTCGATGAGTTCCTGGGGATCGAGGCCGGCCACCATGTCTGTGAGCATCCCACGTTCAGAACCTGCGGCCGCGCGTCTGGATGGCCGTTCCGCGAGACTTAGCTGCTTCGAAGCGGGCCGCAAAATCCGCATATCGGGTCGGCTCTGGATGAATAGCCTCGACGCGCTCGCCACTGCTGCCGAGGGAAGGCGCCGGCGTCGTGCGGGTGCCGTCGTGGCAGGCCAGGCCGATCTGGCCGCCGGCCACTTGGTGCGGTTGCTCGCCGGCTACGAGCCGGCACCGACGCCATTGCACCTGATGTTTCAGCCGTCGCGGCTCGCTTCGCCGAAGATCAGGGCCTTCGTCGACTACCTCGTCGAGCACTGGCGCGTCGTCGATCCGCCAGGTGCGCAAGCCCGCGTTGATCGATAAACAGAATCAATATTCAATTCTTAAATCGTGCCAAATGGTCGTGGTATACCAAGCCGCTGATTAATCGCGTTTCATAGCCTCCTAGCAATGAACGTTAGTTCCATTTCAAGCGATTTGATCGTTGCGCGGACTAGTGCGACTACGTAAATAGAATTCATCTACCGCGCATCCCCATGGGCCGGCCGCGGTTCCACACAACATGAAGCCGCCGAATGACCGCCAGGATCGAACGACCGCTATCGCCCCATTTGCAGACCTATCGCGTCACCCTGACGATGGCGCTTTCCATCATCCATCGCGCCACGGGAATCGCGCTCTATTTCGGCACCCTGCTGCTCTCCTGGTGGCTGATTGCCGCGGCGTCCGGCCCGGGGGCCTACGCCAATGTCCAGGCCTTTACCGGCAGCATTATCGGCAAGCTGATCGTGTTCGGCTACACGTGGGCGCTGCTGCATCATCTGTGCAGCGGTATCCGATACCTCTTCTGGGACCTCGGCTATGGGTTCAAGGCCAATGAGCGCGAGGCGCTGACCTGGGGCGCGCTGATCGCGGGAATTTCGCTGACCGTGCTGGTCTGGATCATCGCCTACACGGTCGGAGGCGGACGATGAGCGGCCCTCGCTCGATGCGCACGCCGCTCGGCCGCGTCCGCAATCTCGGTTCCTCGCATTCCGGCACCACCGATTTCTGGCGCCAGCGCCTGACGGCGGTGGCGATGGTGCTCCTGATCATGCCCGTCATCGTGATCGTCCTGATGCTGATCGGCCGCAATCAGGCCGGCGCCGCGCAAATTCTCGGTTCGCTGCCGATCGCGATCATCCTGGTCCTCTTCATCATCGCCAGCACCTGGCATATGCGGATCGGCATGCAGATCGTGATCGAGGACTATGTGCACCACGAGAAGCTGAAGCTCGCCAGCGTGATGGCCAATAATTTCTTCTGTATCGCGGTGGCCTTGGCCTCGATTTACGCGATCCTTAAATTGTCATCGGGAGTGTAACCCATGGCTACTCAAAGGACGGCTGCTCAAGGCAACGGCAAGGCCACCAACGGCAGTGGCGGAATCGGAAGTAGTCCTGCCACCAACGGTAAATCCTATCCGATCGAGGACCACACCTACGACGTGGTGGTGGTCGGCGCCGGCGGCGCCGGCCTGCGCGCCGTGGTCGGCTGCTCGGAAGCCGGCCTGCGCACCGCCTGCATCACCAAAGTGTTTCCGACCCGCTCGCATACGGTTGCGGCGCAAGGCGGCATTTCGGCTTCGCTCGGCAACATGCATCCGGACGACTGGCGCTGGCACATGTACGACACCGTCAAGGGGTCGGACTGGCTCGGCGACCAGGACGCGATCGAATACATGGTGCGCAACGCGCCGGAAGCCGTCTACGAGCTCGAGCATTGGGGCGTGCCGTTCTCGCGCACCGAGGACGGCAAGATCTATCAGCGCCCGTTCGGCGGCATGACCATGGACTACGGCAAGGGCCAGGCGCAGCGCACCTGTGCCGCGGCCGACCGCACCGGCCACGCCATGCTGCACACGATGTACGGCCAGGCGCTGCGCCATTCGGCCGAATTCTACATCGAGTTCTTCGCCATCGACCTGATCATGGACGACCAGGGCGTCTGCCGCGGCGTGATCGCGCTCAAGCTCGACGACGGCACGCTGCATCGTTTCCGCGCGCAGACCACGATCCTCGCGACCGGCGGCTACGGCCGCGCCTACGCTTCCTGCACTTCGGCGCATACCTGCACCGGCGACGGCGGCGGCATGGTGCTGCGCGCCGGTCTTCCGCTGCAGGACATGGAATTCATCCAGTTCCACCCGACCGGCATCTACGGTTCGGGCTGCCTCGTCACCGAGGGCGCCCGCGGCGAAGGCGGCTATCTCGTCAATTCCGAGGGCGAACGCTTCATGGAGCGTTACGCGCCCTCCGCCAAGGACCTCGCCTCCCGCGACGTCGTCTCGCGCTCGATGACGATCGAAATCCGCGAGGGCCGCGGCGTCGGCAAGAAGAAGGACCACATCTACCTGCACCTCGACCATCTCGACCCGAAGGTGCTGAATGAACGGCTGCCGGGCATTTCCGAATCGGCAAAAATCTTCGCCAATGTCGACGTCACCCGCGAGCCGATCCCGATCGTGCCGACCGTGCACTACAACATGGGCGGCATCCCCACCAATTATCACGCCGAAGTGCTGACCAAGATCAACGGCGACGACAATGCGGTGGTGCCCGGCCTGATGGCGATCGGCGAAGCCGCCTGCGTGTCCGTGCACGGCGCCAACCGCCTCGGCTCCAACTCGCTGATCGACCTCGTCGTGTTCGGCCGCGCGGCTGCGCTGCGGCTTGCGGAAAAACTGACGCCGGGCGGCAAGCAGCCGGACCTGCCGGCGGATTCTTCCGATCTGGCGCTCGGCCGGCTCGACCGCTATCGCTACGCCTCCGGCGGCACGCCGACCGCGAAGCTGCGCGAGGGCATGCAGCACGTCATGCAGAGCAATTGCGCGGTGTTCCGCACCGGCGAGATCCTGCACGAAGGCCAGAACCTGATCCACAAGGTCCATGGCGGCATCGGCGACGTCGCCACCACCGACCGCTCGCTGGTCTGGAATTCCGACCTGATCGAAACGCTCGAATTCGACAATCTGATCGCGCAGGCGGTCGTGACGATGGATTCAGCGGCGAACCGCACCGAAAGCCGCGGCGCCCATGCGCGCGAGGACTTCTCCGAGCGCGACGACAAGAACTGGATGAAGCATACGCTGGCGTGGATCGACAATGGCGGCAACACCACGATCGATTATCGCCCGGTGCACGACTACACGATGACGAACGACGTCCAGTACATCCCGCCGAAGGCGCGGGTTTATTGATCGTACTTGTCATGTGCGGACTTGTTCCGCGCATCCGGCTTCAAAAGAGGATGGATTGCCGGGTCAAGCCCGGCAATGACGAGAAGAACGGCAGAGGCAGGACATATGGCTGAATTCGCACTTCCCAAGAACTCGAGGATCACCGGCGGCAAGACCTGGCCGATGCCGGCGGGCGCGACCGAGACGCGCGAGTTCAGGGTGTATCGCTGGAATCCTGACGACGGCAAGAACCCGAGCGTCGACACCTATCACGTCGACATCAACGACTGCGGGCCGATGGTGCTGGACGGCCTGATCTGGATCAAGAACCATATCGATCCGACGCTGACCTTCCGCCGCTCCTGCCGCGAAGGCGTCTGCGGCTCCTGCGCCATGAATATCGACGGCCAGAACACGCTGGCCTGCACCAAGTCGATGCACGACGTGGCCGCGGGCGGCGCCGTCAAGGTCAACCCGCTGCCGCACCAGCCGGTCGTGAAGGACCTGGTGCCCGACCTCACCAATTTCTACGCGCAATACGCTTCCATCGAGCCGTGGCTGAAGACCACTACGCCGACGCCGCAGAAGGAATGGAAGCAGAGCCACGAGGACCGCGAAAAGCTCGACGGCCTCTACGAGTGCATCCTCTGCGCCTGCTGCTCGACCTCCTGCCCGAGCTATTGGTGGAACAGCGACCGCTTCCTGGGGCCGGCGGCGCTGCTGCAGGCGAATCGCTGGGTGTCGGACTCCCGCGATGAGGCCACCGGCGAACGGCTCGACAACCTCGAAGACCCGTTCCGGCTCTACCGCTGCCACACCATCATGAACTGCGCCAAGGCCTGCCCGAAGGGCCTGAACCCGTCGCAAGCCATCGCCGAGCTCAAGCTGAAGATGGTCGAGCGCCAGATCTAGGGGCTGGCGCTGTCCCGTAGCCCGGATGGAGCGAAGCGAAATCCGGGACAGGTTTATCCGGCCGTGAGAATCGCCGGGTGGCGATATTTGAATCGATTATGATCGATCCGTCTGGAAGGAAGTTCCCTTCGTCGCCCAACTTTGTTCTCAACGAAAGATTGCGTTAAGCTCGGCGCGGAGCCGGAGCGCCCGTGCGGATCGAGCAACGTAATTCGCTGAGACTGCTGCAATGGATGATGGTCGCTTCGCTGGCCCTCCCGTTGGCCCTGTTTGTATTTGCATCCGCCGTCTCCTGGGTCTCGATCCGCGAAACCGCCGACCGCGAAATCGAACGCGCTCTGGATGTCGCGCACGAACATGCGCTGAAAGTGTTCGAGACCATCGACCGCAGCCTGTCGGAGATGGCCGAGATCATCCGCGACGTTCCCGACGCCGAGATCGTTGCGCGCGAGCAATTGCTGCATCTGCGGCTGAAACAACTGGTCGCTTCGCTGCCGCAGGTGAAATCGGCCTGGATTTTCGACGCCAAGGGCCATGCCCTCGTCAACAGCCTGGTGGTGCCGGCACCCGGGATCGATTTTTCCGACCGGGATTATTTCAGGGCCCATGCGGCGGCCGGCGATATCGGAACCTATATCGGTGAAGCGCTGAAGCCGCGGCCGCCCTATCAGGGCGCCGCGTTCTTCGGCGTCAGCCGACGACGGCCGAGCGAGGATAGCGGCTTCGCCGGCGTGCTGCAGGCTTCCGTGTTCCCGGAATATTTCGAGAATTACTACGCCCGGATCGGCCGCGAGCCCGGCAGCTACTTCATGCTCGGCCGGACGGACGGCACCGTGCTGGCGCGTTTCCCGACCGTCGACCGCGACATCCGTCTCGACCCCAAGGGCCCGATCGGGAAAACAATCGCCGCCAGTCCAACGCCCGGCCTCATCACGGTGACATCGCCGACCGACGGCATCGAACGCCGCCTGGGCTACCGGCGGCTCGCCGAATACCCGATCTATGTCGGCGCCGGCCTCGAGACCTCGGCGATCCGCGCGCGCTGGCTGTCCACCATGAGCCAGCATCTGATCTTCGGCGCGCCGGCCACCGCGCTGCTGTTTGCCCTGTTGGGGCTGGCCTTGCGCCGGACGCGCCATCTCTATTTCGAGGCCGAGAAGCGGCAGGTGGCCGAAGAAGCGCTCAAGCACGGCCAGCGGCTGGAGGCGCTGGGCCAGCTCACCGGCGGCGTCGCGCATGACTTCAACAATCTGCTCACGGTGATCCGCGCTTCGGTGGACCTGTTGCGGCGGCCCGACCTGCCGGAGCCGCGCCGGTTGCGCTATATCGATGCGATCTCCGATACCGTGACCCGCGCCGCCAAGCTGACCGGGCAGTTGCTGGCCTTCGCGCGGCGGCAGACATTGAAGCCGGAGGTGTTCGAGGTCGGGCGAAGCGTGCAGACGCTGGCCGAAATGATCGGCACCCTGATCGGTTCGCGCATCGAGATCGTCATCCTTGGCCCGGAAGAACCGTGCCTGGTCAACGCCGACGCCGGCCAGTTCGAAACCGCCATCATCAACATGGCCGTGAACGCGCGGGATGCCATGGAGGGCCGCGGACGGCTGACGATTGCGGTGGGCATGGCGGCCAGTCTGCCCAACGCCGCGCCCCTGTCGCAAAATCCCTATGGCTATGTTGCCGTATCCGTCGCCGACACCGGCAGCGGCATCCCGCCGGATCAGTTCGAACGTATCTTCGAACCCTTCTTCACGACCAAGCAGGCCGGCCATGGCACCGGGCTCGGCCTGTCGCAGGTGTTCGGCTTCGCCAGGCAATCCGGCGGCGAAGTGGCCGTCGCCAGCGAAGTCGGCAAGGGCAGTATTTTCACGCTGTACCTGCCGCGCACCGCCGGCAGCGGGAAATCGCGACAGACGCCGGCGGCGGACGCCTCGGCGATCGCCGGGAGCGGGATGTCGGTGCTGGTGGTCGAAGACAATTCCGAGGTCGGGCAATTCGCCACCGACGCACTGGCCGATCTCGGCTACACCACCCGACTGGTCGGCAGCGCCGCGCATGCGCTCGAAGAGCTGGCCGTCGGCGCCGATCGTTTCGATGTGGTGTTCACCGACGTGGTCATGCCGGGCATGACCGGCCTCGAACTCGCCCAGGAAATCCGTCGCCGGCACGCCGACCTGCCGGTCGTGCTGACCAGCGGTTACAGTCACGTGCTGTCGGAACATGGCAGCCACGGTTTCGAGTTGCTGCAAAAGCCCTATTCCGTCGAGCAGCTCTCGCGCGTGCTGCACGGGATGGGCCGCTTGCGCAAGGTGAGGCGCGCCAACGAAGTAATTTGATCCCGCCACTTCCCGTCATTGCGAGCGAAGGATGCGAGCAGGCTGAAGCCACAAGGAACCATCTGATTTCCCCTAGCGTTATCGGGGCATGGCCAAGGGAGATGCAAAGCTCAAACCGCGCGTCAATAAATCCGACGCGAAGAAGTCCGCTGAATCAGAAACAAAATCGGAATTTGCTGAAGTCGTTGCCGAAGGTGGCGATCAGGTCGAACCGCCGCCGCCGGAGGTCGTAGAGACCGATCCGGAATTATCGCCGCAAGAGGCCGAGCAAGCGCGCAAGGATTATCTGCTGACGCGGTTCTGGATCAGTGCGCGCGGCTACTGGGGCAGGAACGGCGACCGGCTGGCGTGGCTGTTTTCGATCGGGCTATTGCTCCTGATCGTCGCCAATGTCGGCTTTCAATACGGCATCAATGTCTGGAATCGCGCGATCTTCGATGCGATCGAGAAGCGCGATGCCGCGACCGTCTATTACCTCACCGCCGTGTTTTTTCCGCTGGCGATCGGCAGCGTTCTGCTCGGCGTGACGCAGGTGTTCGCCCGCATGGGCATCCAGCGCCGCTGGCGCGCCTGGCTGACGAATGCGGTGATCTCGCGCTGGCTGGCCAGCGGCCGCTACTATCAGCTCAATCTGGTCGGCGGCGATCACCAGAATCCGGAATACCGCATCGCTGAGGATTTGAGGATTGCGACCGACTCACCGGTGGATTTCGTCGCGGGCGTCACATCGGCGTTCCTCTCGGCCGCGACCTTCATTGTCGTGCTCTGGACCATCGGCGGTGCGCTGACGCTGACATTGGGCGGCTCGACCGTCACCATCCCCGGCTTCCTCGTGGTCGCTGCGATCGTTTACGCGGCGATCGCCTCCGGCTCGATCACGGCGATCGGACGAAGCTTCGTGCAGGTGTCCGAGGACAAGAACCAGGCCGAGGCCGAATATCGCTATGCGCTGACGCGCGTGCGCGAGAACGGCGAAAGCATCGCGCTGCTCGGCGGTGAGGAGGAAGAGCGCGACGGCATCGACAAGACCTTTACAAAAGCTCTGCGGCAATGGGCGCGGCTCGCCGGCCAGCACATGCGCACCACGCTGGTATCGCAAGGATCGCATCTCATTGCACCCGTGGTGCCGCTATTGCTGTGCGCGCCGAAATTCCTCGACGGCAGCATGAGCCTCGGACAGGTGATGCAGGCGGCTTCCGCCTTCACCATCGTGCAGACCGCGTTCGGCTGGCTGGTCGACAATTATCCGCGACTTGCCGACTGGAACGCCTGCGCCCGCCGCATCGCCTCGCTGATGATGTCGCTCGACGGCCTCGAACGCGCCGAGCAGGGCGACGGCATCGGGCGCATCCAACGCGGTGAAACCAAGGGCGAAACCATGCTCAGCCTCAACGATCTGTCGGTAACGCTCGACGACGGCACAGCGGTGGTCGATGAAACCGAAGTGGCGATCGAACCCGGCGAGCGCCTGTTGGTGGCGGGTGAATCCGGCACCGGCAAGAGCACGTTGGTTCGCGCGCTGGCGGGGCTGTGGCCATGGGGCGGCGGCAGCGTCAACTTCCATCCCGATCGCCGGCTCTTCATGCTGCCACAGAAGTCCTACATTCCGTCCGGCACGCTGCGGCGCGCGATCACCTATCCCGGCGCGGCCGACGACTGGCTCACTGAGCAGATCTGCGACGCGCTGCACAAGGTCGGCCTCGATCACCTCAAGGACAAGATCGAGGAAGAAGGACCGTGGGACCAGACGCTGTCGGGCGGCGAAAAGCAGCGGCTGGCGTTCGCACGGTTGTTGCTGCACAACCCCGATATCGTGGTGCTGGACGAGGCCACTTCCGCGCTCGACGAGAAGAGCCAGGAGAAGATGATGGAGATCGTCATCAAGGAGCTGCCGAAGGCCACCATCGTCAGCGTCGCCCACCGCGCCGAGCTGGAGGCGTTTCACAGCCGCAAGATCGTGCTGGAGCGACGCAAGGGCGGCGCCAAGCTCGTCAGCGACGTCAACCTGATCCCGCGCAAGGACAGGCGACGCCTGCTCGGCCGCTTCCTGCGCCATCGGAAAGCTGCCAAGAAGGCGGCGTGGTAGAGGAATGCGCACGATCCATCCAGCCGTCATTGCGAGCACAGCGAAGCAATCCACCTCTCCACTTGCCGCGCTATGGATTGCTTCGCTTCGCTCGCAATGACGTGGATGGGCCGCGGCGTGCTGGACACACCCCATTCGTGGCACGACAGGCCGGTCGAGCATGACTACGATTGGCCTATTTCACTACCGCAAAACCGGCTATGCATGCGACGCTTCTACCCGAGGACTTTTGCTTGACGCCCGACAACGATCCGTCTCCTGCGCCGTTCGGCGCATTCGCCCCGAATGCCGCACAGGCCGCGATCATTCGGCTTGCCCACCGCACCCGGCTGAAGCGCGGCGCGTTCCGGCCCTGGCTGTCGCGGCTGGTGAATCTGCTGCGCGCGGGTCCCGTCGACGTGCCATATCAAGGCGCCTCGTTCCGCTTCTACCATCAGGCCAGCGCCACCGAGCGCGGCGCGCTGTTCAACCCCGCCTACAACATCGAGGAGCTGGATTTCTTGCGCGCGCATGTTGCCGTGGGCGGGGTATTCGTCGATGTCGGCGCCAATGTCGGCACCTATGCGCTTGCGCTGGCGCGCCATGTCGGCGCCGGCGGCAAGGTGATCGCGATCGAGCCGCATCCGGTCACCCATGCGCGCCTCGCCTTCAACAACACAGCCTCCGGCTTCACCCAGGTGCGACTGGTCGCGGCCGCCGCCGGCCCGGCCGATGGCGAATTGCTGATTGAAACCGACGGCGACAATCTCGGCGCCAGCCACATCGTGTCGAGCGACGCCTCCGCCAAGGCGATCAAGGCACCGTCACTGCGGCTGCAGCGCATCCTCGAAGAAGCCGGCGTCTCGCATGTCGACGCGCTCAAGATCGATGTCGAAGGTTTTGAGGATCGCGTGCTGACCGGCTTCTTCGCCGAAGCACCGCAGGCATTGTGGCCCCGCGCGATCGTGATCGAGCATCTGTCGAAGGACGAGTGGCTGGACGACTGCATCGCCGACATGCGCGCGCGAGGCTATATCGACACCGGCAAGACCCGCAGCAACACCCTGCTGGCGCGAGGCTGAATTTCCCTTACCCGGCCATTGCTCAAACCGAAGGAGAGCTTGATGATCGACCACGTCGGATTTCCGGTTTCGGATTACGAACGTTCCAAGACCTTCTATCTGAAAGCCCTGGCGCCGCTCGACTACACCCTCGTGATGGAAGTCACCCAGGAACGACACGGCCACGATCCCGCGGCAGGCTTCGGCGCCAATGGAAAGCCCGATTTCTGGATCGGTGGCGAAGGCGGGTTGGACAAGCCGTTGCACGTCGCGATCCTGGCCAAGGACCGCGCCACGGTGGACGCCTTCTATAAGGCCGCGATGGCGGCCGGCGGGCGCGACAACGGCGCGCCGGGAATTCGCGCGCACTACCACCCGAACTATTACGGCGCCTTCGTGCTCGACCCCGACGGCCACAACATCGAGGCCGTCTGCCACACGCCGACATAGCCGGTTCCGGCCGGTTCCATTGGCGAGGGGCACGGGAACTTCGTGCCGACCTCGCCGTTGTCATTGCTGGAGTTGAAACTTCGGGAGACGCGATGCCGATCGAACCGCCGGAAATACCGCCGGCGACACCGGGACAACCAACCGAGCCGCCGCCGGAGAACCCTCCGGGTAATCCTCGCCCGGAGGTGCCACCACCATTCCGCGAACCCGGCCAACCACCACAACCGGAGGAGCTGCCGGGCAAGATGCCGGATGAGTTACCGATACGCGGGCCGAATGGCCCCCACACACCCAATCCTGCCACCGATCCGGGTGCCGGATGAATACTTCGCCTGAACGCGCAATGAATAATGCTGCATGCAACCCATTGTGCTTATGAAATAAAAACCATCCGACCATTTGTAGGCCGCCACAATCCGGCCTAATGATTAGCCGTTCAATCGACCAACTGACATGCCAATGAAGGCCGCTCCGTTGCTGTCAGGCCTATTCCGGGGACCAAGGACATCATGACAAACCTCCGCATCCTGCTGCTCGCCACGACTGCCTTGACGGCGACGCAGCTCGCGACCTCCGCATCGCATGCGCAGACCGCACCGCTCGTCGTGGCGCAAGCCAAGGAAGAGGTCGGCCCCGACGGCAGACCCAAGGCGCCGCCGAAGGGCGCTCCGCCGCCGGCTGCCGCGCCGAAGGCGCCGGCTCCTCCACCGCCCCCGGCCGCAGCACCTCCGCGTCCAGCAGCGCCGCCGCCCCCGCCTGCTGCGGCTCCGCCACCGCGCCCGACGCCACCCCCGCCGCCTCCGGCGGCCGCGCCCCCACGCCCGACACCGCCTCCTCCGCCTCCAGCGGCTGCGCCTCCGCGGCCGACGCCTCCGCCTCCGCCCCCGGCTGCCGCGCCGAAGGCCCCGACTCCGCCTCCGCCGCCCCCGGCGGCCGCACCTTCGCGCCCGACGCCGACGCCACCTCCGCCGCCAGCAGCAGCGCCTGCGGCGCCGAAGCAACCGGCCGCACCGGCACCGGCTCCGACCCCGCCGCCGCCTTCATCCCAGAAGGCGACGCCTTCGCCTGTGCCGCCACCGGCCGCCGGCACCAGGCAGCCACCCGCGCCTGCCGCCACACCGGCGGCACCCGCGCCAGCGGCATCGCCGACGACCGCGCCTCCGCCCGGCGGAAGCACAGCCGCGCCGCCGCGTCCCGGTGCGACACCGCCTGGCGCACCGACCGCAACACCTCCGGCCGCGGGTGCCCCGACGGCCGCGCCAACCGCCCCGACTGGCCGCCCCGGCGCGCCCCCAGCTGCGGGCCAAGCCACTCCGACGCCTCCGGCCGCCGGAGCGCCACCGGCGCGACCCGGTGCGCCGACAGCGCCGCCGGCTGCGGGGGCTCCAGCCGCGCCGCCCGCCGCGGGAACTCCACCCGCGGCTCCCGCCGGCGCCGCGGCGCCAAGTGTCGTCCCCGGCACGCCAGCCGCAGCGCCCCCGCCCGGCAGGGCGCAATTCGCTCCGCCGACGGTTGCACCGGCGTTCCGGGCCGCACCCACGGTCACAACGCCACTACCGCCACCGCCACAGCCACGGCGTGAAAACCTGACGCCGCTCGCGATCGGCGCGGGCGTCGTCGCAGGCGCCGTGGCCGGCGCGACCATCGCCAACATGCACAGCCAGCGACGGGAGGTCACCGAGGGCGGCCGCACGGTCTACTATGAGCCGGACCGCGTCATCATCCGTGACCCGAGCGGACAACAATACGTCCGCGGCAACGATCTCTATCGCTTCCGCTATGGTGCGCGCGACATCCAGACCCAGACCGTCGGCGGCGAAACCCGCACCGTCGTAGTCCGGCCGGATGGCAGCCAGATCATCACCGTGGTCGGCAGTGACGGGCGGCTGCTGCGCCGCATCCGCCGGGACGACCGTGGCCGTGAGATCATCATCATCGACAACAGCTACCGCGATCCGCAAGCAGTCGGCGGCTTCTATGTCGATCTGCCGCCGCCAGTGGTCAACATGCCATACGACCGCTACATCGTCGCCGCGGACGAAGCACCCCCGGAAGTGATCTACGAAACCCTGAGGGCGCCGCCGGTGCAACGGATCAACCGGCGCTACTCGCTCGACGAAATCCGCTACAGCCCAAATGTGCGGATGCAGATGCCGAGCATCGACGTCAACTCCATCAACTTCGCGACCGGTTCGTGGGAGATCCCGCCGGACCAGGCGGCGAAGCTGCAGGTGATCGCCGACGGCCTGAACCAGGCGATCCAGGCCAACCCGCGCGCAGTGTTCCTAATCGAAGGTCACACCGACAAGGTGGGCTCCGACGTCGACAATCTGTCGCTGTCGGACCGCCGCGCGGAATCCGCCGCAACGCTGCTGACGCAGCAGTTCAACGTGCCGGCGGAGAACCTGACCTCGCAGGGTTATGGCGAGCAGTATCCGAAGGAGCAGATCGACGGGCCGAGCGAGATCAACCGGCGCGTCACCATCCGCAACATCACGCCGCTGCTCAATGGCGGGCAGGCCTCGCTGCCGCCGCCCCCGCCCGGCACCGCGCCGCCGCGCTGAGGCGGCTCGTCACCAAATGAAAATGGCCGGGAGCAATCCCGGCCTTTTTTTGTTTCACGCGCTGAGTGCCCGCGGCGTGACGCAGGCCTCGCAAATGGCCGCGGCGTGCCGGTGATCGGTGCCGCAGCAGCCGCCGAGAATCCGCATCTTCGGAAACGCGCTCCGAAGCGCCACGTAACGCCGGCCGAGATCGATCGGGTCACCGGCATCGAGCGTCTCGGATTCGTCGAGCTCGGCATGGCTCTTGGTCGAGGCGTTGGCCCTGACGCCATGGATCCGTTCCGTCCAGGCTTCACCCATTTGCAACGCATCTTCGAAATGCGTCGGGTGCGCACAGTTGATCAGGAAGTATTCGGGCGCACCATCGGTCTCGCGGTCCACGGCCTCGATCGCCTCACGCAGCGTCTCGCCCTTCACCAGACGGCCATTGGTCTCCACAGTGAACGAGATCGCCGCCGGTATCGCGAGCGCCTTCGCGGCGCGTGCGACGCCGATCGCTTCATTGATGCTGGTGAGCGTATAGGCCGTGACCATGTCGGCGCCGCCCTCGACGAAGGCCGCGATCTGCGCCCCATGATAGGCCTCGGCTTCCGCAGCCTCCATGTTGCCTGCCTTGTAGCCGTCGCCGCGTGGGCCGATCGCGCCGCTGATGACACAGGGCGCGTCCGGCCTTTCCCAACCCGCGCGCAACTCCCCGAGCAATGCGATCGAACGGACATTGATCGCCTTGAGAGCTGCCGCATCGTAGCCAAGCTTCACGCCCCAATCCGGATTGGCGCGCCACGTCGGGCTGTCGAGCACGAAGCCTGTGCCGTGCTCGCGCGCCACCGCGAGATAGCTCGCGTAATACTGCTTCAATTGCTGCCAGCCTTCGGCGCTGTCGAGCAGCACGAAGGCGGCGAAGTGCGGCAGTTCGATTCCCTGGTGGAAGATCAGCGTCGTTTCCATGCCGCCATCGGTGAGGAAAATGCCGCCGCGCCGCTGCGGAAGATCGTCTCGGTATTTGGCCATTTCAACATCTCCGTAACCGTTCAAGCTGTCGGTAGGTCTTTCCCGCCCCGGTCTGGGTCGGGCGATGTTGGTGCCTCATAGTGTCGCGGCTTCCTAGGCGGCCCGCGGTGCGGATGAACCTGAAGCTGCAAAATGATACGAATTCAAATGGTTGCGGCTGAGGCGCAAAACCGCCGCGCCGTCGGCAATGGGAGAAACCGTACCGTGAGTCCAGTTTTAGAAAAGCGGATGGGAAAGGGCGAGGCAACGCGCGAGCGAATTCTCGAGATTGCCGAGGCCGCCGTACTCGCCAAGGGATTTGGCGCGACCTCGATCGACGAAGTGATCGCCGAGGCCGGGCTTACCAAGAGCGGCTTCTTCTATCACTTCAAGGATAAGAATGCGCTCGCCCGCGAGATGCTTCGCCGCTATGTCGCGACGAATGATCATCTGTTCGACGAAATCTTCGCGCGCGGTCATCAGCTTTCGGACGACCCGCTGCAGGCCTTCCTCATCTCGCTGAAGCTGCTTGCGGAGACGATGTCCGACCTGCCGAACGGCCATCCCGGCTGCCTGATTGCCAGCATCTGCTATCAGGAACGGTTGTTCGATCGCGAAGTGCGCGAACTGACCGCGCGGTCGGTGCGGGACTGGAACGCGCGCTTCCGCGGGATTCTCGACGGAATCGCCGCGGTGTATCCGCCGAGAGAACCGGTCGATCTGGACGACGTCGCCGACATGCTGTCCTGCATCGTCGACGGCGCCATCATCATGTCGAAGACGCTGAACGATCCGAGCCGTCTAGAACGGCAGATCCTGATCTTTCGAAGCTGCGTCAAACTGATGTTTGCGCCGCCATCGCTTTCCTGACGCGACCGAAGCAGAGCCATCTTGCTCTACTTGCCCGCGGCTGCGAGGCCGAGCGCGTCCGCCATGATGCGGAATACATCGGTGTTGTCCATCGAGCCATGGACCCGGTCGCTGCCGGGGCCGGTCGCCGTCAGGATCACGTCCTCTCCCGAATGCACGCTGGCGCCCATCATCGCCGGCAGATTGCCGAGGCGCAGCACGGCCCCCGCGACATCCTTGTACTTCTCGTTGATCTTGAAGGTACCCGGTGCATCACCCTTGACGCTTGGCTCGTTGGGATTGTCGAGCTTCGGACGGAAGGTTTCGTAATGGTCCGGAAGGCTCGCCGAGAAGATCGCGAGCCGCCGGCTGACATCGACGCGTGACGGATAGCCCTCGGCATCGGGAGCCGGATAGTTGGGGAATCCGGCTTTGTCGTAAGTGCCGACGCGCTCGCGCAGCGGCACGTTGGGCGTCGTGCTCATGTCGTCATTGATGGTTCCGACCAGGCTGTTCGGATGATTGTGGTCCGCCAGCACCAGGATCAGCGTGTCGTCGCCGCGCCCGCGCGCCCAGTCGCGCGTCTGGCGAACCGCGTTGTCGAGCATGATCGTGTCGTAGACGGCGCGCTCCATGTCGAGGAGATGCGCGTATTTGTCGATCATCCCGGACTCCACCATCAGGAAGAAGCCGGCCTCGTTCCTTGAAAGTACGTTCAGCGCCGCCTGCACCTGTTCGGTCAGGTCGGGCTGATCGGGAAACTTCTTGACCCCGCCGCCTTTGAGAAACTTGCGGTCCAGTGCGCCATCCATATTGCCGGTCGCAAACAGCCCGAGCAATTGGCGCGTGTCCGATTTCGCCGCCGACGCGTCCATCTCGGACTTCGTCATCGCCACCTGATAACCGGCGTCGCGAAAGCGGGCGATGTAGTCGATGTCGTCCTTGCGTTTGGAACCAGCCGCAGCCTTCGGCATGAAGTTCGCGCTGCCGCCGCCCATCAGGACATCCGGCTTGGCGGCGAAATATTGCTTGACGATCTCGTCATAAGCGGCACGGCGTCGGGTATGCGCCACCATCGCCGCTGGCGTAGCGTCCTCGACTTCGGTGTTGGTGACGATGCCGATCGCCAGGCCAAGCCGCCGCTTCGCCACGCTTGTTATGGTTTCGACACTGGGATCGTCGAACGCGCTTGCGGTCCGATCGGCGTAGACGCCCATCGCGTTGACGGCGGTCTTGTGGCCGGTGGCGTAGGCGCTGGCGGCGTTCGCTGAATCGGTGATGATCGAATCCGAGCCCGCGGTCGCCACCAGCGCCATGTGCGGCATGTCGTCGATGGCAAGCTTGCCGCGACTCTTACCCTCCGCAATCCCTTTGGAGAGGATGCGCGCGGCGACACGGTGGGCGGGCGACAATCCATCGCCGATGAACAGGATCACGTTCTTCGCCTTGCGCGGACCGGTATCATAAACCGTCCACACGACGCTGCGGCTGCGCGTACCGTCGCTGACCTCAACCGTGACGCTGCCGGGTTTCGGCAATGCGACATTGCGCAGGATCAGCGCCGACTGGTCCTTGCCATCTTCGCGATCGACGAAGCTTCCGCTCTGGCCGAACGCGGCGGAATATTCCGCCCCGTTGACCGTCACTTTCAGTTTTGCCGGGTCGACGCGATCGGGAAACTCGACCTTGAAATCGAAATGGGCACCGGCGAGGATTTCGGCGCGGTCGATCGGATAGATCGTTTGAGCTACTGTCGGCGACGCCGACAACAGGATGGCAGCGGCGGTTGCGGCAATTGGCTTGATCATGATCGATGCCCCGCGATCGTTGATGGCGCAGCGAACGGCGAGATTAGACGCCGCATGCGCGCGGCGCGGCGAGCCTAGCCGCGCAAAATGACGCTTCCATAACACAGGGAGTCGGCAGCCGGGCCGGGAGGAATCAAAGCCCCGCGGCATGATCCAGAAAAATTAAGGATACTCCCGCCCGATTCAGCCCTAGTCGCCCTTGTCGCTCTCAAGCTTGAAGATGTCGGAGCCTTCCGGGCTCGATAGCAAGCCTATCTTGCCGTAGAGATCCAGCTTGGCGCGGGTATCGGCAATGTCGAGGTTGCGCATGGTCAGTTGGCCGATGCGGTCCGCCGGCGTGAACGCGGCATCCTCCACCTTCTCCATGCTCAGCCGCTCCGGCTGATAGGTCAGGTTGGGGCTCTCGGTGTTGAGGATCGAGTAGTCGTTGCCACGGCGCAGCTCGAGCGTCACCTCGCCGGTGACGGCGCGCGCCACCCAGCGCTGGGCGGTTTCGCGCAGCATCAGGGCCTGGGAATCGAACCACCGTCCCTGATAGAGCAGCCGGCCAAGGCGCATGCCGCTGATCCGGTATTGCTCGATGGTGTCTTCGTTGTGGATGCCCGTGACCAGGCGTTCATAGGCGATGTGAAGCAGCGCCATGCCGGGGGCTTCGTAGATGCCGCGGCTCTTGGCCTCGATGATGCGGTTCTCGATCTGGTCGCTCATGCCAAGGCCATGCCGGCCGCCGATGGCGTTGGCCTCAAGGAACAGCGCGACGGGATCAGCGAAGGTCTGGCCGTTCAGCGCGACCGGCTGGCCCTCTTCGAAACGCACGGCGACCTTTTCGGCCCGGACGGCACAGTCGTCGCGCCAGAACGGCACGCCCATGATCGGATTGACGATCTTGATGCCGCTGTCGAGGTGCTCGAGATCCTTGGCCTCGTGGGTCGCGCCGAGCAGATTGCTGTCGGTCGAGTAGGCCTTTTCGGCGCTCATCTTGTAGGCGAATCCGTTGGCGGTCATGAATTCAGACATTTCCGCGCGGCCGCCCAGTTCGTCGATAAACAGCTGGTCGAGCCAGGGCTTGTAGATCCGCAAGCTCGGATTGGTCAGCAGGCCGTAACGGTAGAACCGCTCGATATCGTTGCCCTTGTAGGTGGAGCCATCGCCCCAGATGTTGACGCCGTCCTCCTTCATGGCCGCAACCAGCATCGTGCCGGTCACGGCGCGGCCGAGCGGCGTGGTGTTGAAGTAGGCGATGCCGCCGGTCGAGACGTGGAAGGCGCCGGACTGGATCGCGGCGATACCTTCGTGGACCAGTTGGGTGCGGCAATCCACCAGGCGGGCTTTTTCGCCGCCGAACTCCAGCGCCTTGCGCGGAATCTCGTCGTAATCGGCCTCGTCGGGCTGGCCGAGATTGGCGGTATAGGCAAAGACGCGCGCGCCCTTTTGCTTCATCCAGAGCAGCGCCGCGCTGGTGTCGAGACCGCCCGAGAAAGCGATGCCGACTTTTTCCCCTTTGGGCAGGCTTTTCAGAATCGTACTCATCGAGCTTCCAATCGGTCGAAATGGCGGATGCCGTTATAGCGTTTTCAAGCGAAGTGGATACCGGTTTGCGTGAAGAAAACGCGTCAAAACAAGAATCTAGAGCTTCGGTTCTGATCCAATCAGAACCGCTAAGCTCTAGCGGCTTGAGGGCGCGAATAACAAATTTCGCGCTGGTGGGCACGCGTTTAATGGCTCTTTTTAATAGCCCTTGGCGGCTCGGATCGGATTACCCCGCCTCGCGCCCGCGCCAGCGCTGCAACAGCCGGTAGCCGGGCCAGCCCCAACGCGCCAGCGCGGCCTCGATTTGCTCATCCGTCAGCCGGGTCGATGGCCAGCGGAAAATCCAGGCATAGGCCAGCCAGATCACGAAGAAGCTGACAAGGCCGGCGGCAGCGACGTCGGTAAAGAAATGCCCGCCGAAGGCCATTCGCAGCACAGAGGTTACGACCCCGAACACGGTCGCCGCCACATAGGCCAGAGGCCGCCACGGCGGCGGGGTCAGCGCCGCGGGCGCATAGGCCCAGAACGCGGTGGCGCCCTCGCCGGAGAAGAACGAGCAGTTACGCCCGCACTCGCCGCGCGGATCCCACCATGGCACGAATTGCCAGGGCCCGTTGAACTCCGTCACCATCACGGGCCGCGGCCGCCCCCAATAGCTCTTGAAGGTGAGATTGGTCAGCACGACGGCGGAGAGCAGGATCGTGACCAGCAGAAACACCGCCGCGCGTCCCGGAACCAGCATCGGCCGGTCCGGCCGCAGCAGCTTTCCCACGATGGCAATCAGCGCAGGCAGCGCCAGCGCCCAGGCAATCCACATCGCGCCGTCGCGCGCGAACGCGGCAAGACCGCTCTGTTTCAGTGGAAATGATGTGCTTGCGGGATCGAAGAACAATGCCGCCAGCTTCAGGTCGAGTTCGGGGAAAATCCCGAACAGCAGTCCGATGACGAGCGATAGGCCCAACGCGATTACAAGTCCGGTCCGGTTCATGGCGCGGGGTTTAGCCGAGGCGGTTGGTGATGAAAAGGCAGAAGCTCATCTTCCCTTCTCCCCTTGTGGGAGAAGGGAAGAAGAGACCAGAGATCACGCCTGCGGCCGGGACTGCGACGGCAATGGCGGCGGTGGCCGCAAGGGAGGCCTCGGTTCGCGCCAGGCTCCGGCAGATCGGCCCGCGATCATCCAGTAGATCAGGCCGGCGACGATGCCCGCGCCGGTCATGATTTCGAGGTGACGGCGCACGATGCCATCGAATTTCAGCGTCTCCGGATCGAACGGAATGAGGCCGAGATAGCAGGCCGCGCCCACGATCGCGCCGCCGACCGCATAAGCGAGCACGCTGCGGATATAGAAGGCCTCGGTGATCAGAATCACGATCAGCGCCGGCAGCAGCGCGAAGCCGGAGAGAAAGATGAAGCCGAAGCCGAGCACGACATTGATGGCGCTCTGATCGATCGGCGCGCCGCCGAGATCGCTGAACTCTGGATACAGCACCGCACCGACCACGATCATCCCCGCCACGAAGCAGGCGGCGAGGAAGGCGAACAGGATGACGAAGAGGCGGCCGATCAGCGTCATGCTCTCACCGTCATTGCGAGGAGCGACAGCGACGAAGCAATCCATCGCTCGGCAAGCGGAGAGATGGATTGCTTCGCTTCGCTCGCAATGACGAATGACATGCGGTGATCGACCATCCTCAATCCGTCATCGCCATGGCGCGCAGCGCCTGGCGCTCGCGCGCGGACAGTTTTTCGGTCTCCGATTTCAACTGGCCGCAGGCGGCGAGAATGTCGCGGCCGCGCGGCGTGCGCACCGGCGAGGAGTAGCCGGCGTTAAAAATATATTCGGAGAATTTTTCGATCTGTTCCCAGTCCGAGCACTCATACTTCGTGCCCGGCCACGGGTTGAACGGAATCAGGTTGATTTTCGCCGGAATGCCCTTGAGCAATTTCACCAGCAGCTTGGCGTCATCCATGGAATCGTTGACGCCCTTGAGCATCACATATTCGAAGGTGATGCGCCGCGCATTCGACGAGCCCGGATAGTCGCGGCAGGCCTGCAATAATTCGGCAATCGGATATTTGCGGTTTAGCGGCACCAGCTCATTGCGCAACTCGTCACGCACAGCGTGGAGCGAAATCGCCAGCATGACGCCGATCTCGTCGCCGGTGCGGATGATGTTCGGCACCACGCCCGAGGTCGACAGCGTGATGCGGCGACGGGAAATGCCGATGCCTTCATTGTCGGCAACGATCAAGAGCGCATCGCGCACCGCGTCGAAATTGTAGAGCGGTTCGCCCATCCCCATCATGACGACGTTGGTGACGAGGCGGCTGCCGGTCGGGGTCTCGCGATCGGCCCAGTCGTTGAGGCGGTCGCGCGCCACCATGATCTGGCCGACGATCTCGCCGGCCGTGAGATTGCGCACCAGCCGCTGCGTGCCGGTGTGGCAGAACGAGCAATTCAGCGTGCAGCCGACCTGCGATGAAACGCAGAGCGTGCCGCGATCGGTTTCGGGAATGTAGACGCACTCGACTTCATGCGCCTTCTGGAACGCGTCACCGCTCGGCAGCCGCAACAGCCATTTGCGGGTGCCGTCGTTGGAAACCTGCTCGGCCACCACTTCGGGGCGGTCGACGGTAAAGTGCTGCTCCAGCTGCGCACGCATTTCCTTCGAAATGCTGGTCATCTCGTCGAAAGCCTTGGCGCCGCGGACATACATCCAGTGCCAGAGCTGCTGGGTGCGCATCTTGCGCTGCGGGGGCGCAACGCCGATCTCGCCCAGTCGATCGGCGATCTCGGTGCGCGACAGGCCGATCAGCGAAGGTTTTGCCGGCGGCACATAGGTTTCGAGCGGAACCTTCTCGAGGGGAGCCTGAGCCGAGGAACTGCTCTCGATTGAAGCGACGGTCATTTGTGTTTCTGTTCTTGAGATACATAGGGTGGGCAAAGCCACCGGGTCGCGCGAATGCGCGCCCGATGATGAACTCCGCCGTGCCCACCGCAAGCGTTGACGGTGGGCACGGCGCGATGCGCCTTTGCCACCCTACGAGGTAGCACTCAAATAGGCCTTCTAGGCCCCCTAAACAACGTCATTCTGGGCTTAAAAGCGGCCTAGCGCTTGCAGTCCTGCGCCAGCCGGTCGAGCGCCTGGGCCAGCCCCTTCAGCGAGAAGACGTCCGTGGTCTCGGTGCCCTTGGCCGAAACGCCCTTGACGGTGACTTCGGCGGATTTGCGCATGGCGTTGACCATCTGCTCTTCCTCCGCGGCGTTCTTGATCCAGAGCCCGTCGCCCTGAGTATACATCGCATAGGCCGAGCCGCCGACCTCGAGAGAGGATTCCGAGCCCGGCTTCAGCGCGTATCCGATCATGATCGAAACTTCGTTGACGACTTTTTCGGCCGGACGCGTCGAGACGAAAGCGTAGGCGGGATCACGCGGACGATTCGGCGGATTGGTTTTGGACGACGATGGCTTCGCCAACGCAAAGCAAACCTTCCTGCCGTTCGGTGTCGCCGTGTAGGCGCCCCAGGTACCGTACTGACCGATCAAGGTCGGCTCCGCATTGCCGACAGCGGCGGTCGCCGCTGGTTCCGGCTTCGCAGGCTTGGCCGTCGTCGGCTTTGCCGCCGGTGCTGGCGCAGGCTTGGCCGCTTCCTTTGCAGGTTCCTTGGCGCCCTTCGAAGCAGCGCCCTGTGCTTGCGCGAGGGATGTCGCCCCACACAACACTGCAATCGCAACCAGAAATGTCAGTATTCGCAACACGGACAACTGGTTCCCTCATCATTGTGACTGGAAGATGGCCCGAGGGCGCATCGCGTCGCCGGGGATGGATAGCCGGGAAATGCTTTTTTGGGAAGGCAGTTACAGTGTTGCTCACCGTCGCAGCCGCGCCTTCGTAACAGGTCCCTTTGAGGAATCAAGGCGCGGGATTCGGGTTCAGCCTTTCGGCCGGCGCTCGCGCTGTTTCTGCCACTGTGCATCGGTCCATTGCAGCAGATCCTCGGCGCCGGAACTGCGCAAATGCGCGCCGCCATCCTGCACGACCATCTCGCCATTGATATAGCCGGCCTGGTCGGAAATCAGAAAGCTCGCCAGATCGGCAAGTTCGCCATGCTCGCCGGCGCGCCCGAGCGGATTGCGTTGCGCCCAGCTTTCATCGCGGCCCTCGGGACGGAGTTGACCCGAAGCGCCCGGCGTCGGGAACGCGCCGGGCGCGATCGCGACCGTGCGCACACCCTTGGGTCCCCACTCCACCGCAAGGCTTCGGGTCATCGCGAGCACGGCGGATTTCGCCATCGCCGACGGCACCGTGAAGGCGCGACCGGTGATCGTCGAGGTCGAGAGGATGCTCAGCACGACGCCTTTGTGCTTGCCGTCGATCCAGCGCCTGCCCGCGGCGAGCGTGCAATACATCGTGCCGTGCAGTGTCGGCGCCAGGATCGCATCCGCCGCCCGCGACGACAGATGTTCGGTCTGCGCGATGAAGGTTGCGGCGGCATTATTGACCAGCACGTCGATCGGCGCCTCGCGCCAGATTTCCTCCATCATGGCATCGACCGCAGCACTGTCGCGGATATCGCAGCCGATCACGCCCACTGTGCGGCCGAGTTCGCTGCGCATCTTTGCCGCCGTCGCCTCCAGCAATTCGAGCCGGCGGCCGCAAATGATCAGCTCCGCGCCAAGCTCGACGAAGCGGTGCCCCATCGCAGCCCCGAGCCCCGAACCGCCGCCGGTGACCAATATCCGCTTTCCCGCCAGCAAGCCCTTTTCAAACATCGTTTGAACCCCTTGAACCACCATAAAGCCATGCATCCGAATCGGATTGTAGCCCGGCTTCAAATCCGGCAAGAAGCTGCCAGCCTCTTATATTCTCGGCCCGAAAACCAGGTGAGCCCATGAAAGCCATTCTCTGCTCGCAATATTGCCAACCCGACGACCTCGTGCTGGCCGACGTCCCCGATCCGGTGGCCGAACCGGGACAGGCCGTGATTGCGATCAAGGCCGCGGCACTGAATTTCTTCGACATCCTGATGATCCAGGGCAAGTACCAGATCAAGCCGCCATTCCCGTTTTCGCCGGCCGCCGAGGTTGCCGGCGTGATCGAAAGCGTCGGTGCCGGCGTCACCGACCTGAAGGTCGGCGACCGCGTGGTGGCGTCCTGCGGCCATAACGGCGCGCGCGAAAAGATCGCGCTGCCCGCGAGCTCTATTGTGAAAATTCCCGACAATCTGGATTTCGATCGCGCCGCCGGCATCATCATCATCTACGGCACAGCGCTTCACGCGCTGGAAGACCGCGCCAGCCCGAAGGCGGGCGAGACGCTGGCCGTGCTGGGCGCTGCCGGCGGAACCGGACTTGCGGCCTGCGAACTCGGCAAGCTGATGGGCCTGAAGGTGATCGCCTGCGCGTCGTCGGACGAGAAACTCGAATTTGCCAAGGCGCATGGCGCCGAGCTCACGCTGAACTACAGCAAGGAAGACCTGAAGGAGGGCTTGCGCCGGCTCACCGGCGGCAAGGGCGTCGACATCATCTTCGATCCGGTCGGCGGCACTTACGCCGAAGCCGCATTGCGCTCGATCGCCTGGGAAGGTCGTTTCCTGGTGATCGGCTTTGCCGCGGGCGACATTCCGAAGATGCCGCTCAACCTCGCGCTGCTCAAGGGTTGCGATATACGCGGCGTGTTCTGGGGTGCATGGACCAGGGTCAACCCGGAGAAGAACCGCGCCAACCTGGAAAAGCTCGTGAAGTGGACCGCGGAAGGCAAGATCTCCTCGCATGTCGATCGCACGTTCCCGCTGGCGCAAACCGCCGAAGCGCTGAAGGTGCTCGCCGGCCGCCAGGCGATGGGCAAGGTGATCCTGCATCCCTGAGAGGCGATGCCGGGCCATCCGTTGAATGGTCGTCCGCTTGAAGAAGCGCAAGCGGCCCGTGCGATGCGTGGCCCGGAGACCTGTGCCGCTGTGTGACGCATGTCTCCAATGTCATTTCACCGAGATCATTTCCCGGTAACAATGCGTGTTCCAAAACCCCCTTATGCCGCTTCTCTGCCTCAATGATACCAAAATATCTCCTCATTCGCACCGGCCGCCGCCGTTTTTTGAGCCCATTCCGTGTGCGATTTTAACCATCAGTTAAGGGGCTCCTGTACGTCGACAAGAGCAAGAAGCAAGGTGCAGGGGACGCCCGTAGTTGCGTTCAGTAGTGGGGAGCATCATCCATGGCGGAGAATACCAGGCTGCCAACACAGCCAAGAGATCCGTTTGACCGGTTCGACGAAGCTATCAGCGATCCACGGTTGTACGAAGCGGATCAATCTCGATACGCGCAGCTACGAGAGCAGCTACGGTATGAGCCGGAACCTCAATATGAGCCGGAACCTCAGTATGAGCAGCCTCAGTATAAGCAGCCTCAATACGAGCAGCCCTTTGCGCTGTCGTTTGAGCGGACGGATGTGCTGCCGGAGGAGCTTCCGCCGCACGAGCCGGTACCGCTTTTCCTCTCCAACTACGAAGAAGAGTCTCACCAGCAGCTTTCCGAATATGCTTTCGCCGGCGGCGACCGGCGGTTCGGCAGCGGTGGGCTGAAAAAGGCGCGCGCGGGGCGCATCGTAACCGGCGTCGTGGTGGTGTCGGCAATAGCGGCCGTTCTCGCACTGTTTTCCATCGACTCGACCCGTGCTGTCATCTTCAACGCCTCGCTCGGCGGTGGTGGCGGCAGCGCGCCGCCGCCCGCTCAGCTCGCCGCGGCGGTGCCGGAGCCTGCGCAGCCGCAGCGCATTGCCGCGCCGCCGCTCGCCGCCGAACCGTCCGGAGCGGAAGTTGCGGCTGCGCGCCGCACGCCGCCCAATGCGCTGGCATCGGCATCGCCGACGCGCGACGAAATCGCCGCCGCCTATCAGAGTGCGCTCAAGGGCAAGGTCGCGGTACCGGAGCCGGTGGCGCGCGAAGCCGCCCGTGAGGTCGCTGCGGTAGCACCGACGACCCCGGTGGTCGCGGTCGCTCCGGTCGTTCGTGAGCCCGTTCCGGTGACGCGTGAAGCGGCTCCGGTTCGACGTATCGATCCGGATGAGCTTGCGGCGCTGCTGAAGCGGGCGAAGAGCCTGCTTGCGATCGGCGACATCACTTCCGCCCGACTGCTGCTCGAACGGGCCGCGGACGCCCAGGAGGCGGAAGCCGCGCTGATGCTGGCGGGAACGTATGATCCGCTGGTGCTGGGCAGCCAGGACTTGCGAAGCATCACGCCCGATCCGGCAGCGGCGCGGGTTTGGTATCAGAAGGCTGCCCAACTCGGTTCAGCAGACGCGAAGCGGCGGCTCGGTCAGCTGGAGAACTAGGCAATTAATTACTGAATTAGAGAAATACTCAAGACCAGCGCGAGAGGTATCTATGCGACATTTGTTCGGAATGGCATTGCTCGCCATGACGATGGCATGCAGCAACACGGCGGCCCGGGCGGCAGAGACGGAGTACGATCCGGCCAAGGTCAGCGAAAGCCTGAAGGCCATTTTTCAGTTCGGTTCGGTCGCCACCAAGCAGGCGCTGAACGCCAATACGGTCACACTGATCTCGGGGACGATCGGCGGCACCTATGTGCAATTCGGTGCCGACCTCGCTTCCGTGCTCGACGACGGAAACAAGTTACGCGTACTTCCGATCGTCGGGCGCGGCTCTGTGCAGAGCGTCGCCGACATCCTGTTCCTGCAGGGCGTCGACCTCGGCATCGTGCGAGCCGACACGCTCGACTATCTGGAGAAAAAAGGCTTCGCAAAGGACATCAAGAAGCAGTTCACCTATGTGACCAAGCTTTACAATGAAGAGATGTATGTCCTCGCCTCGAAATCGGTCACCAACATCAGCCAGCTCAACGGCAAGAAGGTCAGTGTCGATCTTCCCAACGGCGGCACCTTCGTCACCGCGGCGATCGTGTTCGAGCGGCTCGGCATCAAGCCTAACTTCCTCTATCTCGAACAGCGCATCGCGATGGAGAAGATGAGGGCCGGCGAGATCGACGCGGTGATTGCCGTCGGCGGCAAACCCTACAAGTCGGTCGCAGGCTTCAAGGACGATCGTTTCCACCTCGTTCCGGTCGACTATTCGCGGCCGCTGCAGACCGACTATCTGCCCGCGACCCTTACGTCGAAGGACTATCCCAACCTGATCGCGGAAGGGGGGAAGGTCGATACCATCGCCGTGCCTGCGGTGCTCGCCGCCTACAACTGGGCCCCCAACACCGACCGCTATCGCAAGCTGGCTCTGTTCGTGGACGCGTTTTTCACGAAGTTTCCGACGTTCCAGAACCCGCCGTTCCACCCGAAGTGGAAGGAGGTCTCGCTGTCGGCGCCGTTGCCCGACTGGCAGCGTCTGCCGGTCGCCGAGCAATGGCTCAAGAGCCATAACGTCGAGGCCGTGTCGCGCGCGAGATTCGAGGAATTCCTGAAACAGAGCCCGGCGACCGCGGCAAACGTCAAGACGGACGCGGACAAGGAAACTCTGTTCAAGCAATTCCAGGCCTGGGAAGCCGAGCGAAGCGCAAGGGCGCAGGCTCCGGCGCAGCGCTAAGCGTTTTCCAGCGAAAAGCCTGCCACGGACTTGATCCGGGCAGGCTCGCGTCAAGAAAACGCGTCAAACCAAAATCCAGAGCCCGTTCCGATGCAATCGGAACGGAAAAGGCTCCGGACGCGGGCTATTCCGTCACTCCAGCGGTGTCGATCCCGCGCTTCAGTGCCGCGCGGGCGGCATCGCGATGCTCCTGCGTGATGTGGCCCGCGACCATGCGGATGGCGGTGGCCAGGACGGCGGCATCGTCGGTAAACCCGAGCAACGGCAGCATGTCCGGCATGAAATCGAGCGGCAGAATGAAATAGGCGACGGCGCCAAGCAGCGCCGCCTGCACGTGACGCGGCGTCTCCCTGTCGAACGCACAATAATAGGCTGCGAGCAGGTCTTCGGCGAAGGGAAGCTGCGCCACCACCTGCTTGAACTTGATCCAGAAGCGCCGACGCACGCTCTCACGATCCTGCGCCAGCCGGTCGGCCGGATCGAAACCTGCGGTGTGATCGGACGATGCCATCGCGGCGCTCCCTCTGATCCGGCGCGGCAGATCGCCGCGGCCGATCGTATGATTCAAGAATTGGGGATGTCCGCCCCACCCCGCAAGATCGCGGGCGCACGAACTCAGGTGACGCCCAATTGCCTCGCGATCGCATTCATCGCCTTGGCCAGATCGATGTCGAGCCGGGTGACGCCGCCGGCGTCGTGGGTCGCCAGCACCACGTCTACCGTCTTGTAGACGTTCTTCCATTCCGGATGATGGTCGCTTTTTTCCGCCACCAGCGCGGCGCGGGACATGAATCCGAAGGCTTCGTTGAAATCCCTGAAGGTGAAGGTCCGCCCGATCGCCTCGCGTCCCGGCGTCTCGGACCAGCCGGGAAGTTCCGCCAGCGCCGATTTCCGTGTCTCCGCCGACAGCCGTTCCGCCATGATCGCCTCCCGTTTCAGACCACCTCCACCCTAACACCGAAGGCCGCATCGGGGATCCCTCGCCTAAATGGGTCCGCAGCGGGTGCCAAATGGCGGTTTTGGGGGCGCCGGTAACCATGACGCAGATGTAACAATGGTTAAGCGGGAAATTTGCTAGGGTGCTCGTGTAAGTGTGCCCGGCGGCATGAAGTTGCACCTCCAACGATCATCCAGGGATTGATGACCGACGGCCCCCTTCTTTCGGAACAGCCGGCCCCACCTTCGCCCCGCTCAGCGAAACGACGGCTGACCTTCGTCACGCTGGCTGGCGTGCTGGCCATCGTCGGTGCGCTGGTGGCCGGCTATTACTTTGCCATGCGGCCCGTGACCCTGCGGATCGCCGTCGGCCCGGCCAACAGCGACGACCTCAAGGTCGTTCAGAACCTGACCCAAGCCTTCAACAACCAGCGAAACAGCGTGGTCCGGCTGCGCCCGGTGCAGACCGATGGCGCGGTGGCGAGCGCCAATCTGCTCGGAGAAGGCAAGGCCGATCTCGCCATCATCAGAGGCGACCTCGATGTGCCGAAGAATGCGCAGGCCGTGGCAACGCTGCGCAAGAACGTCGTGGTGCTGTGGGTGCCGACTGCGGCCAAGACCAAGGGCAGGAAGGCCGCGCCCGCCGTCACGAAAATCGGCCAGCTCGCCGGGCGCCGCATCGGCGTCGTCGGCCGCACCCAGGCCAACGTCAATCTGCTCAAGGTGATCCTGCGGCAATACGGCGTCGATCCGGAGAAGGTCGAGATCGTCCAGTTCCCCGCCAACGAGGCTGCCGAGGCCATTCGTAACCAGAAGGCCGACGCCTATCTTGCCGCCGGCCCGGTCAACAGCAAGATCACGGCGGATGCAATCGCGGCCTCCGCGCGCGACGGCGGCACGCCGAAATTCCTCGCGATCGATTCGGCCGAGGCGATTGCGCAGAACCATCCCGCCTATGAGGCCTCCGAGATCCCGGCCGGAACATTTGGCAGCGCGCCGAGCCGGCCCGAGGAAGAGATCAAGACGATCAGCTTCTCGCACCACATCGTGGCGCGCAGGGGCGTTGCGGAGTCGACCGTCGCCGTCTTTACGCGGCAGTTGTTTGCAATCCGCCAGACGCTGAAGAACGAATTTCCGCTGGCCGCCAAGATCGAGACGCCCGATACCGACAAGGACGCCACGATCCCTGTTCATCCCGGCGCCGCCGCCTTTGTCGACGGCGAGGAAAAAACCTTCCTCGACCGCTACAGCGATTACATCTGGTGGGCACTAATGGCGCTGTCGGCGATGGGCTCCGCCGGCGCCTGGTTTGCCGGCTATCTCAAGAAGGATGAGCGCAACGTCAACACCTCGCAGCGCGACCGGCTCCTCGACATGCTCGCCACCGCGCGTCAATGCGATTCGATGGAAGAGCTCGACCAGATGCAGTCGGAAGCGGACGCCATTCTGCGCCACACGCTGCTATGCTACGAGCACGGGACGATCGAGGAAGGCACGTTGACGGCCTTCAACATCGCGATCGAGCAGTTCCACAACGCGGTGGCCGACCGCAAGGCGCTGTTGATGAGCATGCCGCAAAACCTGCAGCGGGCGAGCGCGCAATTCCGCGCGGCCAGCAACGCCTGATCTGCAATTCCGGTAATCGAACCGTCATCAATTCTTTCTAGGTCTGTCGCCGCTATTATCGCATTCTGGCGCCGGACCCAAGGAGGCTTGCATGACGTTCAGGGTTTCTCGCGGATTTTCCCGGCGTCGTTTTCTCTCCACCGCTGGCGCAGGCGCCATCAGCGCGCTCGCAATGCCTTATCTCAGCCGCGCCGCCGACCGGCCGGTCGTGACATGCGGCGTGCAATCCGGCGACGTCGGCACTGACGGCGGCGTGGTGTGGGCGCGCGCCGACCGTCCGTCGCAAATGCTGGTCGAAGTCGCCACGACGGAGTCCTTTGCCAACGCGCGGACGCTGCCGCCGATCGCGGCCCTGCCCGAAAGCGACTTCACCGCGAAAATGCTGCTGGAGAACCTGCCTGCCGGGCAGGAGATTTTCTACCGTGTCCGGTTTCGCAACCTCGCGCACATCGGCATCGAGAGCGAGCCGGTGGTCGGGCGGTTCCGCACCGCCCCTGGCGATCGCCGCGACGTCAATTTCGTCTGGGGCGGCGACGTCGCTGGACAGGGCTGGGGCATCAACCCTGACGATGGCGGCATGTTCACCTTCGCCACCATGCGCAAGCATCGCCCGGATTTCCTGCTGCACTCCGGCGACACCGTCTATGCCGACGGACCGATCAAGAGCGAGGTGACGCTGCCCGACGGCAAGGTCTGGAAGAATGTGACCACCCCGGAAAAGTCAAAGGTCGCCGAAACGCTCGACGAATTCCGCGCCGCGCACAAGTACAATTTCATGGACGAGCATCTGCGCGCGTTCAACGCCGAGGTGCCGGTCTTCGTGCAATGGGACGACCACGAGGTCGTCAACAACTGGTCGCTGTCGAAGGAATTGCCCGCGGCCTACAAGGAACGCAACATCACCGCGCTCGCGGCCCGTTCGGCACGCGCCTTCCACGAAATGTATCCGATGCGCGAGAGCATCACGGAGCCGGGGCGGGTCTATCGCACGCTCAACTATGGGGCCCATCTCGACGTGTTCATGCTGGATGAACGCAGCTATCGCGGCGCCAACGGCCCGAACCAGGAGACGGCCTACGGGCCGGAAAGCTATTTTCTCGGGCCCGAGCAAGTCGCCTGGTTGAAACGCGCACTGCTCAACTCGCGCGCTACCTGGAAAGTAATCGCCTCCGACATGCCGCTCAGCATCATCGTCTATGACGATGCTCGCAACAAGAAAGGCTCGGAGGCCGTTGCGCAGGGCGACGGGCCGCCGCGCGGCCGCGAACTGGAGATCGCCGACCTCCTGCGCTTCATCAAGACGTCAGGCGTCGTCAACACCGTGTGGCTGACGGCGGACGTGCACTACGCGGCCGCGCATTACTACAACCCCGACAAGGCGCAGTTTGGGGAGTTCGACCCGTTCTGGGAGTTCGTCGCCGGGCCGCTGCACGCCGGCACGTTCGGACCGAACGACCTCGACAACACCTTCGGGCCGGAAGTGAAGTTCATCAAGGCGCCGGGGCCCGGCAATCAAAACCTGCCGCCATCGGCCGGAATGCAGTTCTTCGGCCACGTCAGGATCGACGGCAAGACCGGCCAGATGACGGTGACCTTGCGCGACCGCGCCGACGTGGCGCTGTGGTCGACGACGCTCGATCCCAAACCCGTGTAGCGGTCGCGACGGCCGCAACCGCTCAAGGCCTGATGCCGCCGTTCTTCAATAGCGCCTGCAGCGCGTCGGTCGAATAGGGCTTGGGCAGCCGCGGCTTCGTCGCGAATGCGGCCGGGAGCCGGGCGTCGGCGCCATAGCCGCTGACGAAGGCATACGGAATGTTCAGCGCCTCGAGCCGTTCGGCCACGGCAAAACTCTTCTCGCGGATGAGGCTGACATCGAGCAGCGCGAATTCCGGCGGCCGGTCGGCAATCATATCGAGCGCTTTGGCCACGTTCGCGGCGCTCCGCACCGTCTTCACGCCAAACCCCAAAATCGTGTCTTCGAAATCAAGCGCGATGATTGGATCGTCTTCAACGATCAACACGTCGTTGGGTATGCCGTTGTAGGAGGCGGGTTCCATGTCTCTCGCCAGTTCAAGGTTCAGCATTTGATTAAGAAGCCCGGGCCGAAGCCGGAAGACGCAAAGTCAGCCAACGCCCATAAAAGTGCATCCCTCGGTTCCGGAAGTGAAACCACCATATGTCCGTTCTACCGTCTGTCCACTAGTGCACATATTGGCCGCACCAAACCGATTATTTGTCTTTGGGAGGGAAACGAGGAATTTTCATGCTCACGCGACGAGCCGGGATCGCCGGCGAGCGGCCATTCAACAATCTACTGCACCGTTTGAATGACGCTGATTTCGCGTTAATCGAACCGCACCTCGTCGCAGCCGACGCCGATCCGAACGATTTGCTCTACAGTCCTGGCGACAATGTCGAGACGGTGCATTTCCCCTGCGGCCCCAGCCTCGTGTCCTACAGGGTCGCCAACGAGGACGGCCGCGATGTCGAGACCATCCTGATCGGCCGCGAGGGCGCGGTCGTCGGCATCGTCAGCCGGCGCGGCTCGATCCTGGTCCGCGCAGCCCGGATGTGCTGCGGAACCGGTCCTGCGGCGGCAACGAGGCCGTGAAGGGCCATTTTGAGGAGGTTTTGCGGGGATCTATCCCGACCCCGAAAGGGGCAATTGAAGGGCTTCCGCACCCAAAATCAGCTAACCAAATGCCAAACAAACCATTGTTTTTTGGCGTTTTCTGAATATATTGCGCCGCAACGCGTAAGGTATTGCCCGGTCCTTTTGGCCGGGCTTCCTTTTTGGGGGGAAAGCGCCCCCGGCGCATGATCCGGAAAAGTGGGTACCGGTTTTCCCTCGGGACAAACGCGGTACGCGTTTGCCCGGAGATCATGCTCAAACAAAATAGATGGAGCGGGATGACAATTCGAAGAAGCGTCATCACGCGCCGGTATTCCAGGTTTTAGAAGCGCGATCCGGAAAAGTGGGTCCCGGTTTTCCGGTGAGATCGCGCATCCACCATGCACGACCAGAAGAAGAGCCATGAACCTTCGTAACGTCGCCATCATCGCCCACGTCGACCACGGCAAGACCACCCTCGTCGACCGCCTGCTGCAGCAATCCGGCACCTATCGCGAAAACCAGAAGGTGACCGAGCGCGCGATGGACTCCAACGACCTGGAGCGCGAGCGCGGCATCACCATTCTGGCCAAGGCGGCTTCGGTGCAGTGGAAGGACACCCGCATCAACATCGTCGACACCCCCGGCCACGCCGATTTCGGCGGCGAGGTCGAGCGCATCCTGAACATGGTGGATGGCGCGCTGGTGCTGGTCGACGCGGCCGAAGGTCCGCTGCCGCAGACCAAGTTCGTGGTCTCCAAGGCGCTCAAGGTCGGACTGAAGCCGATCGTCGTCATCAACAAGGTCGACCGCCCCGACGCGCGCCCGACCGAAGTCATCAACGAAGTGTTCGACCTGTTCGCAGCACTCGATGCCAGCGAGGAGCAGCTCGATTTCCCGATTCTGTACGGATCGGCGAAGCAGGGCTGGATGGCCGACAGCCCGGACGGCTCCCAGGATGCCGGCATGCAGCCGCTGTTCGACCTGATCGTGCGCCACGTCGCGCCGCCGACCGTCGAGGAAGGCCCGTTCCGGATGATCGGCACCATCCTCGAAGCCAACCCCTATCTCGGCCGCATCATCACCGGCCGCATCAGTTCGGGCTCGATCAAGCCGAACCAGGCCGTGAAGGTGCTCGGCGCCGACGGCAAGACCATCGAGCAGGGCCGCATCACAAAAATCCTCGCCTTCCGCGGCATCGAGCGCACCCCGCTCGAGGAAGCCGACGCCGGCGACATCGTTGCGATTGCTGGCCTCACCAAGGGCACCGTCGCCGATACCTTCTGCGATCCGTCGGTTGAAACGCCGCTGGTGGCGCAGCCGATCGATCCGCCGACGGTGTCAATGTCGTTCATCGTCAACAACTCGCCGCTCGCCGGTACCGAAGGCGACAAGGTGACCTCTCGCATGATCCGCGACCGCCTGCTGCGCGAGGCCGAAGGCAATGTCGCGCTGCGCGTGGTCGAGGCGACGGACAAGGACGCCATGGAAGTATCGGGCCGCGGCGAATTGCAGCTCGCGATCCTGATCGAGACCATGCGCCGCGAAGGTTTTGAGCTTTCGGTGTCGCGTCCGCGCGTCGTGCTGCAGAAGGACGAGGCGACCGGCCAGTGGCAGGAGCCGATCGAGGAAGTCGTGATCGACGTCGACGAGGAACACTCCGGCGTCGTCGTGCAGAAGATGAGCGAGCGCAAGGCCGAGATGATCGAGATGCGCCCCTCCGGCGGCAACCGCCTGCGGCTGGTGTTCTACGCGCCGACCCGCGGCCTGATCGGCTATCAGGGCGAATTGCTGACCGACACTCGCGGCACCGCGATCATGAACCGCCTGTTCCACGGCTACGCGAACTACAAGGGCGACATCCAGGGCCGCCGCAACGGCGTGCTGATCTCCAACGATCAGGGCGAAGCAGTGGCTTACGCGATGTTCAAGCTGGAAGACCGCGGCCCGATGATGATCGAGCCGGGCTGGAAGGTCTACAAGGGCATGATCGTCGGCGAGCACACCCGCGACAACGACCTCGAGATCAACGTGCTCAAGGGCAAGCAGCTCACCAACATCCGCACCACGTCGAAGGACGAAGCGGTGCGCCTGACGCCGCCGATCCGGATGACCCTGGAGAAGGCGCTGGCCTATATCGAGGACGACGAACTGGTCGAAGTGACCCCGAAGTCGATCCGCCTGCGCAAGAAGTTTTTGGACGCCAACGACCGCAAGCGCGCGGAAAAGGCCAAGGAAGCGGTGGCGTAAGCCGAACTCTCTCGTCATGATGCCCCGCGAAGGCGGGGCATCATGTACGCCGCGGCCCCTCGATTCAATTAAAAATGTCTCTGGAATACTGGATCACCCGCGCCAGTGCGCAATTGCGCACAGGCGAGTGATGACGGCCATGCGCGGGGTGGCTTTAGACGCGACCGCGAACATGCTAGAGGCAAGGGCATGTCGTCCCTCCCCTCCTCAGTCGATGTCGCCATCATCGGCGCCGGCGCCGCGGGCCTCGGCGCTGCGAATGCGCTGAAGAATTCCGGCCTCTCCGTCCTCGTGCTGGAAGCGCGCGACCGCGTCGGCGGCCGAGCGCACACCATCATGGCCTCGCCTGACGTCACCTTCGACGTTGGCTGCGGCTGGCTGCATTCGGCAGACGAGAATTCCTTCGTCGCGATCGCCGAGCAGCTCGGCTTCGAGATCAACCGGTCGTTGCCGCCCTGGGACGAACGCGCCTATGGCAAGGCGTTTCCGCAAGACGACCGCGACGACTTCATGCGCGCGCTGAATGCCTTCTATGACCGCGCTGAGCAGGGTGCGGTGGCCGCTGCGAAGACCGGCCGCGACTGCGCCGCCAGCCTCTATCTCGAACCCGGCAATCGCTGGAATCCGATGATCGATGCGATCTCGACCTACGTCAACGGCTGCGAGCTCGATCGGGTCTCCCTGCTCGACATGAACGCCTATGAGGACACCGACCGCAACTGGCGCATCCGCCGGGGCTACGGTGCGCTGATTGCCGCCTATGGCGCGTCATGTCCGACCGCGCTCAATTGCAAGGTAACGCTGATCGATCATTCGACAAAGCGCGTCCGCATCGAGACCTCGCAGGGCACGCTGACGGCCGACAAGGTCATCGTCACCGTGCCGACCAATTTGATCGCCGACGAGGCGATCCGCTTTCACCCGCCCTTGCCGGCAAAAGTCGACGCCGCGCGCGGCCTGCCGCTCGGCCTCGCCGACAAGGTGACGCTGGCGCTCGACGAGCCGGAAGCGCTGCCGAAAGAAGGCAATCTGCGCGCCGCCACCATGCGCACCGCAATGGGCACCTATCACATCCGCCCGTTCGGCCAACCGTGCATTGAAGGCTTTTTCGGCGGCCGTTTTGCGCAATCGCTGGAAGACGCCGGCGAAGGCGCGCTCGCCGCCGAGAGCATCAACGAGATCGTCTCAATCCTCGGCAACGATTTTCGCCGCAAGCTGAAGCCGCTTGCGGAATCACGCTGGGCCCACGACCCGTTTGCGCGCGGTTCGTATTCGCACGCGCTGCCGGGGCATGCGGGGGATCGGGCAGTGCTGGCCGCGCCGGTCGACGGCCGGCTGTTCTTTGCGGGAGAAGCCACCTCGCCGGAGTTTTTCTCGACCGCGCATGGGGCACGGGACAGTGGAGAGAGAGCGGCCAGGGAAGTGATGGCGGCGCTCGCGGGCCAATAAATCGGACTGGTCGGGTTGCCAAGGGGCAGCCAGACACAAAATCTCGAAAACAACCCCATGCAAAGTAGAAAATAGGGCAGGCTCGTGGTTCTCAGACCGGCTGGCGTTCGGAGCGCGTAGATGGTCTTCGCCACTGCCAAGGCCAATTTCATCCTGCTCAAGTTACGCCTCACCGGTGAACAACGTTCCAATTGAACGTTGCTCAACTCTGGCGGACAAACTATCCTGCCCGTCTCAGCAGATCCTGTTGAGATAGGTGCAGGCTCCCAATGAACCCTCACAAAGATGGCTGGTCGTGGTCAGAGATCGGCTTCACAGACTGGCGACGCGTCGTCGATCTGCGGCTTGAAGAGGTCTATGCGATAACCATCGAAGATGCCGGGTTTGACGACGAGTTCTTGAAATCCCATTGGGAGGAAAAAGAGCCACCATTTGAGTTTGTACGATGGTTTGGCGAAAGGCACGATCTGGAGCCAAGAAAGCCAGTTTGGCTATATCCAGATCAAGTGGTGGCCCCGCATCAGTACTGACGAAATGGCTGACGGCGAACGCAACAAGGATTGGACGGTCGAAGAACTCGATCTGATCGTTGCTGACTATTACTCGATGCTGAGCGCCGAAATACGGCGGGTATCCTACGATAAGACCCAGCATCGGAAGGCTCTCATGGCCCAGATCGATCGCAGCAACAGCTCGATCGAATTCAAGCATCACAACATTTCAGCGGTGTTACAGCAGCTCGATTTGCCCTGGATCAACGGATACAAGCCGAGGGTACATTTTCAGAAGTCGATCGTGAACGCGATAGAGCGATATATCCTGAAACACCCGACTGCTCAGCATCCGGAAGCCTTGGCTGGGGCTTTCACTGAACGACCTCCGCTTTTCATAGAACCTCCTCCTTTGCTTGAGCAAAAGAAGGAACGGCCGGAGATCGTTCAACGACTCGTGCGGAAGTTCAATCCTGCCGAGCGCGATTTCATCAATCGCAGGCTCGGGTATGACGGCGAAGAAATGATCTTCAATTTTGAGCAGCAGCGCCTGCGGCAAGCGGACAGACCTGACCTTGCAAGGAAGGTCCGCTGGATATCTAAAGAGGAAGGTGACGGTGCCGGCTACGATATTTTGTCTTTCGATCAAAAAGGCCGTGAACGGTTTCTTGAGGTAAAGACAACCGTCGGCTCGCAGACTGCTCCATTCTATCTGACGAGGAACGAGCTATCGTTTTCCAAGGAAAGGCCGACGGAATTTCGGATTTGCCGACTGTACGATTTTTCAAAGATTCCCCGAATGTTCGAGCTTGCGCCTCCGCTGGACAAATTCATTCATCTTGAGCCTCTGTCATTTGAAGCATCTTTCAAGTGAAGCCGTAATCCTACTCCATCACCCGCGCCCTCATGCTCGCATCCGGCACGAAGCACTCCTCATACTTTCCGAAAATCCGGTACCGGTTTCGCGCGACCAGCGTATAGACGCCATCGCGCAGTGGCTTCGGCACGGCGAACAATGCCCGCGTCCACCGCCAGCCGGGCAGCGAGCCCAGCACTATTAATGCGGCGTCGGATTTGAAATGTGCGACTCCGCCGTGGACGACAGCATTGGTATCGGGATCGCTGGGATCGATTTCAAAAGCCTGCGCGAGCCGCGTGCCGTAGGGCGACTGGATCGCGGTGAAGCGGAATCTTCGCTCGACGTCGCGGGTAGCGACGAAGCGGACCCAGCGCGAGCAGAAGACGCAGACGCCGTCATAGAGGATCACGTCATCGTCGGGCCAATGGGTCATTCGGTTAGGATCATCGGTTGTCCAGGGTCAGCAACGCCACGATCATCAGTACGACGGCAGGGCCGGTCTTCACCAGCGCGCCGAGCGGCTCGATCCAGAGGTCTGGCGTCAGGATCGCCGCGCCAACCATATAACCCAGCGACGCGACGATACCCGCGATCAGACCAAATGCCGCGGTGCGGCGGAACGCGATCAGCACGCCGATGCTCATATCCATCAGGCTGGTGCCGATGGTGATGGGGGCAACCAGCGCCGGCGGAAAGCCGTGGCTGCTCAGGATTCCCGCCGCAGCGTCATAGGAAACCACCAGCGCAATGAAGCCTGATGCCACCCAGAACACCACGAGGCTTGCGATCATCAACGCCTTGATCGGAAACAGCCGGGCAAACCATTTGTCCTGGATGGTCGCCGGGCGTTTTCCGGCCGTCTGTTCGATACGCTTCGGCACGATGCCGGTGGCGGCCATCCAGTCGGCGGGATCGCCGCTGACGCCGCGGCGCAGCTCCGCGATCGCGGTGGTTCGCATCGGCGGCATCCAGCCGAGCTGGTTCGAGAGATCGCCGAGCCTGGCGCCGAGATCGAGCAGGAACGCCGGCATCACAATGCGCCACCATCTGCCGGTGCCGAACACCTCGCGGAACTGATCGATCACGTCACCGAGCGTGACCGGCTGCTCCTGCATCAGGTCCCATGTCACGGCGTTCGCCTCGCCGGGATCGCGCGCCGCAAGCCAGGCGATGGTCGCGGCAATGTCCTCCATGGCGATTGGCTGGAATGGCGCGGCCCGCTCGGCGGCCGGAAGATCGAACGGATACGCCGCGAGCGAGCGCACCATGGCGCTGCCGCCATAGGCCGCAAGCGCCACCACGAAGCCCGGTCGCAGGATCGTGAACGCGACGCCGGATTCCGCAATCAGCCGCTCGGCCTCGCGCTTGGTGGTGCTGAAAGCAGTTCGGTCGGTCTCGGTCGTGCCGGGAATCGAGATATGCACCAGCCGGATCGCCCGGTCGCTGTCGCGGACAGCCTGCAACAGCCGCGCGACAAAATCGCAATGCACGGCGGCGGTGTCGCTGCCAGGACCGTCCTGCAGCACGCCGAGGCAATTGACGACGACATCGATGCGGTGATCGCGCAGCAGCTGCGCCAGCGTGGCCGCTTCCATCGACATGACAGGCAGTTCAAGATCGAGCGCGCCGCCTTTCTGCGAGGCGGACAGTTTGCGGGCGACACCCACCACGGGAAATCCCCGCCCGCGCAGATCGTCGGTGACGAACCGGCCGATCAGGCCGGAGGCGCCGAGCACGAGGATTTTTCGGATGTCGGCGTTCATGCTTACCTAAAGCGGCTTGGCGATCATCAGCCAGAGAATAGCCATGACAGAGCCAAAACCGGGAATCCCAAACAGAAACCAGCGGTGGAAAAGTGCGAAATAGCGCGGCGGCAACTCCAGGTTATGTTCAGCCGCCTTAGCCGCGAGATCGCGCATTTCGATCTGCATGAAGATCACCGGCACCCAGAACAGCCCGGCGACGACATAGAGCCCGAGCGAGGTCATCAGCCAGCGCTCGCTCCACATGGTGGAGGACAGCCACATCAGCACGCCGCCACTCATCGGCTGCAGCAGCACCGCCGTCAGCGTGAACAGCATGTCGGCGATCACGACGGTTTCGCCCGTGCGCGCGATGAAGGCCGCGTCCCGGCTGCGATGGGCCATCAGCATGAAGAACGCGATGCCGGCGCCGGTGCCGAGAATGACGATGGCGCCGAGCACATGCAGATATTTGACGAGGAAATACAGCGTCATCGCTTCTTCGCCGTGGTTGCCGGTCGCGCCTTCAAGGCACGATCGAGTTCGCTTGCCGTGAGTTTTACCCCGCCCTCGGTTTCCACCAGCCAGTGCCCCTCGCTGCCATGGGCCGGCAGCACGTGAAAATCGGCCTTGCCGCCGGCGCCACGAAACGCGTCGGCCAGCTGGCGCGACAGCGCCGGCGAGAAGTAGCTGTCATTGGCGGCCACCAGCCAGATCACCTTCACGCGTGCGGCCTTGCCGAACTCGCTCGCCGCGGCCATCAGCGTATGCGGCGCGCAGACCCGGCCCGGAAAATCATTTGCATGCCCGCCACGCCCCGGCGCGAAAGCGATGATGGCGGCAATTTCTTTTGGGTCTTCGCCGGCCAGCGCGAGCGCGCCCCAGGCACCGGCCGAATGACCGATCACGACCATGCCCTCGGGACGGATGAAGGATTGCTTCCGCAGAAGGCCAACCGCGGCGGCGATCTCATCGGCCGTGACGCGGCCGGATTTGGCGTAATCAGCCTCGTCGCAGCCGCCCTGATCTTCGAGGTATTTTCCGCCCGTCGCGCCATGGCCCGGACGCTCGGGCACCAGCACGGCAAAACCGCGCGCGACCAACCAGCCGGCGAGCGCGCGGTATTCGGGCTGCGGCATTTGCGCCCGTCGCAACACGTTTTGGGTGGAGGCGTGCGCGATCACGGCGAGCGGAAACGGCCCCTCGCCGGGCGGCCTGAACAGCACCGCATGCGCCGCGGTTGCGGGATCGGGAGAAGGTACCAGCCATTGCTGTAGCCGGTGCGGTTCGCCCTCCGCGCCTTGTGCGCCAAGGGCGGGCTGCGCGGATGCGGCCTTCACACCGAGCGCGGCCACGAGAACCAGCGCAAAAAGCAGGTTTGGCGGATGCATGAACGGGCCTGACACAGCCGAGGGCGGGCGAATTTGCGAAGTCACCAACAGAATACCGCCGGCGAATCAAATCCAGCCCATTTTTCCGTGAACGGTATTCGCGGAGACGTTTCCGCAGGTAGTTCTGACAACCATTTCGCCCGGCATTTTTCGGCAAATACCGTTAAGGACAGGTCCGCTGTCCTCTTTCGGTACAGAACAACATAAAACTGATGCAGAAAATCCACAGGTTAACCGATAATTAACGATGGACCTTGAAGACGGCCCGCCGACTTGCTTTGATCAGGTCATGAGCACAACCCTGATCGAGGTCCGACCGGCCAAGGCTGCAGACGCAGCCGCGGTGGCGTCTACCCATGATGAAGCCTGGCGTTCCGCCTATCAGGGCATCATTCCCGGCGCCGAGCTCGAAAAACTGATCAACCGTCGCGGCCCGCAATGGTGGGACAGCGCGATCCGCAAAGGCAGCCGCGTCAGCGTGCTGGTATTCGGCGACAAGGTCGCGGGCTACGCCAATTACGGCCGCAACCGCGCCCGCAGCCTGCATTTCGAGGGCGAGATTTACGAGCTCTATCTGCGGCCGGAATTCCAGGGCCTCGGCTTCGGCCGCCGCCTCTTCACCGCTGCCCGACGCGATCTGATGCAGAGCGGGCTGAAGAGCATGGTGATCTGGGCGCTGTCTGACAACGACCCGGCGACGGAATTCTACCGTGCGCTCGGCGGCCGGATGGTGGCCCGCTCCTCGGAGAAGTTCGGGCCGAAGTCGCTCGATAAGGTCGCTTTCGCCTGGACCAACTGAAGCTAAACCGCTTTGTTTTTGAGCATGATCTCCGCGCAAACGCTTGCGTTTGTCGTGAGGAAAAACCGGTACCCACTTTTCCGGATCATGCTCGAATTCAGCCTTTTCCCTGCTCCGCTGCGGGTCTAAACGAACCCTGACGCGCGCCTGATTCCAGGCGTCCCCTTAACGCCAAGCGGAGCCGCTTATGCGCATTGACGCTATCCCGATCGGAGTAAATCCGCCACACGACGTCAACGTCATCGTCGAGGTGCCGGTTGGTGGCGAGCCGATCAAATATGAAATGGACAAGGAAGCCGGCACGCTGGTGGTCGACCGCTTCCTCTATACGGCGATGCGCTACCCCGGCAATTACGGCTTCATCCCGCACACGCTGTCGGGCGACGGCGACCCCTGCGATGTGCTGGTCGCCAATACCCGCGCGATCGTGCCGGGCGCCGTGATGAGCGTGCGCCCCGTGGGCGTGTTGCTGATGGAGGACGAGGCCGGCGGCGACGAGAAGATCATCGCAGTGCCATCTTCCAAGCTGACCCAGCGCTACGACAAGGTCAGGACGTACAGCGACCTTCCCGACATCACGCTGCAGCAGATCCAGCACTTCTTCGAGCACTACAAGGATCTCGAGAAGGGCAAATGGGTGAAGGTGCTGCGCTGGGGCGGCGCCGAGGACGCCCACCGGCTGATCCTGGAAGGCATCGAACGGGCGAAGGCAAAGAAATAGGCGGCGCTTCCAATGCCGTCATTGCCTGCGACAAACGCAAAGCGTTTGCGCAAGGGAGCGCTAGCGACGAAGCAATCCATTTGACCGCTTGTTGCGGTATGGATTGCTTCGCTTAGCTCGCAATGACGGGGGAAACAACACCATGCGCCGGCTGATCCGTGTCATCCGCGACATCCTGCTGTTCGCGATCACTGTCATCATCATCCTCGCCGGCGTCGTTGCATTCAACACCCTCACGCACGGTTCGCGGCAGCTTCAGGTGGCGGCCGTGCCGCGCGCCGAGGTCGACGCACAGGCGGCGGCCAGGCGCCTGTCCGAAGCGATCCGCTTCCGAACCATTTCCAGCTTGGCAACAGCCGCCTTTTGACGGCGTGATCGCCGACGGCTTCATCTGGGGCCGCGGCTCCTGGGACGACAAGGGCAACCTCTATTCGATGCTTGAGGCTGCCGAAGCCATGGCCAACGCCGGTTTCCGCCCCAAACGCACGATCTATTTCGCATTTGGCCATGACGAGGAAACGGCCGGCACGGCGGGAGCCAAATCGATCGCAGCGTTACTCGCCTCGCGCGGCATCCGCCTCGACTTCGTGATCGACGAGGGCCTGTTGATCACCGAAGGCATCATGAAGGGGCTCGACAAGCCGGCGGCGCTGATCGGTGTTGCCGAAAAGGGCTATGCCACGCTGGTGCTGAACGCGCAGGCCACGTCCGGCCATTCGTCGATGCCGCCGCGCGATACCGCGATCGGCATGATGAGCGCGGCGCTGACGCGGCTGGAGGACCATCGGCTACCGATGCAGATCCGCAGCACGGTCGCGGAGATGTTCGACACGCTGGCGCCCGAGATGTCCGGCTTCAACCGCGTGGTGCTGTCGAACCTCTGGCTGTTCAGGCCGCTGTTGCTGCGCGAGTTCGAAAAGAGCGGGCCGACGGAAGCAATGGTGCGCACCACCACGGCGCTGACGATCTTCAACGCCGGCGACAAGGACAATGTGCTGCCCGGCAATGCCGAGGCGACGATCAACTTCCGACTGATCCCCGGCGACACGCAAGGGAGCGTGATCGATCACGTGCGCGGCACGATTGCCAATGACCGTATTTCCATCAAACCGTTTCCCGGCAACACCGACCCGCCGCCGGTGACGGCAACCTCAAGCCCGTCGTTCCAGATGCTCAACCGGACCATCCGGGAAATCTATCCGGACGTGATCGTCGCGCCCGGCCTGATGGTCGCCGCCACCGACTCGCGCCACTACACAGGCATTACGGACAAGATTTTCCGCTTCTCGCCGGTGCGCGCCAATTCGGAAGACCTGAAGCGCTTCCACGGCACCAACGAGCGCCTTCCCGTCGAAGGCTATGCCGACATGATCCGGTTTTATCGGCGGCTGATCGAGAACGCGGCGGGGTAGCTGTGGTCGCTCCCTCGCCCCGTTCTTCACGGGGAGAGGAAGAAACCCCAGCTCACACACCCGGCTTCGGCAGCCCGTGAATCGCACACGCCGCGCGCAGCGTATTCACCAGCAGGCACGCCACCGTCATCTGCCCGACGCCGCCGGGCACCGGCGTGATGGCGCCTGCGACCTCGGCGACCTCCTTGAACGCGACGTCGCCGACGAGGCGGGTCTTGCCGTCGGGCAATGGCGTGCGGTTGATACCGACATCGATCACGGTGGCACCGGGCTTGATCCAGCCGGCGCGCACCATCTCTGGTCGGCCTACGGCAGCATAGACCAGATCGGCACGGGCGCAGAGTTGCGGCAGATCCTTTGAGCGCGAATGCGCAATCGTCACCGTGGTATTTTCATTGAGCAGCAATTGCACCAGGGGGCGGCCGACCAGGTTGGAGCGGCCGATCACGATGGCATTCATGCCTTCCAGCGAAGCATGCACGCTCTTGGTCAGGATGATGCAGCCGAGCGGCGTGCATGGCGACAGCGCGGCAAAGCCGCCCGCCAGCCGGCCGGCATTGTTGGGATGCAAGCCGTCGACATCCTTGGCGGGATCGATCGCGTTGATGACTGTTTCGGTGTGGATCGATTTCGGCAGCGGCAACTGCACGAGAATGCCGTGTACGGTCGGATCGCCATTGAGCCTTGCGATCAGCGCCAGCAGATCGGCCTGCGCCACATCGGCGGACAGCTTGTGCTCGAACGAGGCCATGCCGGCGGCCTGCGTCTGCGTCTGCTTGCTGCGTACATAGACCTCGCTGGCAGGATCGTTGCCGACCAGCACCACGGCAAGGCCCGGCGTGAGCTGATGCTCGCGTTTGACCCGTGCGACCTCGTCGGCGACGCGGGTGCGAAGCTCCGCCGCAATGATCTTTCCGTCGATAATGCGTGCCGTCATCTCAATCCTTCGTCTTTTCCGGCTTGGCTGCGGCCGCCTTTCGCAGCGTTTCGCCGAGAATTTTAGGATCGCCGGCGACGGCAACCTGCTTGAGGCGCGAGGTCGTCCCCGAAAGGATCTTCACCCGCGCCTTCGGCACGCCGAGAATCTTCGCCAGCAGTTCCATCACCGCGCGGTTGGCCTCGCCGCCGTCGGCAATGGCGCGAACACGCACCTTGACCACGGAACGGCCGTTGGCGAGCGTTTCAATGCCGTCGATGTCGTCACGACCGCCGCGCGGCGTCACCCGCAGCGCGACGCTGATGCCCTCGGTGGAATAGCGCCAGGGATCCACCGCCGCTCACGTGAAGTAAGGCGCCACGTTATACGCGATGAGCTTTTGAACCAGGATAATGCACAGGATCAGGATGATCGGCGAGATGTCGAGCCCACCCAGATTGGGCATGAACCTGCGAATCGGCGCCAGCGCCGGCTCGGTGATCCGGTACAGGAATTCCGCCACCGCCGCCACGAACTGGTTGCGGGTGTTGACGACATTGAAGGCGATCAGCCAGGACAGAATCGCGGAGGCGATCAGCAACCAGACATAGAGGTCCAAGACGATAAGAATGACTTCCAGGATAGCGCGCATGTGGCGGGGGCTCGCGAGGAGGGATATCCAGCTAGATATCGGTTCATTCCCCCGCAAACAAGGGAAGTTCCCGGCAAAATGACGTCAAAATCAACCGTTTCAGATTTCTTGCACCGTTCTTGACTTGGCCTTGGGCCGGATTGTAAATGGCGCCGATTGTCGATCGGTTCGGGTCACTTCGAGGCGGTCGCGACGGGGCCATAGCTCAGCTGGGAGAGCGCGTCGTTCGCAATGACGAGGTCGGCGGTTCGATCCCGCCTGGCTCCACCACGCTTCGCCCTTCGGGCTACGCGTGGCGCAGCCACGCAAGAGCCTGAAGGGCGAAGCGTGCCCGGCATAGCCCGAAGGGCGACGACGGGCCTATCTCGCCAAACCCCGCCTCCTACCTGCCTTAGCCCTCACTTCCCCGTAAACTTCGGCGCCCGCTTCTCCACAAAACTCGCCACCCCCTCCCGGAAATCGCTCCCCTTCAGCGCGATCTGCATTTCGCGGTTGGCGTCGATGGTGGCTTCGGCGAGCGTCTGGAACGGCACGTCGTAGAGCTGCCGCTTGATCACGGAAATCGCGCTGGGCGAGACGAAATCGGCGAGATCCCACGCATAGGCATAGGTCTGCTCGCGCAACTGGTCCGGCGGATAGAGGCGGTTGACCAGCCCGATCCGCAGCGCCTCCTCGCTGGTGACCCGCCGCGCGGACATCAGCAAATCGAGCGCATTGGCGTGGCCGACGATGCGCGGCAGCATCCAGCTGATGCCGTGCTCGGCGATCAGCCCGCGGCGCGCAAACGAGGTGGTGAAGACGGTATTGTCGGCGGCAAAACGCAGGTCGCAATAGAGCGCATGGACGAGGCCGATGCCGGCGGTGGCGCCGTTCAGCATGCCGATCACGGGCTTCGGGATCGCCGGATAATAGGCGTAGCGCGTCTGCCAGTCCGCCCGTCGGTTCATGTCGAACGGCGGCGTGTTCTCGCCGCGACGGATCTCGTTGGGATCGATGCCCTGCAGGGCTTCCATGTCGGCGCCGGCGCAGAAGGCGCGACCCGCGCCGGTGAGCACGATGACGCGGACGCTGTCATCACCGGCCGCCGCCTCCATCGCGTGGCGCACGTCGCGCTCCATGGTCACGGTCCACGCATTCATGCGGTCCGGCCGGTTGAGCGTGACGGTCGCGATCTTGTCGCTTACCTCGTAGAGAATATGCTGATAGGTCATCGCGATCTCCCTGTCGTTTCTGTCATTGACGTTTCGCGCGCGAGCCCTTGGGCCGCGCCAGATAATCCTGTGTTTCCGGGCGCTCGCTGAGCCATCCGGTCCAGCGCCGGAATACTTTTTCCATCCGCGCCGGCTCGACGCCGAGTTGCGTCATCGCGACGCCGCCATTGACGGACTCGCGATACTCCGCGATCAGCCCGTCACGCACGATAAAGCGGCTCATGCCGTCGATCACCACGCGCCGCCCCTTGAACTGCGGAATCGTCGACGTGAAGCTCGACAGCGACCACGCATAGCCCTGGCGTCCGTCGAAGACGGGATCGAACATTTCCCAGCGATAATCGGTGGCGTCGCGATGAAACAGGTTCTGCATCATATGCGCGATGTCGGCGCGGCCTCGATGCGGGCCGTAGATGTAGTCGTGATAGACGGCGTCTTCGGTGAAATGGTCGGCGAAGCCCGCGCCATCGCCTGACTCCGCCGACAGCGTGAAATCACTGAGGAGCGATGCGAATTCGTCGCCGGTCATGTCGCCTCCCATTCGCCTGCTGGTATCCGCAGGCTTCAGGCAGCGACTCTATCACATCCCGGAATTTTGAAAGATGCTCGCAGGGCACGGATGAAATTCCGCGTGGCGGCTATTCGGCGGCATCCAGCATGAGGCGCGCGCGGCGCGCACGCGATCCAGCCCGCAATGAAATTCTTCAGCCACGCCCGTTCGATCACGTCGTGCACCGCGCGGCCTTCGAAGTGAAGGTGACGCGGTTGCGCGCCCGGCGACTCCATGCGGACGCATCCGCGCGTGGTCCAGCGATGCATCATGGCGTAGGTCACATCGGGATGAAACTGGAAGCCGAACGCATGACCGTGCTGATACGCCTGCACCGGAAAGTCGTCGCCTTCGGCGAGCAGCTTTGCGCCGCGAGGCAGTTGAAATCCTTCGCCGTGCCAATGGTAGACGCGCTCCGGCCAGTCCGGGCAGAGCGCATATCCGGCCTCCGTCGGCCGGATCGGATAGTAGCCGACCTCGACCCGGCCTTCATGATGCGGCGCGACCTGCGCGCCTAATTGTTTGGCAAGCATCTGCGCGCCCAGGCAGATGCCGAGAAACGGCCGCTGCTCGCGCAGGGGGATTTCGATCCAATCGATCTCGCGTCGGACATAATCGTCGGAGTCGTTGGCGCTCATCGGGCCGCCGAAGATGACCACGCCGGCGTGCTGGTCCATCGTTTCCGGCAACGGATCGCCGAACCGTGGGCGTCGGATGTCGAGGGGGTGGCCGAGCGCCCGCAGCGCATTGCCGACCCGTCCCGGCGTCGAGGTCTCCTGGTGCAGAACGATCAGGACCGGCTTGAGGAGGGCCGGGTCAGCCGCACCCAACGTGGGTCTGCCCGGAAAGGGCAGCACGTTTTCGTCATTATTGTTCGACCGGAACGACATCGACGTTGCTCTGGCACCTCAAACCGAAACCATACCTAAGCGAGTCTTAATTTCGCGTGAGTTCACGCACACATCAAAAAGTGAAAGCAAGCCGCGGGCCAAACGCGGCCGCCGCGCGCGTGCTCGGCACACGCGCGCTTTTGTCCGCAAAACCCGGGATTTTCTCAGCGCTGGCGGAGTTGAAAGCGGCCGACCGCTCCGAGGATAAAGGAGCGTGGAAACAACCGGAGCAGGAACGGCACGATCTTGATGCCCAGGCCAGGCAGCACTGCCCGTTTGTTCGCCATCAACCCGCTATAGGCCTGCTGTGCGACCGCAGCCGGCGAGACGTTGAGGATCGCCGAATCAAAGCCGGGCCTGAATCCGGCCCGCGCCTGAAATTCCGACGGCACCGGGCCGGGACACAACACCGTCACGCGCACGCCATGTGGCGCCAACTCGGCGCGCATGGCCTCGGTGAACGACAGCACATAGGCCTTGGACGCGTAATAGACCGCCATTCCCGGCCCCGGCAGAAAGCCGGCGATCGAGCCGACATTGAGGAGGCCGCCGCGATTGCGGATCAGGTGATCGGAGAACCGCAGCGACAGGTCGGTGAGCGCGCGGACGTTGACGGCGATGATCTCGAGTTGATTGGACCGATCTCGCTGGATCGCTCGGCCGAACACGCCGAATCCAGCGTTGTTGACGATGTATTCGACCTCTACGCCGGAGGCAGTCAACGCCTCGGCAATCCTGTCGCCGCAATCGGGTTGCGCAAGGTCGCAGGGAATGACGATCGGCGCAGCGCCGCCCGCCGTCTTGATTTCACTCGCCAGCGCTTCCAGGCGCTCTGCGCGCCGTGCCACCAGCGCCACGCGATGACCCTTTGATGCAAAAACGCGCGCCAGCTCGGTGCCTATGCCCGCCGATGCACCGGTTATCAGCGTCACACGCTCAGTCACGATCGAATGCTCTTGAAAATCAATTGGAGGTTATGCCGCCAGCATTGGAACGAGAGCATAGGCGCGTGGTGTGGCGCAAGCCACCCCTCAAACATGGCGCCATGCAGGCCCGCGTGCCGCGCACGCTGAATTCTCTATGTTTTCAGGCTTATCGCGCGTTGGCGCAGCCGATTGCGCCGCAGATTAAAGTTTCGTCATCTGCAATGACGCGTGGCTCGCGCCGCGTATCGTCACATCGCCGCATCTTCGGCCTTCGGCGCGTCCGCAGAAGAGGCCGACCGCCGCTCCGCCACCTGATGCTTGAGATCGATCCGGTCGCGCGATGAAATACCGAGCAGATCAGCCGCGCGCCAGACGACGTTATCCTCGAACTCGCTGACCTGGCCGTCCGCGTATACCAGCTCCCACATCATCTCGATGATGCGGAGCCGGCCCTCCTCATTGACCGAACGCATGATGACGCTGGTGAAATGATAGAGATCGACCGCCTCGCCTTCGGCCCGCGTCGCCGACGCGATCAAATGATCCGCTGTACCGGGATCGAGCTTGAAGCGGCTCTCGATCAAACTGTGCAGTTTGCGCTTCTCGATCGCGCTCGGCTCGCCATCGAGCGAGACGACGTGAACCAGCAGCGCCGTCGCCGCCAGGAGATATCCGGTATCGTCGAACGACAGATCCGAATCCGCGCTGGGCGCAACGATGTCGGCAATGAATTGGCGCAGTCCGTCGAGCATCAATCTACCCTGCAAAGTCGTGAAAGCCGTTTGGTGAATATGGGTCGCGGATTTGGCCGCCGCAATCCGCGCGATGCCTCCCTGACGGTGCAGGCAGATTAATTCGACGTCACGTTGAACGGACGGAAACATCTGCGCGAAATCCAGGCAGCGCCCACAACGGCCACAGCGACCCGCCGAGCCTTCGCTTCCTGTTGGGTCGGCGCCCGCGGGCATGGGTTCGACGCGCGTCGCCTTGCCGCCCCCGAAGGTCACCGCCTGTCGGTTAGCGGCTGACTGCGCGATTCGCCGCACGCAGCAGGGCCGATATCCAATTGCAAATCATTCGCATTTGCATTAGAGCTGAACTTGTTGTTTCAACAAGCGATTTCTCAAAAGGAAACGAACATGGCCTCCTTCCGCTTCGCACTTGGTGCTGCCGTTGTGTTGGGAGTAGCTTCCGGAGCTGCGCTGGCGGCAGGCGACCTGTCGAGGCAGACGCCGATCGAGGTGACGGTCGATCTCGGCTCGCCCGGAAAACACGAATTCGCGCCGAAGCAACTGAAATTCGAAACCGGCAAGCTCTACAAGCTGATCCTGCGCAACACGAGCAGCGATCCGCATTACTTCACCTCGCATGCGTTCTCGCAGATGGTGTTCACGCGCAAGGTGCAGGTGACGCAGCAGCAGAACGGCAAGGCCGTGACGCTCGCCGAATTCAAGGGCGCGATCCGCGAGATCGAGGTCTATCCGGGACAATCCGCCGAATGGTGGCTGGTGCCGGTCGCGGCCGGCCGTGCCAGCGACCTGCGCTGCGACATCAAGACCAGCGACGGCAAGACCCACGCCGAGCTCGGCATGACCGGCGAGATCGTGATCGAATAGTGATCAGGGGATTTCATACACCACCATTTTGTCGGCGATACCGCGCAGCGCCGCTTCCTTCTGGATCGGCCTGATCGCCTCTTTTTCCAGAATGGTGGCGACCGCCGGCGAGTCGATCACAGGTCCCGTGATGTGAATCTCCTGCGACGTCGACAGGCTCTGCACCCTTGAAGCGATGTTGACGGTCTGACCGAAATAGTCCTGCCGCTCGTTCAGCATCACCGCCAGGCACGGACCTTCGTGGATGCCGATCTTGACGACCAGATCCTCCCTGCCACGCTCGACATTGAGCTGAGCCATCGCCGCGCGCATGCGCAGGCCCGCCACGATCGCATGTTCCGGCCGGATGAAGGTCGCCATCACGGCGTCGCCGATCGTCTTCACGACCGCGCCCTTCTCGGACGCAATGATTTCGAGCAGCGCATGGAAATGCGCTCGCACCAGATCGAAGGCGGCGAGATCGCCGACCCGCTCATAGAGCGCCGTGGAGCCCTTGAGATCGGTGAACAGGAACGTCAGCGAGGTGATCTTCAGGCGCTGATCGACATTGAGATTATCAGCCTTGAAGACGTCGCGAAAAGTCTGGTTCGACAGCATCCGCTTGGCGGTCAGGATTGGCTTGCGCTTGCCGAGCAGCTCATGAAGCGTGTCGTTGGCGATCCAGACCGCGGGCAGCACCCGGTGGTCGGTCTGGTTTTCGAGTGACAGCCGCAGCGGCCCGGGGCGCATCACGGTGGTGCCGGTCGGCGCGTGCAGCTTGTTGAAGACGATGGAAAACTGCTGGCGCTCGCGGGTCGGTTCACCCTGGATATCCAGAAAATGCGCCGAATGCGTCACCGGCTCGAACACGATCACGAACTGATTGGGCAGTTGCAGCGACAGCACTGCCTTCTCGCCCGCCGGCAGCTCGATGGCTTCGAGCGACACCTCATCGATCAGCCGCGCAATCGATTCTTCGCTCAGGTCCATCCCCGAGCTCCAGAACATCTGGCGGTTATATTCCCAGATCGACAACGTATTGGGATCATGCGCCGCGATCCGCCTGACGCGGGGACTGACGGTGAAAGAAACCTCCACGCGGTCGTCGACGGATGCCTCATAACCCTGAGCGCATAACGCGCAATTGTAGTCGTCGTGCCGAAGGGATTTCAGGGTGTTGTGCGCACCGAGCACGCCACCACAGCCGGGACACAGCACATTCCAGCTGAGATCGAACAGCCCGAGCCGCGCCGAATGCAGGAAGGCCGAAATGACCTTTTCCTCGTCGAGCCCGTTCCGCGCGGAAAAATCCAAAAGGTTGATCCGGTTGAGATCGCGATCCTCGCCCTTCGCGATCAGCTGCGAAATGGCATCCACGACCGCGGGATCGGCGGTCTGCCGCAGAACGGAGAACTGGGCCTGGGTATTGCTCATGGTGGAACCCTGGATGAAATTATCGCGGCGTGATCGCAAACATCGGCGAACGGTCAGGCTGCGTCGTCACCACGCCGATCGGCATCACCGGCTCCTTGTCGACCAGCGTGACGCGAAACGCGCCGATCATCTTCGCCAGCGCCAGCGTTGCCTCGACCAGCGCGAAATGCGCGCCGATGCAGACGCGTGCGCCGACGCCGAACGGCAGATAGGCGAAGCGATCGGGCGGCGTGCCGGTCATGAAACGGGACGGGATGAAGGCGTTCGGATCGCGCCAGAGCTTTTCGTGCCGGTGCAGCAGCCACGGCGCGATCAGGATGACATCCTTCTTCCTGACCGGAAGCCCCGCGATCGTATCCGGCCCGCTGGCTGCACGCGCAATCAGGAACGCCGGCGGATAGAGCCGCATGGTTTCGTCGATCACCGCGCGGGTGAATTTCAGCCGCTCGATATCGAGCGTGCCGTCGATGGTTGCGCCCTGTACCTCGTTAGCGACGTCCTGCTGGACGGCAGGATCGAGCGCCAGCAGGTAGAGCGCCCAGAACAGCGCCGTCGCCGTCGTCTCGTGCCCAGCGAGGATCATGGTCGCGATCTGATCGCCAAGCTGCGCATCGGTGAAGGCCTGGCCGGTTTCCGGATCGCGCGCGTCACCCATCAGGTCGAACAGGTCGCGCGCCGGCGCGCCCTCGTTCTTGCCGGCGGCGCGGCGCTCGGCCATCAGCATGCCGACAAAGGCGGTCCAGCGCTTGCGGAAGCGGGCGCGGGCGAAATCCTGCGGGCTCGGCCAGCCCAGCGGCAGCAGCAGATCGAGAAAATTCGGCCGCGCCAGCCGCTCACCATAATCCATCACGAAATCGCGCAACGCAGCGCCATGGCGATCCATCCCGAACGAGAACATGGTGCGGCCGGCGATTTCCAGTGTCATCCGCTGCATGGCTTCGCGCAGGTCGACGGGCGCGTTGCTGGCCGCGCTCAGCTTGGCGACCGTCTCGTCGGTCGCCGCCAGCATGTGCGGAATGAGCGTCATCACCGCGCGTGGCGTGAACGCCGGCGCCAGCGTCCGGCGCTGATGCTTCCACGCGCGTCCTTCGGCAATCAGCAGGCCTTGGCCCAGTATCGGACGTAACACCCGGAAGCTTACCGGCGTGCGCGTATAGTTTTCGAAATTGTCGACCAGCACATGCCGGATCGCATCGGGCGCGTTGAGAATGAAACTGCTGCGCCCAAAAAAGCGGCCCTCGACGATATTTTCCTCATAGGCCCGCTGGCTCCACATACCGATCGGGCTGATGCGGATCGCCTTCATCCGTCCGAACATCGTCATGTCGTCGGGCGCCCGCGGTGGGCTCGGCGGCACCAGCGGCGCTCGTGCGGCCGGCACGTCGTAGGCTTCGGCTATGCTCATGGTGCCACTTTCGTAGCCCGGATGAGCGCAGCGATATCCGGGATCCTGCCAAAGCCCCGCATATCGCTTCGCTCATGCGGGCTACTGCCAAACTATGCCTTTCGATCCGGGCGCCATAAGGGCGCATCCATCCGAAATAGCTAATAAGTCAATTCGGCAATCGCAATGCGGTTTTCCGAGGCCGGCCAGGCCCGCGCCACGATTCGCTCTGTATTGAACATGGCTGCCACCGGGCGGCCAACTTCTTCCGCGGCAAGCCGCAAGGTCGAGATCGAATCGGCCGGCACGCCGGATTTCACGTCCTTCGGCTCCTTGCCGTCGATCAGCACCACATCCCGCGGCAAGCCGAAATAGCCCCGCGGACGCGACATCAGCACCACGGCACCCGCGCCCGCATCGGCCGGCCCGAGCGGGCGTGCGGCGCGCAGATGCACGATTTCGGAGGAGCGCGGAAACGGCGAGCGGTAGAGATGCGTGGTGGGAGTGCCGGCCGATGTCAGCACGATCTCGAGATACCAGCTCGGCTCGACCTGCGCCGGGCCCCAGCGGCCGTCGGCGCCGGTCTGCGACGAATGGATCGGCCCGGCGATGCGTTCGCCAGTCTCGGGAGAGACGCGATAGATTTCGACCGTCGCGCCGGATACCGGACGGTTGGTTTGAACGCCGCCCGGCGTGCCCGTCACAAGCCCGCTCAGTTTGACTTCCGCTTCCGGCACGATCTCGATGCGCGACGGCTCCCTCCCTGCGATGAATTTGTAGATCTCGCGAAATGCGCGTGGATGAAATGCGACCTCGCGATGATCGAGCGCGCCGAGCACGAGATTGTCCGCGCCCTTCAGCGCAGGGCCGTCCGATGTTACGCCGGTCGGCGTGCCCGGCTTGCCGACGAAGCGCCCGTCGGCTTGCGCATATTTGTCGTTGCCGTCGCTGCGCAAGGTGAGAAACGCCGTGCCCGGCGTCACCTCGCTCTCACCCTCGTTCAGGCCGCGCAGGAACGGACCGCGGCCGTTGAACTCACCGCCGAGCCCCTCGTCCCATTCATAGATGCCATGGTTGGGAACGCCGCATAGCACGGCGTGGCTGATGTCGGCCCCGCCGCCATTCCTGATGTAATTGCGGATCGAATAGCCGCCGCGCGAATTGCCGACGAGGGCGATGCGCGACGCGCCGGTGCGACGCTGCAATTCCTTGACGGCGTCGCCGAGCTGCCGGCGCTGGTCTTCGGTCGAGGAACGGTTTGCCTGCTCCACTTTGTCATCGGTGCGCGCCAAGGGATCGATGAAATTGATCGCCAGCATTCGCTCGCGCGGCACGCCGTTCGATTCCATGCGCCATAATGTGGTGATCCAGAGCGCCGCATGATCGCCATTGCCGTGCACGAACAAGACCGGAGGAACCGCGGCCGGCGCCGTCTGCGCTTGCACCCGCAAACCCAAAAGCGGGAGGCCGAACGAGCCAGCCAGTAAAGGCAGAGCTCCGGCACTTTTCAGGATCGACCGCCGCGACAGCCTCATTTCCAAACCTCCCGTTGCTTTTCAATATCTTAGCTGTGCGATAGCACCGTCGAGCGCCGTTCTGCGACTGGACAGGCCAGGGTTTTCGCAGGCATCACTTTAAGTTCGAATGGAATCAAGCCGGTGACAGAAGGCCAACGGAACCTATCATGACCGACCAGCCGAAACGCCGGGGCTTTGCGACTGACGGCATCGCAGCGCCGCTGCGGCATGCCGTGTTCCGGCGCATCTGGCTCGCCAGCCTCGTTTCCAATCTGGGGATCTTGATCCAGGGCGTTGGAGCTGCCTGGGCGATGACGCAGATGACGTCGTCCGCCGACAAGGTCGCGCTGGTGCAGACCGCGCTGATGCTGCCGATCATGCTGATCTCGATGCCGGCCGGGGCCATCGCCGACATGCACGACCGGCGGATCGTCGCCCTTGTCTCGCTCGGTATCGCGCTTGTCGGCGCAACCGTGCTGACCGTCATGGCGTGGCTCGGCTTCGTCACGCCGAATATCCTGCTGGCGCTATGTTTCGTGGTCGGCAGCGGCATGGCGCTGTTCGGGCCGGCCTGGCAAGCCTCGGTCAGCGAGCAGGTGCCGGCGGAAACGCTGCCGGCGGCGGTCGCGCTCAACGGCATCAGCTACAACATCGCGCGCAGTTTCGGGCCGGCGGTCGGCGGCATTGTGGTTGCGACGTCGGGCGCTGTCGCCGCGTTCGCCGTAAATGCCGTGCTGTATCTGCCGCTGATGGTGGTGCTGTTTCTGTGGAACCGCACCCATGAACCGTCGCGCCTGCCGCGCGAACGCCTCAACCGCGCCATCGTCTCGGGCGTGCGCTACATCGCCAACTCGCCGTCGATCCGCATCGTCCTGATCCGCACACTGGTCACCGGCGTGATCGGCGGCTCGATCTCGGCGCTGATGCCGCTGGTCGCCCGCGACCTCCTGCATGGCGGTGCGCAAACCTACGGCATCATGTTGGGGGCGTTCGGCATGGGTGCGGTGTTCGGTGCGCTGAATATCGGCGAGGTGCGCCGGCGCATGAGCGGCGAGGCCGCGGTGCGCGCCTGTGCGCTATCGCTGGCCGGTGCGATCGCTTCGGTTGCCCTGAGCACGAACGCCATCCTGACGGCGATCGCCCTGGTGCTGGCCGGCGCGGTGTGGATGCTGGCGGTCGCGCTGTTCAACATCGGCGTGCAGCTTTCCGCGCCGCGCTGGGTCGCAGGCCGCTCGCTGGCGGCGTTCCAGGCCGCAATTGCAGGCGGCATTGCGATCGGAAGCTGGGGCTGGGGCAACCTCACCGACATCGCCGGCGTCGAAGTGGCGCTGCTGGCCTCCGCCGGTCTGATGCTGCTTTCGCCGCTGCTCGGGATCTGGCTGCGCATGCCGCCGGTCGGCGCGCGCAATGAGCCGCCCGCCGAGGCGCTGGCCGATCCCGAAGTGCGGCTGTCGCTCACCGGACGCAGCGGACCATTGGTGGTCGAGATCGAGTATCGCGTAGCGCAAGACAACGCCCGCGCGTTTCACAATGTGATGCAGGAAGTGCAGCTCAGCCGCCAGCGCAACGGCGCTTATGGCTGGTCGATCGCGCGCGACATCGCCGACCCCGAATTGTGGACCGAGCGCTATCACTGCCCGACCTGGCTGGACTATCTGCGCCAGCGCAGCCGCGCCACCCAGTCCGAGCGCGCGCTGCACCAGCGCGCGATCGACTTTCATCTCGGGCCCGAACCGATCCGCGTCCGCCGCATGCTGGAGCGGCCGTTCGGCTCGGTACGCTGGAAGGAAGATACCCCCGACCGCGCCGCCAACGAGGTCCTGCCGGTGGTCGCGACGGCGGCAGGCAGCACCTGACCTGACGCGTGCGCCGCAGTCGAGCGGCTGCGCCGTTAACCATTTGGAGCGGCCCGGCAGGCCCCGCCGCGCCATGGGTCGCTGCCCATGCCGCGCCGCAGCTTAACGCCGCATTGGTATAACGTATCCTTGCCAAAGCTCGGGCCCGGCCTCTAAAGTTCGCCTCAATCAACAATGGCCGGCCGACCAAGGACCGGTCCCAACCGGGAGGACGCCCATGACCAAGCCAAGCAAGGACAAGACTTCGACGCGCCGCCGCTTCCTGAAGGTGGCCGCAGCGGGGGCTGCCACGGCAGTTGCCGCGCCGACCGTCGTCAGCGCCCAGGGGCCGATCAGCATGCGCTGGCAGAGCACCTGGCCGTCAAAGGACATTTTCCACGAATACGCCCTCGACTACGCCAAGAAGGTCAACGACATGACCGGCGGCGAATTGAAGATCGAAGTGCTGCCGGCAGGCGCCGTGGTGCCCGCCTTTGGCTTGCTCGATGCGGTATCCAAGGGCGTGCTGGACGGCGGCCATGGCGTGCTGGTCTATCACTACGGCAAGCAGACCGCGCTCGCTTTGTGGGGATCGGGTCCGGGCTTTGCCATGGACGCCAACATGCTGCTGGCCTGGCACAAATACGGCGGCGGCAAGGAGCTGCTCGCCAAACTCTATGAATCGATCGGCGCCAACGTCGTCTCGTTCCCCTACGGGCCGATGCCGACCCAGCCGTTCGGCTGGTTCAAGAAGCCGGTCGCGAAGGTCGAGGACGTCAAGGGCCTGAAATTCCGCACCGTCGGAATCTCCATTGACGTGTATTCGGGGATGGGCGCCGCCGTGAACGCGCTGCCCGGCGGCGAAATCGTAGCTGCAATGGACCGCGGCCTGCTGGACGCGGCCGAGTTCAACAACGCCACCTCCGACCGCGTGCTCGGCTTCCCCGACGTCTCCAAGGTCTGCATGCTGCAGAGCTATCACCAGAACGCCGAGCAGCTCGAGATCATGTTCAACAAGGACAAGTACAACGCGTTGCCGGACAAGATGAAGGCGATCATCGCCAACGCGGTGGATGCGGCTTCGGCGGACATGTCCTGGAAGGCGATCGACCGCTACTCCAAGGACTATGTCGAGCTGCAGACCAAGGACAACGTCAAGTTCTACAAGACGCCGGATGCGATCCTGAAGCGTCAGCTCGAGATCTATGACGACGTGGCGAAGAAGAAGTCGGCGGAGAATCCGCTGTTCAAGGAGATCGTGCAGTCGCAGATCGAATTCGCCAAGCGCGCGACGCAGTGGGAGCAGGACACGGTGGTGAACCGCCGCATGGCCTACGATCACTATTTCGGACCGAACGCCGCGGCGAAGAAGATCTAACGGCGAAATAAAACCGGCAGGGCGCCGTCCGGACCACCCTCCGGACGGTGCCTTGTGCTATGTTGGATCATTTCTCGCGGCGAATTGTATCATATGACCGTACAGAGTTTACTGCACACGATCGACGGCATCTCGACCTGGGTCGGTAAGGCGACCGCCTGGCTGATGATCCTCCTGATGAGCGTCGTCTGTATCGAGGTGTTCAAGCGCTATGCCGTGAACATGCCGACGGCATGGATCTTCGACGCCGAGAACATGCTGTACGGGTCGCTGTTCATGCTGGCCGGCGCCTATACGCTGGCGCAGAACGCCCACGTTCGCGGCGACTTCCTGTATTCCTCGATGCGGCCGCGCACGCAGGCCGCGCTCGACCTCGTCCTTTACTTCGTCTTTTTCATTCCGGGCATTGCCGCGCTGATCTATGCCGGCTATTTCTACGCCGCGGATTCCTGGCACATCAACGAGCATTCGAACGTCACGGCGGAAGGCCCGCCGGTCTATCACTTCAAGACCGTCATCCCGATCGCGGGCGCGCTGATCATGCTGCAGGGGATCGGCGAGATCATCCGCTGCATCGTGTGCCTGAAGACCGGCGAATGGCCGAGCCGGCTTGCCGACGTCGCCGAGACCGACGTCATCGAGGAGCAACTCGCGCACAGCGAATTCGTGGACGAGGAATCGCGCAAGCTCGCCATCGAGGGGGCGCAGCGCATCGATGAAATGGCGCGGCAGCGCGGCATGGGCGGGGACCTGAACACATGAGCGATCCCGCACTCGGCCTGTTGATGCTGACGCTCATCGTCGTCGTCATCATGATGGGCTTTGCCACGGCCTTCACGCTGATGGGCCTCGGCATGTTCTTCGGCTTCATCGCCTTCTACGACCCGTCGCAGAACTGGACGCACAACAGGGTTTTCGAGCTGATGGTTCAGCGCACCTACGGCGCGATGACCAATGACGTCCTGATCTCCATCCCGCTGTTCGTGCTGATGGGCTATGTGATGGAGCGCGGCGCGCTGGTCGACAAGATGTTCTATTCGATCCAGCTTGCTTTCCGCCGCCTGCCCGCCTCGCTCGCGGTCGCGACCCTGATCGTCTGCACGTTCTGGGGCATCGCCTCTGGGCTCGTCGGCGCGGTGGTGGTGCTGATGGGCGTGATCGCCTTCAACCCGATGCTGCGCGCCGGCTATGACGTGAAACTCGCCTCCGGCGTCATCACCGCGGGCGGCACGCTCGGCATTCTGATCCCGCCCTCGGTGATGATCATCGTCTATGCCGCGGTCGCCGGCCAATCCGTGGTCAAGCTCTATGCAGCGGCGATGTTTCCCGGCTTCTTCCTGGCGTTCCTCTACCTCGTCTATGTCATAGGCTGGGCGATGATCAACCCGAAGATCGCGCCGCCGCTGCCGGAGGAGCAGACCCGCGTCCCCGTGCCTGAATGGATCAAGAGGTTCGCGACACTGTATTCGCCGAACTTGTTCGTCGGCTTGTTCAAGGCGTTGTTCGCGCCCAAAAAGGCGAAGACGCTCGAGATCGACGGCAAGCCGATGGGCTATGGCGCGATCGTGCAGAACTTCCTCATTTCGCTGGTGCCGTTCCTGCTGACTGCAATCACGCTCGGCACGGTTTGGTGGTATGTCGTGATCCACCAGCAGGTCGGCGCCGCGGCGGAAGCCGTCGAAGGCCTGCAACAGCTCGGCAGCGCGCCGGTAACGAAGGAATTGTCCCCGTCCGAAAAGGGACCGGACACCCAGTTCTATATCTGGTTCGCGATATCGGCAGCCGTGCTGACGGCGTGGACGGCGCGCTCTTACTTGCGCATGGGCGGCGAGCGCTTCGTAGTGCTGAAGCTGCTGACGTCGTCGGTGATGCCGCTCGGCATCCTCACCGTCGTGGTGCTGGGCGTGATCCTGTTCGGCATCACGACCGCGACCGAATCCGCCGGCGTCGGCGCCGCCGGCGCCTTCATCCTCGCCTTCCACGCCCGCACGCTCGACTGGAAGCGCACCAAGGAAGCAGTGTTCCTGACCGCAAAGACGACCGCGATGGTGTGCTGGCTGTTCGTCGGTTCCGCGCTGTTCTCGGCGGTGTTCGCCATCCTCGGTGGCCAGGCGCTGCTGGAGAGCTGGGTGCTCTCGCTCAACATGTCGCCGGTGCAGTTCATGATCCTGTCACAGGCGATCATCTTCATTCTCGGCTGGCCGCTGGAGTGGACCGAGATCATCATCATCTTCGTGCCGATCTTCCTGCCGATGCTGAAGCATTTCGGCATCGACCCGGTCCTGTGGGGCGTGCTGGTGTTCGTGAACCTGCAGGCCGCGTTCCTGTCGCCGCCGGTCGCGATGTCGGCGTTCTATCTCAAGGGCGTCGCGCCGAAGCACGTCACGCTCAACCAGATTTTTGCGGGCATGATGCCCTACATGCTGATCGTGATCCTGTGCATGGTGATCATGTATCTCTGGCCCGGCATGACGCTGTGGCTGCCGAACTATCTCTACGGCGGCGGATAGAGCGTTTTCCGGCGAAAGCCTGCCCCGGAATTAATCCGGGGTGGAGGCGGGTTCGATCAAATCAAAAATGCAGACCTGGACGGGATTTTTACTGCCCGGCGCTCGTCAGCTTCTGCTGGCAGGCCTTGCTGATCCGTGATCGGTTCTGCTTCAGGCAGGCCAGAATGATCTGATCGCCAGCCTGCATCTGCGCCCGGCAATACCGCGAGACGTCGCGCGCGCACTCGTCATGCCCCTCTTTTTTTTGTGTCTGCGCCGACGCGCTGGAGGCCATCAGGATCAGGGGAATGACGAAAAGGATCTTGGTCATTTGCTATGCCTTTACACGAGAACGCAATCCGCGCGTTCTATATCGTTTTCCGGCGAAAGCCAGCCGGACTCCATCCGGCGGGACACCGGTTCGCGTCGAGAAAACGTGTCAGAACGGGAATCCGGGCATCGAAATTCGGCCGGCAACGCATTTGTGAACGGTGAAATCGCGCAACCGTTCGTTTTGTGCCCCCTGAAACGGAAAAAACGCCTGCGTCGCATCGACGCAAGCGTTTCCGAGCCGTCAGAGACCGCGAAGACCGCGCCGTTATTGCGCGGCGAGCTTGCCGGATTTCTGGGCAGCGAACTCGCGATCCATGACGCCGCGGCAGCCAGCGCTCAGGTCGGCGCGATGCTTGACCATGCAGGCCGTGATCTTCGGAATATTCGGGATTTCCGAACTGCAGAGGCGGAACGCGTCGCCCGTGCACTGCTGCTGCGCTTCCGAACTGAAAGCGAAACTCGCGGTCGAGGAAACGGCGGCGAAGGAGGTGGTCAAGGCCAGCACTAAACTAACCTTGCGAACGGTATTGAAGAACACTGCGGTCATTTTCGGCTCCTGTTGGCCCGGCGAAGCGAGCCCGTTGTTGATGGCAGGAGCATGCGCCTAGCCCGTGGACGCGACTGTGACTGACGTCACTCAGGCATAAAGCCCTCATTTTCTTCGTCTAACCGACGCGTGTTCGGGAGACGTTAAGACATTGTTGGCATTAATGCCCCGTTGCGTGTGTACCCCGAGTATCTGGAAAGAGTAGCGATGCGTAATGCGTTGGGCCTGATGCTGGCCAGTGTAGTGACGGCGGTTTTGATCACCGGCGTCTGGTTCTGGACCTCCGCACCGCGCGCCGACGCGGCCGCACCTCAAACCGTCGCCGCCCGCAAGGCAGAGCCGCTGCCGGCGCCCGCCGCGGCCAGGCCCGCGCTGAAGGACGATGTCGAGATCACCGCTTCTCTCTCGAAGCCGGCCCCCGCCCCCGCGCCAGTTCCCGCAGCCCAGCCGGTGCGATCGGCCTGCGCCAATCCCGATGCGCTCGGCGTCAGCCGCACCGTCGTGATCGACACCACGGGCGGTCCCGGTTTCGGCTTCCTGCAATACAAGCAGTTCGACTTCCTTACCGACAAAGAGGTCGTGCTGACGTTCGACGACGGTCCGTGGCCGACCACGCCGGCGGTGCTCAAGGCTCTTGCCGATGAATGCACGAAAGCTCTGTTCTTCCCGGTCGGCAAGCACACCACCTATCATCCGGAGATTCTCAAGCAGGTCGCGGTGGCCGGCCACACGATCGGCTCGCACACCTGGTCGCACGCCCATCTCGACAGCAAGAAGCTGACCGAAGCGCAGGTCAGGGAAGAAATCGAGAAGGGCTTTAGCGCCGTGAAGATGGCGCTGGGGACTGCGCCCGCGCCGTTCTTCCGCTTCCCGGGCCTCGCGCACACGCAAGGAGCCCTCGGCTATCTCGCCTCGCGCAACATCTCGATGTTTTCAGTTGACGTCGATTCTAACGACTTCAAATCGTCGGGTGCCGACCAGGTCATCCAGAACGTCATGACCAAGCTCGACAAGCAGGGCAAGGGCGTAATTCTGATGCACGATCTGCAGAAGAGCACGGCGCAGGCCTTGCCGACGCTGCTGCGTCGCCTCAAGGCCGGCGGCTACAAGGTCGTGCAGATGAAGGCCAAGGAGCAGCTCGAAACCCTGCCGGAATATGATGCGATGCTGGTGAAGGACCAGAAGGTGCCGGCGGTTGCCAGCCGCCCGATCAGCAGCGTGGTGCAGACGGTTTCGCAGTAAGGATTGGCGGGAAGCCGGTCGACGGCTCCAGCCTTATGCAATGAAAAACGCGCCCTTCGGATTTGAACCCGAGAGGCGCGTTTTGCTTTGGCAATGTTACCAATAGATGCCGTGCCGGTGCAGTGCGCCGATGATGCGAGCCCGGATCCCGTAGCGCATGCGGTGCGATCCCGCTCTCGCCGACATGTACGCCGTTCTCCGGGCCACGGGCCTTCCGGGCCCTGCGCTCATGCGTCCGGCAGCGGGCCGATACGCCCTGGCCGCTCTGGCCGCGCTGGGCCTGGCCGTCTCGGTCCTGGCCGTCTCGGCGTTGGTCGTCTCGGCCTTGCTTTCGGGCTTGGGCTCGACGACCGCGGGCCGCTCGACATATTTCGGTGCTTCCGCAGCCTGCGGGGCTTCGGCGCTTTTCGATGCATCCGTAGCTTTGGCCGGCGCCGGAGCCGCCTTCGTCTCGACGCCTCCAAGCGACAAACTTCGATCACCAGCCTGCGCGGCCGCGGAGACCAAAACAAATCCTGCAATGAGAATGAATTTACGCATGTTTGTATCTCCCCTTGAGGTCGAGGCGGAGACTACGGCGGGCTGCCGGTTCTTGATGTGAGACAGGTCACGCACCGCTGCCGAAGCAGCGGAAGGTCGGCGGATATCAGGACCGCGCCTGATCGGCTCGCCGCAAAATCTCGATACCGTTGATATTGTTGACGGGAATATAGGGTTTGAGCAGCGCGGAAAGTTCGGGATCGGCAGCCACCCAATTGCCCCAGTCGCTGTTCTCATTGTCGATCACAACAACATCCGGCGGCTGCTTCTTGAAATCCTCGACGATGCCGGCGCGTTCACGCGCGATGTAGCCTTCGAGGCGGGCCGCCATCGCCGAATCGATCGTCCCGTGCATCCGGGCCCGGCGAACGATCTCCCGCACCCAGAACGCCTCCTGGCGCGAGACCCATGTGCCCTCAAGCTCGCGCACCATCGGGTGACCAATGACGGCCGCCGCGCTCAGCATCAGGATTTTTGGCCGCGGCCCAAGTCGTGCGACCTGATCCTGGACTTGCCGCATGTCGACGCTTGCATTGAACCACAGGCATGCATTGGCAAAGATCAGCGCGACGACGAACATCGCGCTGGCGCGAAGCCGGTGCGAGCCCGCGCGCTCATCGTCGCCGGTCGAGATTGCCCAGCCTGCCGCCAGCAATCCAAGCGCAACCATGGGATAGGCGTGATAACCCCAGCCCTTGCCCTGAACGAAAAACGAGACCGCGAAGCCGAGCGATCCGGCCAGCATCACCAGCGACGTCGCGTCGGGCTTTCGCCGTCGGCTTTGCAACGCCAGCACGACTATGATCGCCGCCAGCCACAACGCCGTCGCAGACATCAGCAAGATGGCAAGGAACGGCACTTTCAGGAGCAGATAGACGTCGCGCACCAGGGGATAGATGAGCGTGAAATACTCCGGATAAAACACGACGATGCAGATGGCGTGGATCACGACCAGCGCTGCGGCGATCCAGTTCTCCGGCGCGAACAGAACCCGCCAGTCTCGCGCTTGCACTGCTGCTGTCACAATGCAAAAGCCGACCCCGAAGACGAAATACGGCTTGAAGTTCATTGTTGTCGCGGCGCACAGGCCGGCGATCAGGATCGCCGACGGCGCAACCCGCTCGCGATTGGCGCGCAGGACGTGGACGGCAAGCGCCGGTAGCAGCACCACCAGCGCCAGGTGTTCGCGCTGGCCGAAATCATACATCGGCAGGATGGCCAGCACCGCGGTCGCCCATGCGGCAGCCGCGCCACCGGCACGTTCGCGCAACGAGGAGAACCGCAAGGCCCGCCACGTCAGCGCCAGCGATCCCGCGATCAATAGAAAGATCAGCCCGTTGGTCACCACTTCCGGCCGCGCGTGGATCGCGCGTGCGAGGACGACCCCGAACATATAGACCGATCCCGCCATCGGCGGATTGGTCTCAAGGATGTCGACATACAGACGCTGACCGTCGAGCATGCGCTCGCAGACAATCAGCCACCAGCTGACATCGACGTTGAAGGGCAGAACCCCTCGCAGCATGATCGCCACCATGAACACGGCGACGACGGCGTGCAGGGGAGTCACGGTCCAGCTTCCCTGGCGGGCGGCCTTGGTCCCGGGAAGGCTCAGGCCGACATCGAGCGACATGCTAAATCCTGCGGGTGAATGTGCAGGCAAGCTAGAAGGGGCCAGTTAACAAGACATTTCGGAGGGGCGGATAGGTGCGCCAGGCACAGAGTTCGGGCACGCGAGCGGCAGAACAAAAGCGTCCGCAAACAGGAGCCCGTCATTACGCTCTAGATGGTCATCACACACTGGATGGTTGGTAATCTATTGAAACTACGGCAGTTTTACGAAATGCCGACAATTCAATACCTGGAGCTTGCCAGCGGTTCTGCAGGAGTTGCAGTCCGGCGCTTTCGCAGCAGATTTTTTCCTGGCACCTCGATCAGGTGATACGTGACCGATGCCAATCCAATCGTTGCGAAGACGAAGCCCACCAGGAAAAAAACGCTGTGGTAGGGCATCTGAAGGAGCAGCACGACAGATGCCAGATGCACTGCCAGCTGAAGCGGAAAGTGCACGAGATAGATGGAGTAGGAGATCGTGCCGAGATAGACCAGCGGGCGAAGTGTCAAAAACCACTTAACCAGCCGGCCATGGATCACACCGATGATCAGGGCCGGAAAGCATATGACCACGATCGCCAGGTCACGCAGCCCGACCAGCTCACCCCTCGCGCAGTAGTAGAGAAATCCGGAAACCGCCACGATGGCAAGTCCATCGGCGACGCCGCGCTCCAGGCTGATCCGCGACAGCCAGCGCGAATTTACATTGTATAGCGCTATTCCGCAGACGAAGCCGACGATCGTCCGAAAGATGTCGTTTCTGATGCCGAACATCGCATCGCCGATCACACCGTTTTGCAGGATCACCGCAAGTGACACGGCGAATAGCCCAAACAATCCCGCGCGCGCAATCCTGCGCGGGAGAGCGATGGCCGCCAGGAACAGAATGTTGACGACGAATTCTGTCGAGATCGACCATGACGGCCCGTTGAATGAAAACCCGCTCTCAAGCCCTGTTCGATTCAGCAGCAGGAGGTTCAATACGAAATCATAGTTGTCGTTGAACACATATACAAACGGCGGCGAGCTCAGACGATTGACCAGGATCCATTGCATGACGGCCACAGCGCATAGCGTCGCGAAGTGCAACGGATACATTCGGGCAATTCGCTCGCGAACGTTGTTCGCGAACGTCGCGCTGCGCTGGTCGTTCCAATACGCGCGAGCGAGCACAAAGCCGGATAACATGAAAAAGAAGTCAACGAGAAGCTCTCCGTGTCGATAGAAGGGCGCCATGAGATATGGAATCGGAGAAGCGCCGAAATGATTTGTGTAGTGCCATACGACAACGCCAATCGCTGCAAGCGCTCGCAGACTATCCAACTCATGCAGACGATTCAGTTCGCGGCCCCTGGAGATCCCTGGCTTGCGGTCCACATGCTCAATCATCCGGGCCAGTCTCAAGTCGGTGAATCCCTCAGCAAGGTTGCGGGGGCCTGCATGTCGATCTGTAGGAAATGGGCCGGTCTCTACGCCGAGTTCTTCGTTGACGTACGTCCGACGCGGTTCGGCGCTGCGAAACGCAGTTGAGATTTTCCGGGTTCTGGAAGTGTCGCGGAGCCAGCACGCTTGCTGATACCGCGATTCGTCATACGGCCATAGAGGAACGTCCGAAAACGGTTTGCTCAGGATTAACCACTCGTCCTCACTGTGTCAGGGCGGCAAGTTGAGGCCCTCGGCAAGAACGCTGATTAGCGGCCGACGCAACGAAGACGCAGCGACCGTCAACGCAGGTCAGGCAAAAGCGAGATGAGCAAAATTCCCGCCACAGCGTTGCGCGGCGATTTCTTTGGTCCAAGACCGATGGCGATGAAGTAAATCGAGCAGGTAAATATGGTGCCGCAAACAGGACTCGAACCTGTGACCCCGTCATTACGAATGACGTGCTCTACCAACTGAGCTATTGCGGCGGACCAAGCGCAGCGTCCGGGCCTGACCCGAAATCGCCCGCACCTGATATCGGGGACGGCCCCGATTGGCAAGAAAAACGCTGGCTCCCTGCAAAGCGTTTTCAAGCGAAGCATGCCCTCGGACCTGATCCGTGGGTGGGCACCGGTTCGCGTCAACAAAACACGCCAAAACTAGAATCTGGAGCCTAGTTGCCGCCCCAGCGAGACAAAAATCCCCGCCAGCCGCCGGCCTGCGCCTTGGGTGGGCCGATTTGTTCCGCGAATTCATCCGCCGGGCCGTCCTCGTCGATCCCGGGGTCATCCGGCGCCCGGATAAGGGGGATCACGGCCGGAATTGGGGTCGGAACCGCCTTCGGGATATCCTGCCGCGAGCGGAACAGGGGAGCCGGCCGGCTTGGTGCCGGTTCGGCCAGCTTGGGCGGGGGTGGCGCTGGCGCAGTGACCGGCTCGGGGCGGGCCGCTTCGGCCGGGGTCGCTTGGGTCGGGGTCGCTTCCACAGGGGCCGCTTCCGCGGCGGCGGCAGGCGGCGGCGCGTTGTCCTGCTCGGCGGGCGGCGCCGGCGTGACGGATACGACGGGCTCGGCGGCCGATTCGCTCACGTCCTTTGGCTTTGGCGGCTCGAGCACGACGGCCCGGCGCGGGGTCGCCAGCATGGCCTCTTCGAACGGCGAAGATTCGATCGCGCCGCCCTTGTCGGATGGCAGCGCCGCGACCGGTGTCTGCCACTGGAAAGCATCGAGCCTGCCGGTGACCGGCGAGACCGGCCGCCATCGATCGCTGACATAGCCGTCCGCGGTCCAGGCCGGATCGTGCAGCGCACGCACCGCGCGCAAGGTCCATGCCCGCGCCCGGCCGCTGTCGCCATGTTCGGTACGCTCGATCTCCGCCATCAACAGCGCGACGCGTTGCGTCGGCGCGGCGATGAAGGGCGCCAGCGCCTCGCGCGCTTTGGTAAATTCGGACGCGTCGATCGCGGCGCGCGCAATCGCCAGCGCACCCTCGATGTGACCGGGCGCTTTCGCCGCGAGCGTCTCGACCCGCACCAGCCGCTGCCGCGCGGAATCGCCGAGCTTCACATGCGAATAGGCGTCCGCAAGATCGGGATGCGGCTGCGCCAGCCACGCGGCCTCGACCAGGCGCATCGAGCGCCGTACCTGATGCGCCTCGCTTTCGAACTTGCTCGCCAGCACCGCAGCCGGCACCAGGGTCGGCGCCAGCTTGACCGCCTCCATCACGCTCTCGCGCGCCAGATCGCGATCGACCTTTTCGAGTTCGAGCGCGCGCGCCGTCAGCAGCACGCCGCGCTGCCGACGATACGCCGCCTTGTCGATCAGTCCGGCCGATTGATTGTTGTCGAGGATTTTCAGCGCGCCGGCCCAGTCGCCCTTGGCGCAGCAGAAGCCGAGCACCGCATGCGACGCCCATGACGAGGACGGCGACAGCTTTAGCGCTTCCTCGGCGACCATCACCGCCGCGACCGGATCGTCGGCGCGCTGCGCCTCGATGAACAGCCCGCGCAGACCCAACAGCCGCGTGTCCTCGCGCTCGGCCATGGCGCGGAAGGCGCGCTGCGCGCCTTCGCGGTCGCCGTCGAGCTGCGCCGACTGTGCATGCAGCAGCAGCGCCAGCGGATCATGCGCCGCGTGTTTCCGCGCCGCCTCGGCATGGATGCGGGCAGCGGAAGAATCGCCGTGGCCGATCGCCAGCAGCCCTTGCGTGATCGCATGCCGGCCGCGGGCCTGACGCCGCTCGCGCCGGCTGCGCCGCATACGCGCCGGCGCGCTCCACACGCCACGCAGGATCGCCCAAATCATCATCGCCGCAACGACGACGATGCCCAACGCCAGCACGAAGACCGGCAGCGTGGTCTGGGCGCGGTAGCCGCCCCATGACAGCACGACATCGCCGGTCTGCTCGGCAATCCAGGCCGCGCCGGCCGCTCCCAGCGCGATCAACAACAGAAACAGAATGATCCGGACCATTGAAATCCTTGACTTGCGAAATCCTTACTGCGCCGGTTTGGCGAGCGCAGCCATGGCGTCGGTCGCAAATTGACGGGAGGCGGCCAGCGCGGCGTCGCGCGCGTCGGCCCGTTCAATCCAGGACTGCGCCGCGGCGCGATCGGCCGGCTCCAGCGTCTTCAATTCCCGCCGCGCCTCGTTGAAATCATTTCGCAGCGCCGCCGCGGTGATCCGCGCCACCACGGCGCCGCGATCATTGCCGACGGTATCGGTGCGTTCGATCTTGACCAGTTTGGCAGCGCCCGCCTGCAGGCGCTCCACAATGCCTGTACCGGTCGTCGTGGCATTGCTCTGTTGCGCGGCCGGCAACAGTTTTGGCACCAACGTCAACAGTTCGCTGCTCAGCCTGCCGGCATTTGGCACGCCCTTTTCCGCAAACTGATCCAGCGGCTTCAAGGCATCCGGATTGGGCGCCAGCGCTTTGGTCGCGGCGAGCGCGGCCGGATAGGGATCGCCGATCCGGACCAGCACATCGAGCAGCGCCGCCGACACCAGTCGGCGCAGCGGCATGTCGTCGGCAGGTTTTGCGTCGGCCTTGGTATCGGCAAGCTTGCTGCCTTGCTGCGCGATCTCGGCGCCCTGCGTCCGCATCTGGCTTTCGATCTTCGCGATGCGTTGATCGATCCCGGAGAGATCGGGCGAGACGGTGCCGTCGCCGCGCGGGGCGGACTTCACATCGTTGATGGCGGACGCCAGCTTCTCGCCTTGCGCGCGCGTCGCGGCGAGTTCAGTGCGCAGCGCCGCGACGGTTTTTTCCAAGGCCTCGGCACGCGCGGCAGCGGCGGGATCGGCCACGGGCTTGCCCGCTTTCGACTCCAGGCCCGCGATGCGCGTGGTCAGACCGTCGATGGCGGCCGTGTTGATCTGCGCTGCCGACGGCGCTGACGCGGGCTGAATCGCAGGCCAACCCAGCATCCAGCCGACGCCAATCACCAGCGCCGCGGCGGCGGCGCCGGACACCGGCGCAACGATCCAGGGCGAAACCGGTCGGGATGGCTGCTCAGCAACCGGCGGTTCTGCCGTTGAAGCCGCGGCGACCTTGGGCGTTGGCTCAGCCGCAGGCTCAGGCGGCGCTTCGCCGGAACTCTTGGTCTCGCTCGACACTTCGGTCGCCTCAAGGTCGATGGTCGGCGGCTCACGCTTCGGCCGACCCTCGCCGGGCAGCGATCCAGTGTCTTCGGGTCTGTCATCGACCATCACGGCGGTTCCCTTGAATGGTTAGGTTCCGGAACTTAGCAGAATCGGGACGTCTTAGAGCATGATCCGGCAGTGGCGGCACCGGTTTTCCGATTAGACCATGCTCAGACTTAAAGATTAGGGCTCGACCGCGGTTGCAACGCCCGGCCCAGCGCCACGAACAGGGCATTTTCGTCGGGCGAAGCCGCCGCCGTGACTTGGGTCGCGCCGGCGTCCCGCAGGACCGCGGCGACGGCCGCTGAAATGCAGCATTGCGGCAGCGCCAGTGCCGAGATTTCGACGCCGCCGGCGCGCGCCGCCTCCAGAAATGCCCGCGCGCTGCGCCGGGAGTAATGCAGCACGGCCTCGATCTCATGCGCCACGAAAGCGTCATATATGTCCCGCGGCAGGCTGGGCGCGGGCACCATCCGGTAGGTGGTCTGCGTCACCACCGTAAAGCCGCTCTCGCCGAGGTCGCCGGCAAGGTCGCGCGCGAGATCGGCGCCGGCAAGGTACAGGATCGGGCTCGTTTTCTTCAGTTGCTTCGACTTCGCACGCGCCAGCACCAGATCGCGCAATGCGCCGGCACCGCCCTTTGACGCGATCACCTCGCCAAACCCGGCGTCGCGCGCCGCAGCCGCGGTATTTTCGCCGACTGCGAACAAAGGCAATTTCAGGAGCCGGCTATCGGCCAGATGGGGCGCGATGGCACGCACGGCGTTGGCGCTGGTGACGATGATCGCGCCATAATTTGCGTCCGCATCGTCCTGGAACGGCACCGGCTCGAACCGCAGCATCGGCGCGCGCAGGACATCGAACCCCCGCGCGCGCAGCGCCTTGGCCGTCGTCTCATCATCCGGATGCGGGCGCGTGACGAGAACGGCCATATTTCAGATCTCCGCCAACATGATTTCGGTGCACCAGCGCGATTGCACGCCGTCACCTCGTAATGCTACCGGGTTACGGAAGCGTTGTTTTTGGCGATAGCGCAAGGGTTCAAAGGGTTCAAATTGGACAACGACACGCCGATGCTGGTGCTGGGTATCGAGACGACCTGCGATGAAACCGCGGCCGCCGTGGTGGAACGCCAGCGCGACGGCAGCGGCAAGATTCTGTCCAATATCGTGCGCTCGCAGACCTCCGAGCATGCCCGTTTCGGCGGCGTGGTTCCGGAAATCGCGGCGCGCGCCCATGTCGACCTGCTCGATGGCATCGTCGGCCAGGCGATGAAGGACGCCAACACCGGCTTTGCGCAATTGTCGGCGGTGGCGGCGGCCGCCGGGCCCGGCCTGATCGGCGGCGTGATCGTCGGCCTCACCACGGCCAAGGCGATCGCCATGGTGCACGATACGCCATTGATTGCGGTCAATCATCTCGAAGCCCACGCGCTGACGCCGCGGCTGACCTGCGCGCTCGCCTTTCCCTATTGCCTGTTCCTGGCGTCCGGCGGGCACACCCAGATCGTCGCCGTGGTCGGCGTCGGCCAGTATGTCCGGCTCGGCACCACCGTCGACGACGCGATGGGTGAGGCTTTCGACAAGGTCGCCAAAATGCTGTCGCTGCCCTATCCCGGCGGACCGGAGGTCGAACGATCCGCGGCGAGCGGCGACGCCAAACGGTTCGCCTTTCCGCGGCCGATGCTCGGGCGGCCGGATGCGAATTTCTCGCTGTCGGGATTGAAGACGGCGGTTCGCAACGAAGCCAGCCGCTTGATGCCGCTGGAACCGCAGGACGTCAGCGACCTCTGTGCGAGTTTTCAGGCCGCGGTGCTGGAATCGACGGCGGACCGGCTGAGCGTCGGCCTGCGCCTGTTTCACGAACAGTTCGGCCCGCCGCGCGCGCTGGTCGCCGCCGGCGGCGTTGCGGCCAATCACGCCATCCGTGGCGCATTGCAGGACGTTGCCGCAAAGGCGGAGACCACGCTGATCATTCCGCCGCCCGCGCTGTGCACTGATAATGGCGCGATGATCGCATGGGCCGGCGCGGAACGGATGGCGCTGGGGCTAACCGATACGATGGACGCGCCGCCCCGCGCGCGCTGGCTGCTCGACGCCAACGCGACCGCGCCGGCCGGCTACACCAACACGCGCGCGGGATTCTGACATGGCGTCCTTTAATTCCGTCGCAGTGATCGGCGCCGGCGCATATGGCAGCGCGCTGGCCTGCGCCGCGGTGCGCGCCGGCCGTGACGTCGTGCTGTATGCGCGAAGCGCCGAAAACGCCGCGCAGATACAGACGACGCGAAGGAATCCAAAGCTGCCCGGCGTGAGTCTTGATGTGGGCATCGGCGTCACGGCTGACATCGTTGCCGCGGCGCAGGCGGACATCATCCTGCTGGCGACGCCCGCGCAGAATTTGCGCGAAGCCGCGACGACGCTTGCGCCGCATCTCGAACCTGCGACACCCGTCGTCGCCTGCGCCAAGGGCATCGAGCGCGGCACGCATCGCTTCATGACCGAGGTCATCGCTGAGACCATCCCGGGTGCCATCCCGGCGATCCTGTCGGGACCGAATTTCGCCGACGATTTGGCGCGAGGCCTTCCGACCGCCGTAACGCTGGCCGCAAGGGATGAAAGGCTGGCGAGCGACCTGGTGCAGGCGCTGGGCTCGGCAACGTTCCGGCCCTATCACACCACGGATGTCCGCGGCGTCGAGATCGGCGGCGCGGCCAAGAACGTGCTGGCGATCGCCGCCGGCATCGTCGTCGGCCGGCAACTCGGCGCCTCGGCGTTGGCGGCGCTCACCACGCGAGGTTTTAGCGAACTGGCAAGGCTTGGGCGGGCCTGCGGCGCGCGCAGCGAGACGCTCGCGGGTCTTTCCGGCCTCGGCGACCTGATCCTGAGCTGCTCAAGCCTGCAATCGCGCAACTTTGCGTTCGGCATCGCGCTCGGCCGCGGCGAAGCGCCGAACCGCGACAAGCTAGCCGAAGGCGAGTTCACCGCGCCGGTCCTGATCGAACTCGCGGCTTCGCAGAACGTCGATATGCCGGTATCAAATGCAGTCGCGGCGATCCTGAGCGGCAAGGTCACGATCGACGCGGCGATCGAGGGCCTGCTGACGCGGCCGTTCAAGGCGGAGGAATGACGATGGCGTACTGGCTGGTGAAATCCGAACCCTCAAGCTGGTCGTGGGACCAGCAGGTTGCAAAGGGCGCCAAAGGCGAAGCCTGGACCGGCGTGCGCAACTTCACTGCGCGGCAGAATCTCGTGGCCATGAAGAAAGGCGACAAGGCCTTCTTCTATCATTCCAACGAGGGCAAGGAGATCGTCGGCATCGCCGAGATCATCAAGGAAGCCTATCCCGATCCCTCCGACAAAACCGGCAAGTTCGTCTGCGTCGACATCAAGGCGGACAAGCCGCTGAAGACACCGGTGACGATGGCCGCGATCAAGGCCGACAAGAAGCTCGCCGACATGGCGCTGGTGAAATATTCGCGGCTGTCGGTGCAGCCGGTGACGGCGGAAGAGTGGAAGATGGTCTGCAAGATGGGCGGGCTTTAGACGACGCGGGCTTTAGAAGGAAGCTGTCGGGCAATGACCGACCAGTACGATCATATCCGTAGCCTTCAAGGCTTAACTTGGTGGCAGTCAGTCTGGACTCGGCCACGCCCGGAATGGGATCACGACCATTGCTCCGCGTGCTGGGCCAAGTTCTCTGACCTCGATGGCCCCGATATCTTGCGCGAAGGCTACACTACCGGCGACGATTACAAGCACGGCGCTCGTTATGAGTGGGTATGTGACGAGTGCTTCGCGAAGTTAAAGGAAGAACTGAGCTGGTCGATTGGGCCTTCGAACTCACAGGCCGCAAAGCCTTAAGCAGCCGCTGCCGTCACCACCTGTGCCAGCAGCGCCTCGCGCTTGGCTTGTGTGCGATAGCCCTTCATCGTCGCGGCAAAACGTTCGAGGATGCCGTCCTCGAACGCGGTGACGATGGTGTCGTGGACATAGCTCTTGCGGCAGATCGCCGGCGTGTTCGACAGCTCATCCGCGGCGGCGCGCACCGCATCCAGCACCTGCTTCTTGCGGCCGCGCTCGCTTGCTGCGGGCGTAATCCGCGACAGCGATTCCAGCACCACGGCTGACGCCATCAGGGTGCGGAAATCCTTCAGCGAAATCTTGATGCCGGCGATCTCGCGCAGGAACGCATTCACGGTCGTGGTCGAGACCGTGCGAACGTTGCCGGAATTGTCGCGATACTGGAACATGCGCTTGCCCGGCACGGTGCGCAGGATGCCGATGGCGCGCACCAGCTTGGCGGCGTCGCATTCCTTGCGCACGGCCTTGCCGCCTTTGGCCTTGAAGGTCAGGACGAAGCAGTCGTTTTCCAGCGTGACGTTGGACTTCAACATCGTGGTGGCGCCGCGGGTGCCGTTGAGGCGGGCATAGGATTCGTTGCCCGGCCGGATCGCGGTGCGGGCGATCAGTTCGATCACCGCCGAAAGCGCGAACTCGCGCGTCGGCTCGTCGCCGGACAGATAGGCCGAGACCTTGCGACGGATCTTCGGCAAAGCCGCCACCAGCCGCGCCAGGCGATGCGCCTTGCGCTGCTCGCGGACCTTTTCCCAATCTACATGGTAGCGGTACTGCAAGCGGCCGGCCGCATCGATGCCGACGGCCTGCAGATGCGAACTCGGATCGGCCGAATAGCGCACGTCGCGATAGGCCGGCGGCACCGCCATCGAATGTAGGCGGCGGATGGTGCCGGCGTGACGGATCTGCGTGCCGTTGGCGCGATGGAATGAATAGCCCTTGCCGCGCTTGACGCGGCGGATGGTCAGCCCGTTTTGGTCGCCGAGCTTGAGGCCAAGTTCCTCGGCCAGATCTGCGACGGAGGTTTTGACAACGATGTGCGGCTTTGCCGCGGGCGCTTTCAGCGTCGGCTTTGGCAGTTGCCCGAGCGCTTCGGCCAATGCAACGGCGGGATCGGCGGAAACGGGCCGCGCAGCCTCGAAACTCTGCTGATCCATCATGACCGTTATCGCCTTGCTCCGCCTGTCTGCCGGCAATGCCCGTTGTTGTGGCTTGGTTCCGGAGGACCGTCCGGCCCCGGGGAGGCCATTTAGGGGGTAATGAACTGCTTTGCGAGTCCCGATTCCGTCATTAACGGTTATTAGATACCGATCATGGGTGCCATTCCGGCGATAACGTTGATTTCGCCCTGAGCCGGCCCGCGCAAAATGATGCGACTTTGATCCGTAGCAAGGCCGGGAACCGGCTGACCGACCAAGGTCGCACACGTTCCGCCTTGTCCGGGCATCGTCCCGCGACGCATAATCGCTGTAACAATCAGGGCGACTTACGGCCGCCCAAATATCCGGCCGTAACGAGTGGGAGGGAAAGATGTCCGACAAGATCTACGACGTATCCGCCGATTGGGCCAAACGTGCTTATGCCGATGACGCCAAGTACCGCGAAATGTATGCCCGCTCGGTCTCGGACCCCAACGGATTCTGGGCCGAACAGGCCAAGCGGATCGACTGGATCAAGCCCTTCCACAAGGTCGAGAACGCCTCCTTCGCCCCCGGCAACATCTCGATCAAATGGTTCGAGGACGGCGTCCTGAACGCGGCCTGGAACTGCATCGACCGCCATCTCGACAAGCGCGGCCACCAGACCGCGATCATCTGGGAGGGCGACGACCCCTCGCAGTCCAAGCACATCACCTACCGCCAGCTGCACGACGAGGTCTGCAAGATGGCCAACATCCTGCGCACGCGGAACGTCAAGAAAGGCGATCGCGTCACGATCTACCTGCCGATGATCCCGGAAGCGGCCTATGCGATGCTGGCCTGCGCGCGGATCGGCGCCATTCATTCCGTGGTGTTCGCCGGCTTCTCGCCGGACAGCCTCGCCCAGCGCATCACCGACTGCCAGTCCAAGGTCATCATCACCGCCGACGAGGGACTGCGCGGCGGCAAGAAGGTGCCGCTGAAGGCCAATGTCGATGCCGCGATTGCGAAAGCCGGCGGCGTCGATTGGGTCGTCGTGGTCAAGCGAACCGGTGCTGCCGTCGATATGAGTCCTTCGCGCGATTTCTGGTACCACGAAGCGGCCGCGATGGTGACGACGGAATGCCCGGCCGAGCATATGCACGCGGAAGATCCGCTGTTCATCCTCTATACGTCGGGCTCCACCGGCCAGCCCAAGGGCGTGCTGCACACGACCGGCGGCTATCTCGTCTACGCGGCGATGACGCATCAATACGTGTTCGACTATCACGACGGCGACATCTTCTGGTGCACCGCCGACGTCGGCTGGGTCACCGGCCACAGCTACATTATCTATGGGCCGCTGGCGAACGGCGCGACCACGCTGATGTTCGAAGGCGTGCCGAACTATCCCGACAATTCCAGGTTCTGGAACGTCATCGACAAGCACAACGTCAACATCTTCTACACCGCGCCGACCGCGATCCGCGCGCTGATGCAGAGCGGCGACGGACCGGTGCAGAAGACCTCGCGGAAAAGCCTCAAGCTGCTCGGTACGGTCGGCGAGCCGATCAATCCGGAAGCCTGGGAATGGTATCACCGCGTGGTCGGCGACGGCCGCTGCCCGATCGTCGATACCTGGTGGCAGACCGAGACCGGCGGCATCCTGATCACGCCGCTGCCCGGCGCAACCAAACTCAAGCCGGGTTCGGCGACGCGGCCGTTCTTCGGCGTGGTGCCCGAAATCGTCGATGCCGACGGCAAGGTGCTGGAGGGCGAAGCCACAGGCAATCTCTGCCTCGCCAAGTCCTGGCCGGGGATGATGCGCACGGTCTATGGTGACCATGCCCGTTTCGAGCAGACCTATTTCTCGACCTACAAGGGCAAGTATTTCACCGGCGACGGCTGCCGCCGGGATGCCGACGGCTATTACTGGATCACCGGCCGTGTCGACGACGTCATCAACGTGTCAGGCCATCGCATGGGCACCGCCGAGGTGGAGAGCTCGCTCGTCGCACATGCAAAAGTGTCGGAAGCCGCCGTGGTCGGCTATCCCCACGACATCAAGGGCCAGGGCATCTATGCCTATGTGACGCTGATGGCCGGTACCGAACCGACCGAGGAGTTGCGGAAAGAGCTGGTCGCCTGGGTGCGCAAGGACATCGGCCCGATCGCTTCGCCCGACCAGATCCAGTTCGCGCCGGGCCTGCCGAAAACCCGTTCCGGCAAGATCATGCGCCGCATCCTGCGCAAGATCGCCGAGGACGAACCCTCCAGCCTCGGCGACACCTCGACGCTCGCCGACCCCGCCGTGGTCGACGATCTCGTGCAGAACCGGCAGAACAAGAAGGGCGCGCCGGCATAGCTGATCTGCGACCGCGATCTTGGTGCTACTACATCTTCGTCGCGGCCACTGCAGCATTCATTGCCGTGTCCGGCGTGACGTGCTGAAGGCCGGACTGCCATTGAAGTGAATGCGAAACCGAAAGAATCGCCGCCGCATATTTCAGCGTCCGATCGAGGCTCTAACCGGCCGTGATCGGACCATGGGACGCCAGATTCCCGACCACTTCCGCGACCAGTTTTCCGGCAGCCTGCGGAGATGTCTCCTGCAGCAGCCGCCGATCACGGAGAAGGGATGGCAGCAAGGGCCGTTCGATTTCTTGCGTTACGATAGGAATTATCTTCTTGTTGCCAGCAACAGCGGCTCCCAGTTCGAATACTGACGACGGGCTGCTGAGGTAATCCTGACTGACCAAAACGGCGATAACGGGCGTCTGGCGCAGAGCCTCCTCGAGCTTCTCGGACCACCGGTCTCCGATTGCAATCTCTGCCTCGTCAAACCATGCATGCACACCGTGCGCCTCAAGCTCGTGGGCGAATTTTGACGCCCACGTCCTATCCTTGTGCGCATACGAGATGAAAACATCGAAGTTCCGGGAGTCAGCCATTATCGCGCCCTCCATCAACGCGCTCGCGCAATTGATCTAGGTACTGGTCGATCTGATTCAAATGCAGCATATCACGCTTTTTCAAAAACACGGGCGTATTGGGCCGGCTCTGGAAATCCGCAGGCGTGAGCCCCAAAAGCACCACAACAATGGGAATTCCGCGAAGCCACGCAGCGCCAATCTCCGCCCAGACATACGGACGGTCAAGAGACCAAGGGGTAAATAGCACGATCAGCTCATGAGCCTGGTCCAGGAAGCTCCGAATATCGTCCTCAAACTCCGCGCCAATATCTATGTCCGCTTGATCGAGGAACGGTCGCCCACCACAATCGGCGACTTCCCGCGCTATTTGCTTGGCGATCCAGGTGTCCTCGCCGGCATGACTTATGAAGACTAGTCTCTCCGGCATTACCCCACCACCCGCAGACCGTGTGCTTCTCGGCGTTATCCCTCTTCGGATGCTATCAGCAAGCTTCCGGAAAGCTAGCGGGTTTGCGCCGATCTCGGACCACTAACAACGTCTCAGACGGGTAGTCCCCTTGACCCGCATCTTCCCCGCCAAGTGTTGTTTTCAGGTCATTTACTTTAATCCGAACTTTTTCTTTGTTCCGCCCAGCGAAACCCGTCTCGAGGCCGGTTGGAAACCATCCGGTTAACGCCCGCGCTTAAAGATGCGCGGGCGAGACGGTGAGGCGCCAAGGTTTAGGTCGAGAGGCGTGAGCCAAGGCTTGAAAGGACATTTGAGGGCCCTGATTGGCCGGGCGGATTGGAGCTGGGCATGTTGATGAGAATTGCGGTGGCGCTGGCCGCCACCATTGGTATGAGCGTTGTGATGTCGTCAGCCGCGCAAGCGCGGCCGGAACTGGTCGGTATCAACGGCGACTACGCGCCGGGCACGATCGTGGTGAAGACCCATGAGCGGCGTCTCTATCTCGTTCTCGAATCCGGCCGCGCCATGCGCTATCCGGTCGGCGTCGGCAAGGCCGGCAAGCAGTGGGCGGGCACCACCCGTATCGACGGCAAGTACCTCAACCCGGCGTGGTCGCCACCGAGCGAAGTCAGGCGCGACAAGCCCGAGATGCCCGACGTCATTCCCGGCGGCTCGCCGCGCAACCCGATGGGCGTGGCGGCGATGACGCTGGCCGGCGGCGAATACGCCATTCACGGCACCAACGTGCCGGGTTCGGTCGGTGGCTTCGTGTCCTACGGTTGCATCCGCATGCTCAACGACGACATCTCCGATCTCTACCAACGCGTACCGGTCGGAACGATGGTGACTGTCACGCGCTGATTGCTCACGGATCTGAATGCAAAGAGCCGCGCGGTTCGCGCGGCTCTTTTATTTCGCAAACGGTTGACTTGCGTTCGCGCACCAACCGTTGCGATGGCCACCATTGTAGCTGCGCGCATGGCCTGACGCGATCATCGCTGTCGAAAGGCTTGCGGTTCGCCTCGTCGCGACATCAGCCACGACACGGCCCGTGTATTTGTCCGGCCCGATATTGAAGATCGCGACATCGCCCTGCCCGAGCAGCGAGCGAAGAGCGCCGGTCGCAGCCTCGGCCAACTGCAATTCCTGCGGGCAGGACGCCTTTAATTCAGGCGCGTCGATGCCGCGCAGACGCACCCGTGTGTTGAGATCGAGACCCGGCTCCAAGTGAACCCGCGCCTCGAACGTGTCTCCATCAATCGTGCGGATGACGTCGACGGCGTGACGCGCGTCCGCCCTTCCGGCCCGCTTCCAGATGGTCTCGGCATCGCGCGCGGCCTGGCTGTCGGCTGAGCTCGGCAACGACCGCCGCACCCAGTCACGCACCGGCAGCATCGTCCCCGCCGCGACGCCGAGGACGAATAGCCACGGCAGGGCCGCCGAAAACCAGCGACGCCAGGAACCCCGGCGCGTGGGCCGATCTGCATTTATTCTCTCGTATGGGGACATATTCCCCGACTAAGGGCTGAGTCGGGGAATCCGGCAAGGGCCCATTGCGCTGCGCTCCCTTGGGCCTCAAAAATCCGACGCGATCCCTTTGTGCTCCCAATCGCCATAGCGGGTCGGTTCCAGGCCCTTCGGACCCTGAAACTCCTTCTGCTGCGGGGTGGCGCTGGCCGCGGCGGCCTTGCGGCGGGCTTCGGCCTCGGCGAGCGCGCGCTCGGCGGCGGGCGTCAGCTTCTTGCGTTCCGCGGTTTGCGCGGGAAATGAGGGACTGTCGGTCATCGCAATTCTCCCTTAGCACAGGGATGGGCGCACAGATGACATCACATTCGCGAAATTGTCTGTGGCGATTCTTACATTTGGCATATTCGCATGCCAAGCAGGCTTTCATTCCAATGGCATGAGCCAGAACCTTTCCGCTTTCCGAGACATTGCTGATTCATGCCACCTTCCCGATTCGCAGTACCTGCCGAAGTGCCCGGTCTCGCGGCGCGCCGGATCGCGGCTGACATACTCGACGGCGTACTGCACAAGCACCGCACCCTCGACGACCAGCTCGACGGCGCCGGCGCGCATCCCGGCCTGAAGACGCTGGCCGATCGCGACCGCGCCCTGATGCGGCGGCTGGTAGCGACGATCCTGCGGCGGCTCGGCACGCTCGGCCATTTGCTTTCGCGCCTGCTCGATCGCGGCATCCCGACGGATGCGCCGCGCGCGCAAAGCGCGCTGCTGATCGGTGCTGCACAGATTCTCTGGATGGATGTACCCGATCACGCCGCCGTCGATCTCTCGGTGCGGCTGGTGCAATCGGACCGACGCGCGGCGAAATATGCCGGCCTCGTCAACGCGGTGCTGCGCCGCTGCGCCCGCGAGGGGCAACCGCTGATCGACGAAGTCAAATCGCAGAATCTCGACATTCCGCCGTGGCTGCTCGCGCGCTGGATCGGCGCGTATGGCGAGTCCACGGCGCGGCAGATGGCGCTGGCCATCGGCTATGAGCCGTCGCTCGACATCACCGTGAAATCAGACGCGGCACAATGGGCGAGCCGCCTGCACGGCGAGACGTTGCCGACCGGCACCGTGCGCACCTTGCTGCAGGGTTCGGTGACCATGCTGCCCGGCTTCACCGAGGGGCAGTGGTGGGTGCAGGACGCCGCCGCCGCGCTGCCGGCACGGTTGTTCGGCGACGTCGGCGGCAAGACCATTGTCGACCTCTGCGCCGCGCCCGGCGGTAAAACCGCGCAACTGGCGCAAGCCGGCGCGCGCGTCACCGCGGTCGACCGCTCGCCGGCGCGTATGGCGCGGCTGCGCGACAATCTGGCGCGGCTTTCGCTGCAGGCCGACGACGTCGTGACCGATGGTGCCGAGTGGCCCGGTGGCGGCAATGGCGGCTTCGACGGCGTGCTGGTGGACGCGCCCTGCACCTCCACCGGCACCATCCGGCGTCACCCCGACGTGGCCTGGCTGCGTCAGGAAGCCGACATTGCCGCATTGACGGCTTTGCAGAAGCGATTGCTGCAAAGGGCGGTCAGCCTGCTCAAGCCGGGCGGAACGCTGGTCTATTGCACCTGTTCGCTGGAGCCGGAGGAAGGTGAACAGGCGATCGCGTCCCTTTTGGCCGCCGAATCCGGCCTGCGCCGGGCCCCGGTCGAGGCGGGCGAGGTCGCGGGGCTGAGCGAAATCGTGACCGCAAACGGCGATTTACGGACCCTGCCCTGCCATTTGCCCCATACCGACCCCCGGCTCGGCGGGTTCGATGGATTTTACGCGGCGCGCCTGGTCAAATCCTGATTTTAAGCTGGAATTTCCTCGCCCTTCGGGGTGATTCGCCGGTTTTCAAGATGGTGTCATCCCGGCGTTTCCGGATTAAAAGGATTCGCCAGAATACCCCTCCCTCCCTAACCAAGGCACGGCGTGTCGGTCGCTCAACGCAGACGCATCTCGACGCTTATCATGAGCCGCTCGGCGCGGACCGTGATCGCGCGGGCGACCGGCGCTACGGTGGCGATGTCGCGGCTGTGGCCCGGCCGCGCCGACCGGCTGACCATCGCGCCGCACGACCTGCGCACCGCCGACGCCACCCGCGCCGCCGAGATCTATGCCGGCCGCTTCGTGTTCGCCGGCAAGATCGTGACCTGCCATGGCCGCTCGATCTTCGATCTCGAACCGCCCTCGGAAGATTGGGAAGTGGCGCTACTCGGCTTCGGCTGGCTGCGCCACCTGCGCGCCGCCGATACCGCGCTGACCCGCGCCAATGCCCGCTCGCTGGTCGACGACTGGATCTCGAACCCGGGGCGCAAGCGGCCGCTCGAACGCCGCCCCGACGTGCTGGCGCGCCGCGTGATCTCGCTGTTGTCGCAGGCGCCGCTGGTGCTCGGCGACACCGACGGAAAATTCTATCGCAAATATCTGCGCGGGCTGACCCGCGAGATCCGCTATTTGCGCTACGCGATGCTCGACATCGCCGACGGCGTGCCGCGGCTGCAGGTGCTGATCGCGCTGTGCTACGCCTCGCTGTGCCTGGCCAATCAGGCGCGGCACATCCGTTCCGCCACGCGACGGCTTTCCGACGAATTGCAGCGGCAGATCCTGCCCGACGGCGGGCACATCTCGCGCAATCCCGGCGCGCTGGTCGAACTGCTGAGCGACTTGCTGCCGCTGCGGCAGACCTTTGCCGCCCGCAACATTGCGCCGCCGCCGGCGCTTTTGAATGCGATCGACCGCATGATGCCGATGCTGCGCTTCTTCCGTCACGGCGACGGCAGCTTTGCGCTGTTCAACGGCATGAGCAACGCGCCTTCGGATCTGGTGGCCACCCTGCTCGCCTATGACGACACCCACGGCGTACCGATGGCGAACATGCCGTATACCGGCTTCCAGCGCCTCGATGCCGGCGCGACGACCGTCATCGTGGACACCGGCCCGCCGCCGTCGCCGAATGTCAGCCAGGAAGCGCATGCCGGTTGCCTCGCGTTCGAATTGTCTTCCGGACCGAGCCGGATCGTCGTCAATTGCGGCATGCCCTCGACCGGCCGAGACAATTGGCGCAGCTTTGCGCGCAGCACCGCGGCGCATTCGACCCTGACCTATCACGATACGTCCTCGTGCCAGTTCATCGAACTGTCGGCGATGAAGCGCCTGCTGCAGGGCGCGCCCGTCGTCAGCGGCCCGGCCAATGTGGAAAGCTACCGCGAGGCGATGGCCGACGGCGATCTGCTGACCACGTCCCATGACGGGTATCTTGCAAAATTCGGCGTCGTGCACCGCCGCGTGCTGATGATCTCTCAGGACGGCGGCAGGCTCGACGGCGAGGATACCATCTCGCCGGCGCCAGGGGCGCGCATCAAGGGCGCCGAGACCGATTTTGCCCTGCGGTTTCACCTGCATCCCGCGGTGAAGGCAAGCCGCCTCAGCGATGCGCGCGGCGTCATGCTGGTATTGCCCAACCGCGACGTCTGGACCTTCGAGGCGCTCGACGACAAGGTCGACCTCGAGGACAGCGTGTTTCTGGCCGGCAATGACGGCCCCCGCCGCACCGCCCAGATCGTGATCCGCCAGGATTCCCGCCACGCCTCCTCGGTCCGCTGGAGTTTTGTCCGCTCGGCGACGACGGCAGCCGGAACGAACGCCCGCCGCAATGCGCGGCGCGAGCCGGAACTGCCGCTTTAGGGCCGCTGTCGGCCGTGAGATTTCCACACGTGGATTTGGCGGGTTTTTTGCCCGGTTTCACGACCGGCAAAACCGTGCTACCGGGCTGGCTTACAGCCTAGGAACCTCCTTATGACCGACCATCCGCGCCGTGTAACCCGCGCCCTGTTGTCCGTTTCCGACAAGACCGGCCTGATCGAATTTGCCAAGGCGCTTGCAGAACATGGCGTCGAGCTCGTCTCCACCGGCGGCACCGCCAAGGCGATCGCGGCGGCCGGGCTACCGGTCAAGGACGTCTCGGAGCTGACGGGCTTCCCCGAAATGATGGACGGCCGGGTCAAGACCCTACATCCCAAGGTGCATGGCGGCCTGCTCGCGATCCGCGACAACAAGGAACATGCCGATGCGATGAAGGCGCATGGCATCGCGCCGATCGACCTGCTGGTGGTCAGCCTCTACCCGTTCGAGGAAACCGTCGACAAAGGCGCCGCTTTCGAAGACTGCATCGAGAACATCGATATCGGCGGTCCCGCGATGATCCGCGCGGCCGCGAAGAACCACGACGATGTCGCCGTCGTCGTCGAGGCGCAGGATTACCAGGCCGTGCTCGACGAACTCACCGCCAACCAGGGTGCAACGACGCTCGCGCTGCGCCGTCGCCTTGCCGCAAAGGCCTATGCGCGCACCGCAGCCTATGACGCCGCGATCTCGAACTGGTTTACGCTCCAGCTCAAGAACGACGCGCCGGATTTCCGCGCGTTCGGCGGCCGGCTGATCCAGTCGCTGCGTTACGGCGAGAACCCGCACCAGACGGCCGCGTTCTATCGCACGCCTGACAAGCGGCCCGGCGTCGCCACCGCGCGGCAATTGCAGGGCAAGGAACTGTCCTACAACAACATCAATGATACCGACGCGGCGTACGAATGCATCGGCGAATTCGATCCCGCCCGTACCGCGGCCTGCGTGATCGTAAAACATGCGAACCCTTGCGGCGTTGCCGAAGGTCCCGATCTGGTCAGCGCCTATCGCAAGGCGTTTGCCTGCGATACGCAGTCGCCCTATGGCGGCATCATCGCCGTCAATCGGTCGCTCGACGCCGAAGCCGCCCGCGTCATCACGGAAATCCTGACCGAAGTGATCATCGCGCCCGACGCGACGGAAGAAGCCATCGCGATCATCGCGAAGCGGAAGAACCTCCGGCTCCTCCTCGCCGGCAGCCTGCCCGATCCGCGCGCGATGGGCTTGACCGCGAAAACCGTTGCTGGCGGCCTGCTGGTGCAGAGCCGTGACAACGCTGTCGTCGACGACCTCATGCTGAAGACGGTGACCAAACGCGCGCCGACCGACGCCGAGCTGCGCGATCTCAAATTCGCGTTCCGCGTCGCCAAGCACGTCAAGTCCAACACCATCATCTACGCCAAGGATCTCGCCACCGTCGGCATCGGCGCCGGCCAGATGAGCCGGGTCGATTCCGCGCGCATCGCCGCCCGCAAGGCGCAGGATGCCGCGGCCGATGCAAAACTCGCCGAGCCGCTCACCAAAGGCTCGGTCGTCGCTTCCGATGCGTTCTTCCCGTTCGCCGATGGCATGCTGGCCTGCATCGAAGCCGGCGCCACCGCCGTGATCCAGCCCGGCGGTTCGATCCGCGATGACGAAGTCATCAAGGCCGCCGACGAGCACGGCATCGCCATGGTGTTCACGGGCGTGCGGCATTTCAGACATTGAGCGACGATGCCGTAGGGTGGGCAAAGGAGCGAAGCGACGTGCCCACCATCTGCCACCGAGCACGCTGCGAGATGGTGGGCACGTTGCGCTCTGCCTACCCTACGAATTCTCCCTCACCTGCGTCAGCAGAGCCAGGCCTGCAAGGAAAAACACCGCCAGCAGCGCCATGCCGGCCTTCTGGCTCGCCGTGACTGCCGTGATCACACCGATCAGCAGCGGGCCGATGAACGACGTCACCTTGCCGGTCAGCGCGAACAATCCGAAATACTGCGTGATGCGATCCTTTGGCGCGAGGCGTATCAGAAGCGTGCGCGACGCCGCCTGCAGCGGACCGCCGGCGGCGCCGATCAGGCATCCGAGCACGAGATACGCGCGCTCGGCGGCGCCCGAGAACAGCGCGCCGCCTGGTGCGGGTGGCGCGACCTTCACGAACAGAATCGAGTCCTTGTCGACCAGCAGAATCGCACCGCACGCGAACAGCAGGATCAGCAGGCTGCCGGCAATGACGCGCTTGGGTCCGAATTTGTCGTCGAGCTTGCCGCCGAACCACGCCCCGAACGTGCCGGCGATGGCCAGCAGAATTCCAAAACTTCCAATCTGGATCGTATGCCAGCCAAAAGTGCCGGCGGCGTAGATGCCCCCGAACGCAAACAACGACACCAGTCCGTCGGTATAGATCATGTTGGCGAGCAAAAATGTCGCCACCGATTTCTGCTTCGGCAATTCGCCGAGCGTCCGCTTCAGCCCGCTCAGTCCTGCGCGCAACGCCTCGCGGATCGGAAGCTTTGCCGGGTAATCCGGCGTCAACAGGAACATCGGGGTCACGAAAATGACGAACCAGATGCCGGTCAAAGGGCCGGTGATCCGATCGCCCTGGTGGCTGACCGGGTCGAGGCCGAACAGCGGCGCCAGGCCGAAAAGCGTGCGCCCGGTTTCGGGGTTCGCAGCCAGAAAGCCGAGCACCAGGATCAGGCTGAGGATGCCGCCGACATAGCCGGTGGCCCACCCGGTGCCGGACAATCGCCCGATTCGATCCGGCGGCACCAGCGCCGGCATCATCGCGTTGTTGAAGACGGTGGCGAATTCGACGCCGACGCTCGCTATCGCATAGGCGAGCAACAGCGCCGGGATGACACTGGGGTCACCAGGCTTTCCGAACCACATCAGCGAGGCGCCGATTACCAGCAGCGAACCGAAGCCGGCGATCCACGGCTTGCGGCGTCCGCTGGCATCGGCAATCGCGCCCAGAACCGGCGACAACAGCGCGATCATCAGGCCGGCGGCCGCGGTGGCAAATCCCCACAGCGCCTGCCCCTGCGCCGGATCCGGCGCAACAAAACCCGCGAAATAAGGCGCAAATACAAAAGTGGTGATCAGCGTGAAATAAGGCTGCGCGGCCCAATCGAAGAATATCCAGCTGATGACGGCGGCGCGGCGCGGATATTCCCGCGGTATCTCGGCGCCGGCTGCCTCGGAAGCGATCACCGTCATGTGAGAAATTTCCTTCAAAAGTCTCGCGAGCCGTTTTGCCCGTTGAATGCGAACTCATATAGCATGCGTCACCGGCGCTGGGGGCTGTTGCCAAGCGTCACACAGGCTCCAACTGCGGCGGATTTTCGATGGCGGTCTTTTCAATCCGGTGGCGCCGAGTAGCTGCCACATTCGTACTTGCGTTTGCCTTCGGGGCGACAGCCTTTGCCCAGGAACGCCGCTCTTACGCGCCCCCCGATCTCTCCACCGTTCGCGCCATCACGGTCGAGCATGGTCTGGTGGTGGCGCAGGAAAGGCTTGCCGCGCAAGTCGGCGCCGACATCCTCAAGCAAGGCGGCAACGCGGTCGATGCCGCGGTCGCCACCGGCTTTGCGCTTGCCGTCACCTATCCGCGCGCCGGAAACATCGGCGGCGGCGGCTTCATGGTGATTCATTCGGCCGGGCGCAACGAAGATGTCGCCATCGATTATCGCGAGACTGCACCATCAGCGATTACGCGCGATATCTTTCTGGGACCGGACGGCAAACCGGATGCCGACAAGTCGCGCAATTCCGCGCTTGGTATCGGCGTGCCCGGCACGGTAGCCGGGCTGGCAGTGGCGCTGGAGAAATACGGCTCCGGCCGTTTCACACTCGCGCAAATCCTCACACCCGCCATCGAACTGGCGCGCGACGGTTTTGTGGTCGCCGACGATATGGCCGACACGCTGTCCGATATGTACCGCCGAATGGGGCGCTGGCCGAATTCAGCGAAGGCGTTCTCCCGCAGCGACGGCACGCGGCTGCAAGAGGGCGACCGGTTGATCCAGTCCGATCTCGCGGCAACGCTGTCGGCGATTGCCGGACAGGGGCCGCGCGGATTTTATGAGGGGCCGGTCGCCGAACGGCTGGCAAAGGCCGTCCGCGACGGCGGCGGTCTCATGACGGTGGACGATCTCAAATCCTATCAGGCTGTCATTCGCAGCCCGGTGCGCGGCAACTACCGCGGCTACGACGTCGTATCGATGCCGCTGCCCTCCTCCGGCGGCACGGTATTGCTGCAGTCGCTGAACATTCTTGAAGGATTTGCGATGGCCGACATGAAGCAGGGCTCCGCGCCTTCGCTGCACGTCATGATCGAGGCCATGAAGCGCGCCTACGCCGACCGCGCGCGCTATCTCGGCGATCCCGCCTTCGTCAACGCGCCGGTCAATGTGCTGATCACCAAGGATTACGCGGCCCGGCAACGCGCCGGCATTGACCTTGCGCGCGCAACGCCGGCGGCCGATGTGCTGGCAGTGAGCCCGCGCGAGGGCAGCAACACCACGCATTACTCTGTGGTCGACTCCAGCGGCAACGCGGTCAGCAACACCTACACGCTGAATTTTCCCTATGGTGTTGGCCTGGTCGCCGAGGGTACCGGCGTGCTGCTCAACAATGAGCTCGACGATTTCACCGCAGCACCCGGCGCGGCGAACGCCTTTGGCCTGGTCGGTTTCGAAGCCAATCTGCCCGGCCCGGGAAAGCGGCCATTATCGTCGATGTCGCCGACCATCGTGCTGAAGGACGGCAAGCCAGTGCTGGTCACGGGCTCGCCGGGCGGCAGCCGTATCATATCGGCGGTGCTGCAGGTCGTGATCGACGTGCTCGACTACAAGATGGACGTCGCCGCCGCGGTGGCGGCCCCGCGGGTCCATCACCAATGGATGCCCGATGAAGTGCGTGTGGAACGCGGCTTTTCCGACGAGGTATTGGCCGAATTGAGGGCGAAAGGCCACAAGGTGATCGAGCCGCTCGGCCAGACCTCGGCCAATTCGATCGCCGTCACGCCGAACGATCTGCTCGGTGCCCCCGATCCGCGCACAAGAGGCGCGGCAGCGGTGGGCCAATGAGGACGTGCACTTGTGAGGGACGCGCCGTAGTATGCGTCCCCTCTCACAGGAGAGTTTCAGATGACATCCCTCAAAGGCAAGACGCTGTTCGTATCCGGCGCCAGCCGCGGCATCGGACTGGCCATCGCACTCCGCGCCGCGCGTGACGGCGCCAATGTTGCTATTGCGGCGAAGACCGCGGAGCCGCATCCGAAACTGAAGGGCACCATCTACACCGCGGCGGAGGAAATTCGCGCCGCCGGCGGCAAGGCGCTGCCGGTGCTGTGCGATATCCGCGACGAGGCGCAGGTGATCGCGGCGATCGAGCAGACCGTCGCCGAATTCGGCGGCATCGATATCTGCGTCAACAACGCCAGCGCCATCAGCCTGACCAACTCGCAAGCAACCGACATGAAGCGGTTCGATCTGATGATGGGCATTAACACCCGGGGCACCTTCATGGTGTCGAAATATTGCATCCCGCATCTGAAGAAGGCGGCCAATCCACACATCTTGATGCTGTCGCCGCCGCTCGACATGAAGGCAAAATGGTTCGAGCATTCCACCGCCTACACGATGGCGAAGTTCGGCATGAGCATGTGCGTGCTGGGGCTGTCAGGCGAATTGAGATCCGCTGGTGTGGCGGTCAACGCGCTGTGGCCGCGCACCACCATCGCGACCGCCGCGGTCGGCAACCTGCTCGGCGGCGAGGCCGTGATGCGCGCCAGCCGCACGCCCGAGATCATGGGCGATGCCGCGCACGCCATTCTGACAAGACCGGCGCGGGAATTCACCGGGCAGTTCTGCATCGACGACAAAGTACTGTACGCCTCTGGCGTCAGGGACTTCGAGCACTACCGTGTCGATCGCTCGGTGCCGCTGATGTCGGATTTCTTCGTGCCAGATGACGACGTGCCGCCACCCGACGTCACCGTGCAGGCGCTGCCCTCGGTGGGTGCGGCGCCGACGTCGCGATAGAAACGAAAGCGGCCGCCGCGCAACGCCGGAGAACTGCGTGACTTCGTGGAAATGGATCCTCGTCGCTACCGTCGCCGTCGTGTTGGCTGCGCTCACCGGGCTGGGCGTGCACTTCCGGCCCGACCGCACTGTTCGCCTCGCCACGGGCTCCGTCGCGCACATGGTTTGCACGAAGGCCTTTGTTTCCGGCCTCGATCCGCAGGCCGTATTCGCCGAAACGATGGATCGGCCGGGCTTCCGCCGCTTGCGTCATGTCATGAAGTTCGAGGTCGATCGCAAGGCGAGAGCCGTCGAGGCCTCGACGCTCGGCCTGTTCAGGGGCCGCGCATCATTCCATGACGGGCTCGGCTGCGTCGAGCAGCACGGCGCGAAAGAGCCGTATCTGCTGAAGAACGATGTCGAGACGCTGAGGGTGTCGAAGACACCGCCGCTCTTGCCGGAGATTGCCGGGCCCGCCGTAGTCGAACCGACCGATCCCGCGCTGAAGGCCGCGCTCGACCATGCTTTCGAAGAACCTGCCACGCCTCCGTTCCGGCGAACCAAGGCCGTCGTGGTGGTGCATGACGGCAAGGTGATTGCCGAGCGTTATGCGCCCGGCATCGGTGTGGAGACGCCGCTGTTCGGCTTTTCCATGACCAAATCGGTAATCAACGCGTTGATCGGCGTATTGACGCAGCAGGGCCTGGTCACGCCGTCGATGCCCGCACCGATCCCGGAATGGCGCGCCAGTGAGGATCCACGCCGCGAGATTGAGGTCGAGCATCTCATGCGCATGACCTCGGGCCTCGATCTCGACGAGACCAATTCCGGCTTCGATCGATCGAGCCGGATGTTTCTGGAAGACGATACTTCCGCTTATGCCGTCAATACACGGCTGATCGCGCCGATCGGCAAGCGATTTCACTATTCCAGCGCCACCACGCAGATCCTCGCGCGTATCATCAGGGATGCCGCCGGGGGACCCGAGCGGACGCTCGCTTTTGCCTGGCGCGAATTGTTCAGTCCGCTCGGCATGCGCACCGTCACACTCGAGTTCGACGGCGTCGGCACGTTGCAGGGTGCAAACTACATGCTCGCGAGCGCGCGCGACTGGGCAAAATTCGGCCTGCTCTATCTGAACGACGGCGTGGTCGGCGGAAAGCGGATCCTTCACGAAGACTGGGTGGACTTCTGCGCCGCAGCTACATTGGACAGCGATTACGCCGCGGGGTTCTACACCAACCGCAGCGATCATCCCGATGCCAGGGGCCGCGTCCATCTAGGCATGCCCGGCGATTCGTTTTTCGCGTCCGGCCTTCTCGGCCAGCGCATCGTGATCATGCCGTCGCAGCGCCTCGTCGTGGTGCGGCTCGGGGACAGCGTCGATCCGACCGGCGACATGCGCGGCGTTGCCCGGCTGGTGAAGGAAGTCATCGCGGCGGTGCAGCCGTGATCCGATATTGCAGGCGATTGACGAGATCGGCCCTTCTTAGCCGGGCTCGATATGATAGTCGAAGTACAATTCTCCGCCAGTTGATCGCGCTTGAAATGCCGCCCATGGGCGCTTACTAGTTCCGTCAAGCGGCACCATCTTCGTAAAATCGGTATCGGTTTGAAAGACTCGGCCTGAACACTTGTCCAGCAGGGCCTCCCTGATCGATTTCAGCGGATGGTCCCAGCCTACAGTCGGCTGGATAGCCCAAGCTCTCACAGCAGTTATCATGGCGGTAAACTCACTCGAGTGGCCGCCCCGTCCCAGCCAGCTCAAGTTTGGAGTGGCCGAAGATGCGTCTCCGCTCAGCGTCGCATTGTGACTTCCGTGATGACCGGTCTTGTAAAGTACCGTTCGGCCGAGAAGATCGCGTACCTCGACCGTTTCGTTGCCATCCTTGAATGATCCGGCGGCCCATGACGCCCAGTTTCCACGTTGTGCATCGGCCGCGAATAGCAGGACCTTGCCGCCCTTTCCCAGTTCGAACGCCAGGACAAGACTCGCATTGTTGGTGTCATTGCCCATAGCAAGGGCAAGGGTCTCCGCCGATTGCAGCCAGTCATGGTCAATCCTGCGAAAATCCGCATTTGCCGGAACTTCATCCTGCTCGGGATTAAAATGGTTCGACGCCGTTCTTTTGAGACCGTAGTTCTTGTCGAACCAGGACTGCAACTCCAGCTCTTTCGAAAGCTTATCGATCGAAACCGCGTGGCGAGCTGAGAACGGTCCCGCCACGACGGAGCCGGGGGCCGCATTGACCGCAGCGCCGAACGACGCCAATGATGCAGCCATGTGTCGGCCTTGCTGCGGAAAACCTTCACCATCATGAGGGTCGAGATCCTTGAGTGCGGTTTCGTCGTAGGGTGGTCCCAGCGCGAACACCCGCACCGATTCCGCCCCCGGCAATTTAATGATCTCTTTGTGAGGATAGAGGCACTTTACTTCGGATTGCGATAAATCGCGGAAAAGCTTCATCGCGTCCTTGTTGGTCCACGAGCCGGCCGCCGAGAAAGCGTTTGGGATACTGGAGCCTGCGGGCTGCTCGCCGCCAACTGCCAGAGCGATGTACTCGTTCATCTTAAGTGCGAGCGACGGGTTGGTTGCAGCAAGCCTGATGCTAGCGGCAACCAATGTCTTGAGGCGATCACCATAATTTTTTCGCAGACGTTTCGCCAGCTTGTCGTCCTCGCTTTCGGTCCACGCGAACCAGGTCTGGCCGATCGTAAAGCCGTCAAACCTCGACTTTGTGATCGCATTGACGTGGTCTTGATGCTCATGGGTAATAACCGCAACATCGATATGGCCACCAGTGACAGCCTTGATATCTGCGACAACTTTATCGGGCGTGGTGACATCGTTGATGAACTTGGGAGAACCGGGCTTGTATCCGCAATCGATCAGCACAAAGATCGGTTTTTCTTTGCCGCTGAAGGCCAGCAAAAAGCAGTCGCCATGACCAATCCGGTACATTCTAATCGCCACGCCTCCTTTGGGAGGCATCAAGTTTGCTTCCGGCCTGTTGTTTGTCGCTGTTTTCTTGGTTGACCGTTTCGGGGATTTTTTTCCAGCAGTCTTCTTTGGTTGACGGGCCATGTCAGCCTCCGTGCCTGTGCAGGATGGCAAAAGGCTCTTTTGAACGCAGCACGCTCACGGCCGGCGAGTAGGCATTGTTGGGCTCCAGTCCTCCATCCACCAAAAACCGCCGTTGCCGTTCGAGTTCGTTATTATCCGCGATCGTTCCGGCTGTCCTGATGACCCGCCGGACGGTCATGCTCGCGGGATCAATCAGCAAAGTGCAGCCGGCGCGGTATCGGAAGTCGCCTTCCTCATCCTTGGGAATGCTGCGGCGACTATCCATTTCCTTTTGTTTTTGAGGATCGAAGTATCCGCGACGTCGCTGCGTTATCTCGACGACCAGGACATTTGCCGTCGCTCCCTTCGCGGTACGCCGAAGGGCAGTCCGGACCGAATGCACCTCCACCTGAGCAGGCCCTTCGGATGCTTCGACGGGGCGAAACACTGTGGCGGGAACAGGACCATCTCTATTATCAAGGATGATGCCGGCCGCCTTCGCAAACCTTTCGCCTTTGCCCTTGACCAGCCATGCCCACAGCACCCGGGCATTTTCGTCGATGCCCTGCCAAGTCTTGAAACGATCGCTGTCCAGGTGCCAGGGCTTGAGGTGGTCCTTGGGGGACCGGGCCTTCCTCCTTTTTCCAGGAGAGTCTGGCGCATCGGTCTCTTGGAGTTCTTCGAAGAGTGATTTCAATTCCGCGGGATCTATTGGGACGTCCTCGTCCTGCATCGCTTCCTCGCCTGTCGGCCACATCAAGCTTTCGATGGACATGCTCCGCATACCGCGCGGATGGATTCCCCATTGCCGAAAGCTTTCCACGAACGCCAGCCGATACCCGAATTCGTCGTCTGGATTCAGGTCGTAGTCAGCCGTAATGATGCCCCGCAGATAATCGCCGAATGTGATGTCGACCGGTGGGCAGTAGTCGATTGCCCGGATGCACATCTGCAGTATGTACGATGCGATTCGGGCCGCCTCTTCGGCGAGGCGTTTCGCCAGATCCGGATGAATATCACCCTCGCGCAACACGCCGGTGCCTTCTGTCGCGATTCTGAAGAGATCCAACGTGCGCGCCCGATAGACCTTCGAGAAGGCGCCGAATACCGCTGCCACGAGCACAGCTCCGCGATCGTGCGGTTCGGAGATTCTTTCTAGTGCGTTGGCATCGGGCGGTAGCGGCTCCCATTTGCCGGTTTTTTCATTCTTTCTGCCGAGCGCGTCACGCAACGCGCCCCCGCGACCTGCGGCGCGTCCGAATTGCTGGGCCAGTTGGGCGAGCATATTCTCATTGGCAAGATTGCCGCGGGTGCGGGATATCTGGTCGCGCAGCACTCCGGGATAAGCGAAATGCTGGAATAGTGCCACGATATCGGCAAATGCTTCGTGGAAGGCAAGCACGTCCACGTTGACGGGTTCGTTGAAGCGCGGGTGCACTCCGTCGAGCAGCGCATGGGTCGTCTCATGCGCAATGATATCGTGTGAGAGGCACGTGAAGATCATGGTGCCGGGTGCGTTGAATTCGTCTTTGATTTCCACTGGAAAATAGCCGAACAACAACGCTTTCTTCTCGGGACTGTAGTAGGCGTTCCGGTCGCGCAGCGCATGCGGATATATGCGCAGTCTCCGGACGAAGTATTCGTCGTAGCCGCCGTCTGGATAGCGCTTGCGGTGGGCGGACCAGAGGGCGACCCTGCCAAGCGCGCGCTCGAAATGTCCGATGGTGGTCATCGCAACTGCGTAGACCATCTGTTGATGAAATTGGGGATTAGACTCGGAGGGCGCTAAGCCATCCTGTGCAAGCAGCTTGGGATCACTGAGATCGACGGGCCGGTACAAAACTCCGCTGGCGTGATCAACGTCGATAACCTCGATGTACTCCCCGATCGGACCGCGCTGCAGTTCTTCCCACGGAACTTTGATCGTAATTTCTCCGATTCCGGCCATATCGTATTGGCTGGCCAGACCGGGATCGAATGAAAAAATTCTAATGCGTCTTGAAATTGGATCTGGAATGAAATTGGGCGCAGTCACTGGACCCCCCGCTATTTAGTTCCTTCGATTATGTCTTCAGACAGTCGCACCAGCCCGACGCGCTCTTCAACTGGTTGCGCGTCACACAACTTGGAATAGCATATCTCCAGTTCAAACAATTTGGCCAGCATTCTTCGCAAGCAGTTCTTGGGCCATAACGACGCAGAATTGGCGAACGCTTCGGGGAACGCAGTCCGTTTAGATAACCAACCCGGGTCAACGTCGACGGTCATTGATCGCGCTCCTTCACCAGCGCGCCTCTGACGTAGCGCAATTCCAGGTGGTTACCGCCCGATCACATACGGCCCGCCCTTTTCCAGCGCGCGCGCATAGGCCGGCCGGGCGTGAATGCGTTCGAGAAACGCCATCGCCTTGGGATGACCCACCTCCAGCCCGCCACGTGCCGCGGCGGCTTCCAGCGGAAAGCTCATCTGGATGTCGGCGCCGGTGAATTCACTGCCGGCGAACCATTCGCTTTTTGCCAGCTCGCCCTCCCAATAATCCATGTGCTGCTTGAGCTGCGGATTGACCAACGTGGTCAGCGCCGTGTTGGAGACCTTGCGCACCAGCGGCCGCAGCAAGGCCGGCGCGCGCTTCGGCATCAGCGTGAACAGCAGCTTCAGCAGCAGCGGCGACATCGCCGAGCCTTCGGCATAGTGCAGCCAATAGGTGTAGCGCAGCCGCTCCGGCGTGTTCGGCGGCGGGATCAGGCGGCCATTGCCATAGGTGCCGATGATGTATTCGCAGATCGCGCCGGACTCGGCGATGGTGTTGCCATTGTCGGTAATGACGGGCGATTTGCCGAGCGGATGAATGGCGCGCAGCTCCTTCGGCGCCCGCATGTCCGGCTGGCGCTGATAGCGGACGATCTCGTAGGGAACACCGAGCTCTTCGAGCAGCCACAGCACGCGCTGCGAGCGGGAATTGTTGAGATGATGAACCGTCAGCATGGCGTTCCCTTCAATTGGCCGCCGTTGGTGCCAGCCGGGGGACGGAAAGTCGAGACGGCCATTGGCGGCGCCATATATTTACCCGGATGATATTGACAAACAAAATTATCCGGGTAAATATTGGCTACCGAAAATCCAGAGCTACTCCAATGGCTGACAAGACCCGCCCCCATTTCACGGCCTTCATGGGCCCGCAACGCCTGGCGGCGGGTCCGCTCGCCGAGGTCGCCATAGCGGTCGTGCAGGCGTCCCGCCGGCCGGCCGCGCCGCCGATCATCATATTCAGCGACGCGACCGGCTCCCCGATCGATCTCGATCTTCGCGGCACCGAACGCGAGATCATTGCCCGCTTGCCGCAACCCGCCGCGCCTGTGGATGTCGAAACCGAAGAGGCGGCGTCAGCGGAGCCGCGTGGGCGCGGACGGCCGAAGCTCGGCGTTGTCGCGCGCGAGGTGACGTTGTTGCCGCGCCATTGGGAGTGGCTCGGCACGCAGCCCGGCGGCGCGTCGGTGGCGTTGCGAAAGCTGGTGGAAGAAGCGCGCCGCGCCAATGGCGATGCGGATCGCGCCCGCGCGGCAAGGGATGCCGCCTATCGCTTCATGTCTGTCATGGCCGGCAATCTCGCAGGTTTCGAGGAAGCCTCGCGGGCGTTGTTCGCCGATGACCGGCGGCGATTCGTCGGTCTGGTCGCCGGCTGGCCCGACGATATCCGCGACCACGTCGTCAAGCTCGCCTTCAGCGATCGCGCCGAGCCATAGGCGCGCTTCGGACTCTAGCCGAATTTCCAGGGCCTCTCATCCGCCACCGCTCCGGTGCGCGGCAACGATCCGTCACGTCTACAATGGGAATAAACGCCGTGCCGAAATCCCCCTCTCTCTGGAAGACATTCCTCGTCTTCCTCGCGCCCCTGATGCTGAGCAACGCGCTGCAATCGCTGTTCGGCACCGTGAGCAACGCATTACTCGGCCAGATGATCGGGGTCGACGCGCTGGCGGCGGTCTCGGTGTGCTTTCCCGTCATGTTCTTCCTGTTCGCCTTCGTCATGGGCCTCAGCACGGGAGCAACCGTCCTGATCGGACAGGCCTGGGGCGCGGGCGAGCGTGACACGGTGAAGGCGGTCGCCGGCGCGACGCTGGCGGTCGCCCTCCTCCTCGCCATGTCAGTGGCGCTGTTCGGCGGCCTGTTCAGCCGGCAATTGATGGCCGCGCTCGCCACGCCGCCCGATGTCCTCGACCTGGCCAGCGCTTACGCGCGCGTCATGCTGCTGACGATGCCGCTCGGCTTCGTCTTCCTGCTGACGACCGCGATGCTGCGGGGCGTCGGTGACACGCTGACGCCCCTGCTGGCGCTGGCCGTATCGACCGCGATCGGCCTGATCCTGACGCCACTCCTTATCCGCGGCTGGTTCGGATTTCCCGCCACCGGCGTGACGGCCCCGGCATGGGCGTCGGCTATTTCCACCGCGCTGACGCTATTCGTGCTCGGTCTATATCTCCGTCACAAGAAGAGTCCGCTGGCGCCGGACGCCGAATTTCTGCGCAGGCTTCGGCTGGATGGCGCGCTGCTCGGTAAAATCCTCGGCATCGGCATCCCGAGCGCGGTCGGGATGGTGGTGATGGCGATCGCCGAGCTGGTGCTGCTCGGCCTCGTCAACGGCTTCGGTTCTGACGCCACCGCAGCCTATGGCGCCGTCAACCAGATCATGGGCTATGCGCAGTTCACCGCGATATCGATTTCGATCTCGGTTTCGATCCTCGGCGCGCAGGCGATCGGCAGCGGGCATGCCGGCCGGCTGGACGCCATCGTCCGGACCGGCCTGCTCCTCAATCTCGTCCTGACCGGCGGCCTGGTGGCGTTGATCTATCTGTTTCCCCGTGCGGTGCTGGGCGTCTTCATTACCGACACAGCCGTGCTCGAACTCGCGAGAAGACTGCTCATCATCGCTTTGTGGAGTTCGGTGCCGTTCGGCATGGCGACCGTGTTCTCAGGCGCGATGCGCGCAGGCGGCGTGGCCTTGAGCCCCATGCTGCTGTCGATCTTCGCCATCGTCGCCATCGAAATACCCTCTGCCATGATCCTGAGCCGGACCATCGGGCTGGAAGGAATCTGGGCCGCCTATCCGATCGTGTTCTGCGCCATGTTCGTCCTGCAGCTCGGCTATTACACACTGGTCTGGCGTCGCCGCCCGCTTCGGCGGATGGTGTGACGTAGGCAAACCGCGCATTTCCACAATATTACGCTCGTCATAATACTGTGGACGCACCGCCAACCTTGCGCCACAATGCGCCAAAACATAAGGAGACTGCCGTGAGTTCAAATCCGCAATTCCTGTTCGATTTCGGCAGCCCCAACGCTTTCCTCAGCCACGAAGCTATACCGGCGATCGAAAAGCGCGCGAACGTGAAGTTCGAATATGTGCCGATCCTGCTCGGTGGCATTTTCAAGGCCACCAACAACAAGTCGCCCGCCGAAACGCTCGCCGGCATCAAGAACAAGCGCGAATTCCACGCGCTGGAGACCGAGCGCTTCCTGAAGCGGTTTGGGGTCAAGCCTTATGTCTGGAATCCATTTTTTCCGGTCAACACGCTGAACCTGATGCGTGCGGCGGTTGCGGCGCAGTTCGAGGGCGTGTTCGAGAAATATGTCGAGGCCGCCTTTCATCACATGTGGGTCGAGCCGAAGAAAATGGATGACCCTGAAGTGGCGGCCAAGGCGCTGGCCTCGTCCGGCCTCGATGCAGCAAAACTGCTGGCGCGCTCACAGGACGCCGACGTAAAGGCGAAGCTGATCGAGAACACCCAATCCGCCGTCGAGCGTGGTGCGTTCGGCTCGCCGACCTTCTTCGTCGGCAAGGAAATGTTTTTCGGCAAGGAGCAACTTCGCGAAGTCGAAGAAATGGTCTCGGGGAAATAGCCACCCGCCACAAGCCGTTCGGCGGGACATGGTAGGCAGGCGAATAGCGAGTGGCAAATAGCTGACAGTCAGTGGTAATGGTGGCCGGGAGTTTTCCGGCTCGTCATCCGCCAACCTCGCTATTGGGCTCCCGCCAAGACCAACAATAAGGCCGACAACAAAGCCAACAATAAAGGAAGTTGATCCATGCGTATTCTCGTGGTCGGCGCCGGCGCCATCGGCGGCTATTTCGGCGGCAGGCTGCTGCAGGCAGGCAACGACGTGACGTTCCTGGTGCGGCCGAAGCGCGCTTCCGAGCTCGCAAGCGCAGGCCTCGTCATCAGGGGTCCCGCCGGCGACGTGACGCTCAAGAGCCCGCCGACGGTGCAGGCCGACAAGCTCGCCGAGAAATTCGACGTCGTGCTGCTGAGCTGCAAGGCGTTCGACCTGGAAGACGCGATCAAGTCCTTTGCCCCCGCGATCGGGCCGAAAACGGCGATCATCCCGCTGCTCAACGGCATGCTGCACCTTAACGTGCTGGACGAGAAATTCGGAGCCGACCGCGTGCTCGGCGGCCTCTGCGCGATCGCGGTGACGCTCAACGAGGCCCGCGAGGTGGTTCAGCTCGCGCCGATGCAGTCGCTCAATTTCGGCGAACGCGACGGCTCGATGTCGGAGCGGGTGCGCGCGATCGCGAAAGTGTTTGAGGGCGCCAAGGTCGGCGCGGTGGCCAGCGAACACATCATGCAGGATATGTGGGAGAAGTGGGTTTTCCTCGCTTCGCTCGCCGCGTCGACCTGCCTGATGCGCACTTCGGTGGGCAACATCCTGGCGGTCGCCGGCGGCAAGGATTTTCTGCTCGGCATGCTCGACGAATGCAGCGCGATTGCAAAGGCGTCGGGCCACGCGCCGACCGGCCCATTCTTCCAGCGCACCAGCGGCTTGTTGACGACCGAAGGCTCGCCTATGACCGCCTCGATGTTCCGCGACATCAAAGCAGGCCTGCCGGTCGAGGCCGACCATGTGATCGGCGATCTCGTTGCGCGCGCCGACGCCGCCAAGATCCCGGTGCCGAAGCTGCGCATCGCCTACACGCACCTCAAGGCGTATGAGAAGCAGAGGGGCTAGTTGGACCCCGTAGCCCGGAGAAGCCTACGGGTCGCGCGAATGCGCGCCCGATGACAGGCTCCGCGTAATCCGGGGACATTCGTTTGTTCGCGCTGGGCGGGTTATCCCGGGTTGCGCTTCGCTTCACCCGGGACTACGCCACCTACAAATGCGCGAGATAATGCGCGAGCGCTTCGATCTCTTCCTCGCTGAGGGGGAAGGCCACATCCGCCATCGCTGCCATGGCGCCGCCGGCCCGCACGCCCGATTTGTAGTCGCGCAGCGCCTTCACGAGATATTCCTCGCGCTGGCCGGCGACGCGGGCGACCGCCTTGGTGCCGGCGTAGCTATCCATGTGACATGAGGCGCAGCGCCGTCCGGCCGCCGCCTGCGCGCCCTTACTTGAAAGGTCCGGGTTGTCGTCGGGCTTGGGCGTCTTCGGCGGCGGAAGCGAGGCGTAATAGGCGCCGAGGTTGCGGATGTCCTCATTGTTGAGCTGCTCGACGATCGGCTGCATCTGTTCGTTCTTGCGGGTGCCGGCGCGGAAGAACACGAGCTGCCATTGGATGAAGAGATCGGGCTGGGCTGCGAGCGAGGGGGTGTTCTCCATCTGCGAAATGCCGCCCTCGCCGTGGCAGCCGACGCACAGCTCGGCCTTCTCCTTGCCGGCCGCGATATCGGCGGCGCGGACAGGCGAACCGCTGGCGATTGCCAACGCCAGCACGGTCCCGACCAGTGCATTTCGCATGCGAACTCCTCTGCCCCACACCCAAACAACAGGGCTGCGGCCACCCGTTCCCGGATAACCGCAGCCCCTGATCGTTGACGTCCTACTTCTTGTAGCTGATGCGATAGATCGCACCGGCCCAGTCGTCGGCCACCAGGATCGAACCGTCCTTGGCGAGGATGATATCGTTCGGACGACCGAGGTAACCCGTGTCGCCTTCAAGCCAGCCGGAAGCCAAGATCTCCGACTTGGCGTTCTTGCCATCGGCATCGACGATCACGCGCTTGATCCGGGCGCCCTGGTACTTGTACCGGTTCCAGGAGCCGTGTTCGGCGATCAGGATGTTGTTCTTGTACTCAGGCGGAAATTGATCGCCGGTATAGAACTTCATGCCGAGCGGCGCCACGTGCGCGCCGAGATTGACCACGGGCGGCGTGAACTCCGAGCACTTGTGACCCATCGCGAATTTCGGGTCCGGCATATCGCCCTGATGGCAGTAGGGATAGCCGAAATGCTCGCCGATCTTCGAGATCATGTTGAGCTTGTCGCTCGGCATGTCGTCGCTGATCCAGTCGCGCGCGTTCTCGGTGAACCAGTATCGCCCCGAGCGTGGATCGACGTCGCCGCCGACGCTGTTGCGGACACCGAGCGCCCAGATCTCGGCATTGCCGGTCTTGGGATCGACGCGGCGGATCTGCGAGAGGCTGGTGGGCGGGATGCCGATGTTGAAGGGAGGTCCGAACGGCATGTAGAACCAGCCGTCCTTGTCGACGGCGATGTATTTCCAACCATGCGCGACGTAGGACGGCATGTCGTCATACACCACCTTGCCGGCGCCGAGATTGTCGAGATTGGCTTCGGCGTTTTCGTATTTGATCAGCTTGTTGATCGCGACGACGTAGAGCGCGCCATCGAGAAAGGCGAGGCCGGTCGGCATGTTGAGGCCCTTGAGGACAGTCTTGACCTCTCTCTTTCCGCCATTGTCCTTGATCGCATAGACGTTGCCGAGGCTGAAGGAGCCGACGAACAGCGTGCCCTTGTCGCCCCAGGCCATCTGCCGCGCCTCCAGCACGTTGGAGGCATAGACTTCGATACTGAAGCCCTCTGGCAGCTTGATCTTCTTCATCATCGCCGCAAGTTCGGCGTCCGAGGCGCCGGTCGGCGGACCGGATGGTGGCGCCTGGCCCTTCTGAGCCTCGGTCTCGTCGCCGAGGAACCAATCCGGCGGCGGGTTGGTCCAGAAATCCTTGGTGCCGGACTCGTATTTTTTCAGAGGCTTCTGCTGCGCGTTGGCCTGACTGGCCCCCGCGACAACGAGGATGGCTGCGAGCGCAAGAATAGATCGATTGAAGGCCGATTTCATCGCGTCACTCCCTGTGCAGCCTGGCGGCTGCGCCTGTTATTATTTTGAAAAGGTTCTAGAGGCGAGCTTGGTCTGGTGAAGAGAAACAGACCGCAAACTGGTAGCACATCCGCTACGGGAGGTACGCGGCTCCGTCAGACAAAAACAGACTGAAGGGAAAATTCCTCGTCCGGTCTGGTTCTGAGATTTTTTGCGACGGACGCGCTGCATCGCAATATTTGCGCAGAACGCGCAGCGCGAATGAGAAGCGCCCACCGCGTGGGCAAGCTTCCACAGAAAGGTGGATCCACCCAGGTCTGTTCCATTCGATGGGACAGACCCGTCACGCGCCCGCTATCTTGTTCGCTTTACGGTAAGGTATGCAGTGCCGCGATTGTTGCGGTAGAGCAGGTCATGGAGACCCGGCACACCGATCACGGCGTCGTTGACGAAGACGAACAGTTCTTGTTTGCGATTGGGCGCAATCGTGGGCGCGATATTGAACTGGATGATGTCGTCGTAAGGATCAGGCTCGTAGGAGCTCTCTTCGCCGCCGACATGCCCAAAACGCAGCACGATGCGGAACCAATCCTTGGATAGCTCCCGCCGCAAGGGCAGAAACAGGGAGAGATATACACGCTCGTACCAGGCCGGCTGGTCTTTGGCGGAGAAGCCTCCGACCGGAGTGCCGATGCGAGCGACGCCATTGAACCATGGCTCACCCGGCTGGATGGTCACATAGTAGCGCGCGCGATGTTCGAGCAGGATGCCTGTTGCCTTGCACAGTTCCGACGTTTTGAATTCAACACGCTTGCTCTGGTTGATTTCAAGCACTGCGGGCTTTGGATCGGCATCGCCGTGAACGCAGGTGTATCCGGCCACGTCCAGGCCATCGTAGGCGAGATGATTCACCGCTGCAAATCCGAGATAGAAGAACACCACCGCGAAGAACGCCGGTGCGATCGTGCGTTTCAGATGGTCGTGGAAGCCGATGTAAAGCGGGCTGCTGCGGAGACGATAGATCCAGTTGTCGGGCAGGCCTGATGGTGCTTCCGGCGTCTTTCGCCAGATCGAAGCCATCAGATTTGATGTGCGACCTGCAATTCGCGAGGACACATATAGCAAGCCGGAAACCAGGCCAGCCAGAACAAGGAACCAGCCCGGCGCGCGTGCATAGCCGTCGATCCACGTCGATGCAAAGCCTGGAAGAAATCCGCCGACAAAGCGCACAAAGTCCGACACCCAGCGAATCGGGCTTGTATATTCATCATAGCGTTGCGCGCCGCTCACCAGCGGAAACAGCACCAGCCACAACGTCGCGCCGACGGTGGCGAAATAGGTGATGCGGCGCTTCCAGACCTCGTTCCAAACATGCTCCTGCGCCAGCGCACGCTGCGCCGCAGCCGTGCTGGCTTCAAACGGTTCTGTGGCCGACGCGATCCTGAACTTGTCGGGCGATACGATCTCGCCGTCTTCCTTGACGACGCGATAATAGGGCGGAAGGCCAACCGGCGCGTAAGCATGCGCGTGGTTTTCGATGCGCCTGAAGACGCTTTCGTGAATTTTTGCGATTCCGACGCCGACCTCGTCGTCTTCCTGTTTCCTGGTCTCCGGATACAGGAATGGGACCAGTTTGCGCGGCCCGTAGCGGTAGTAGCCGCCGAGACCCTTGCGCGGGTCGTAGAGCCGTCCGTCCTTGTCCCGCTTGGAAATCGCGTTCTTGAACGTGTCGGGATCGGATATCATCAGATCAGGATTGGGCGGCTCGTTTGCATAATCCGATTTGAATTTGAGCCCGCATCGTTTGGCCTCGGTAATCATCCAGACGAAAGGGATGTAGGCGAGCGCATCGTCGGGATACCCGCCGCCGACATTGGTGTGCACGCCGGCAAACCAGACCTGGCTGATACGTTCGTCCTTGATGAAGCGCCGCCCGTTGACGTCGGGCGCAGCGGAGTTGCCATTGATGCCGGCGGTTTCGTCCCAAAGCTGCGGGTGGAACGTGGTCCGCTCCTCGTCGAGCGCCAGCGCCTGACAGGCGCGCATGACACGAGGGGAGAGACGGTTGTTCGGCAGTTCAATCGGCCAGATATACTGATGAATGCCGCGGGTCATCTCGTCGACCGGCATGCCGTAGGCGGCAACCGTGTCCCAGACGCCGACGAACCTGATCTTGACGTTCCTGCGAACCTCTTTCGGAGGATAATGCGGCCCGAACTTGTTGCGGACCCATTGATAGGGCGCTTCAAACTTCAGATGATGGTAGCGATCCCTGCGATAGGCGCGGTAGGCCGCACTCGCCAGGCTGTGGAGTTCGGCTTCATTGTCGGCTTTGATGAGACCCTGGCTGTCGATCAACCCCATCACGATCCGGATCGTGAAGGCACCGCGGCTGAATCCGAAACCGAACAGCTCGTCGTCGGCATCGCGATAGTTGCGGCAGGCGAATTTGTAGAGGGCGATGACGTTGCGCCGCAGGCCGAGACCGAACGCGCCGCCGAGGATCGCCATCGGCTTGAACGACGAGGTACCGACGCCGTCGTCATAGAACGCGATCTGGTCGTTGCCGGAAAGATCCAGCGCCTCGAAGGTGCGCCAGACATTGGTTCGCCAGACTTTTGCTGAAGAATTGCCGGTGCCGTCGGACAGCAGAATGATTTTCCGGCCCATGAAATTGCCCCGCCGAGTGATGAAGAGACCCCACAACCTCTTGCCCGGGAGAATTACACGCGCCGCTCGAGCCAAGGGAGAGCTGAATCACATCACGGCACCAAAAACGACCGTGCCCAAAACGACAAGGCCGCCAAAAGGCGGCCTGTCGATGATCCGGTAATTTGCCATAGAAGAAAATCTGGAGCGGGCGAAGGGGCTCGAACCCTCGACCCCGACCTTGGCAAGGTCGTGCTCTACCACTGAGCTACACCCGCATCCGAGATGGCGGCGAACGCTCGCCGTCAACGGCAGACCTATGCCAAATGCGGACCGTGAATGCAACAGTCCGCGTGCGATCTGTTGGCGCGCGGATCATCCGATTTCATTAACAAATGGGAGCGAATCGGTCCGAAACAACGCCTAAACGGGGTTTGTCGGCCTCGTAAGCCCACGCCGGGAACCCAAGGCCAGGCCGCGGGCGCGATACGGGGCGATTCGAGCCATTTTTTTGAACCAGCCTCCCAACGCTGTCCATTCGTCCCGCACGTCGCAATCGAAGGTATTTGGCCTGCCCAGACGGGGTGTCGACGTTCCGGCAGGGTTCCGACCCTCGATGACGCGGCCGGCGCCTGCCGATTGAATTTTGTGACCAAGCCGCCATCTAGCGGATGAGGAACTTCACCCCTAGCCGTGCTAGAACGGGTCCGAATTCCAAGACATCTTCTAACGCCAAGATTCTAACTCCAAGACATCTTCTCAAGACATCAGGCGAGGATACCGTGACGATAGTTGAGCAGGGCGGCGGCCCGGCGCCGCAGGCAGCACCCGATCTGATCAAGGAGACGACTACCCAGACCTTCGTAAAGGATGTCATCGAGGAATCGAAGCGTCAGCCGGTGCTGATCGACTTCTGGGCGCCTTGGTGCGGCCCGTGCCGCCAGCTCACGCCCGTTCTCGAAAAGGCAGTCCGCGCGGCCAAGGGCAAGGTCAAGCTGGTCAAGATGAATATCGACGAGCATCCGGCCATCCCCGGCCAGATGGGCATTCAGTCAATCCCGGCCGTGATCGCGTTCGTGGGCGGCCAGCCCGCAGACGGCTTCATGGGCGCGGTACCGGAGAGCCAGATCAACGCCTTCATCGACAAGCTCACCAAGGGCATGACGGCGCCGGGCGAGCCGAATATCGCAGAGATCCTGCAGGAGGCCGAGGCCGTGCTGGCGGAAGGCGACCCCGCCGCGGCAGCCCGGATCTATGCCGAGATACTGGGTTTCGATGCCACCAATATCGCGGCCATGGCAGGGCTGGCGAAATGCTATGTGACGACGGGCGCCGTCGAACAGGCCAAGCAGACGTTGGCGATGGTGCCGGAATCGAAGCGCAATGACGCCGCCGTCAAGGCGGTGCAGGCCTCGATCGACCTTGCCGAGCAGGCCCAGTCGGTCGGCCCGGTGACCGAGCTCGAACAGAAGGTCGCCGCAGACCCGCTCGACCATCAGGCGCGCTTCGACCTGGCCACCGCGCTCAACGCGCTCGGCAAGCGCACCGAGGCGACCAACCAGTTGCTGGAAATCGTCAGGCGCGACCGCAAGTGGAACGATGACGGCGCGCGCAAGCAGCTGGTGCAGTTCTTCGAGGCGTGGGGCGGCGCCGACGAAGCGACCGTCGAGGGACGAAAGCGGCTGTCGACGATTCTGTTCTCGTGAGGCGCGTATTCCACCGAACCAACGGGACTGCAAATGCCGATCAATGCCGAATACCGCGGACCCGGCGAGCTTCCCGAAATCGTTCCGGTATTTCCATTGCCGGGCGCGCTGTTGCTGCCGCGCGGCCAGATGCCGCTCAATATTTTCGAGCCGCGCTATCTGGCGATGGTGGATGACGCGCTACGCGATGGTCACCGGCTGATCGGGATGATCCAGCCGGATACTTCCCACAGCAGGGACGAGACAAGGCCGGAGCTGTTCCGGGTCGGCTGCGTCGGCCGCATCACGCAGCTCGCCGAATCCGGTGACGGCCGCTACATCCTGGAACTGACCGGCGTCGCGCGCTTCAAGGTGGTCGAGGAAATCTCAGCGCTGACCGCGTACCGGCAATGCAAGGTGGATTTCTTTCCCTATGCCGACGATTTCGTGGCGCGCAAAGGCGAAGAAGCCGTCGACCGCGCGGCCTTGCTCGATGTGCTGACGGATTTTCTCGAAGCCAACAATCTGAAGGTGGATTGGGAAGGTATCGAGAGCGCGCCGAACGAGGCACTGGTCAACGCGCTCGCCATGATGTCGCCCTATGGTCCGGCGGAGAAGCAGGCGATGCTGGAGGCGCCCGACCTGAAAACCCGCGCCGAAATCCTGATCGCGGTGACCGAAATGGATCTCGCCAAGAAGCGCACCAGCGGCGACACCGGGCTGCAGTAATGCGTCAATACCCCGCCACGGCGAGCACGACGACGGCGCCGAGCGCTTTCCAGCCAAAGCCGCGACCGCGGGACCACCAGGCGTTGGCAGCGGCGGCAAAGGCGTAGACCGCGACGATCGTCACGACGATCCAGTGCCGCGCGCTCTCCGATCCAAACGAGGGCGCGGCAATCAGCAGCACGCCGCCGCCGATCCAGGCCACCGTACCCGCCTGCCATACGAGGCGGATCAGGGTCCGCAGGCTCTCCGGCTGGATGGTGGCTTTGGCAAACACCTTGGTTTCGCCCAGCGCACCGTGAATCAGGGCAACCACTATTCCGGCGACGCCAGCACATTGCAGAATGAGATCGCGCATCGAACGCCTCCATACACTACTGTATTGTTATGCGCCGCATTCTGGCGCCTGTCAATACAGTAGTGTATGGTGCGCATTGCAGGACCGATCATGAACGATCAGCTATCGGCAAAGGACTGGCTCGATCAGGGCCTGAAAGCATTGGCGAGCCGCGGCTTCACCGCGCTGAAGGCGGAACCTTTGGCCAAGGCGATGGGCGTGTCGCGCGGCAGCTTCTACTGGCACTTTGCCGATATCGCCGCCTTTCATGCCGCAATCCTTGCGCGCTGGCACGAGGTTGCGGCCGAGCAGATCATCGCCAATGTCGAGGCGGCCTCGAAGGACGAGAACCCGCTCGCGCTGCTGCTGCGCCGCGTGTTCGGCGAGCGGCTGATGCTGGAACGGGCGGTCCGCACCTGGGCAAGCATCGACCCCGCTGCCCGCGCCGCCGTGCAGGCGATCGATCGGCGTCGGTTGAGCTATGTGGAGGGCCTTCTGGCCCAGTCCGGGTTATCGGCGGAAATTGCACGTGCCCGCGCCCAAATTCTCTATTGGGCGTTTCTCGGCTTTGCGCTATCGGATCAGCCGTTGCCGAAGGCGCGACAACAGGCCGTGGTCGACGAACTGGTGCGGATGTCAGCGTCATGACACCTCGCGATCCTGTATGATATGGACCAGCGCTAGCCGGAGACAGCAAATGAACGCCACGCCCGAACGCCTCGACAGCACCGTCGATCCGAAGCTGCTGGAGATCCTGGTCTGTCCGGTGACCAAGGGCCCGCTCGAGTTCGATTCGACCCGGCAGGAGCTGATCTCCCGCTCGGCCAAGCTCGCTTATCCGATCCGCGACGGCATCCCGATCATGCTGCCGGAAGAGGCGCGTAAGATCGAGTGACGCGTTGGCGAATAGTGAGTAGCGAATGGCGAATAGCAAAACCTCCATTCGCTACTCACTATTCGCCATTCGCCCGTTAAAGCGCCTCGCCCTTCAGCAGCCGCGGCACTTCGCCCGACAGCCCTGCGGCCTGGCGGATGAACAGGCTCTTCAGCGGCGGCGCGCGATCGACGAGGCCAAGCCCGATATCGCGTACGGTGCGCAGCAGCGTCGATTCGTTCGAGAACAGGAAGTTCAGCGAATTGGTGGCAAGCCCCATCGCCATGGTGTCGAAGCGCCGCCAGCGCTGGTAGCGGTCGAGCACGTCGGCCTGCCCGGGATCGATGCCGAGCCGCGCCGCATCGACCACTACTTCGGCCAGCGCCGCGATGTCCTTCAGGCCCATGTTGAGGCCCTGCCCCGCGATCGGATGAATGACGTGCGCGGCGTCGCCGACCAGCGCCAGCCGCTCGGCAATGAATGAGCGGGCGACGAAATAGCCGAGCGGAAACGCGCGCGGCTTGTCGAGCGCCTTGATCTCGCCGAGGTGCAGCCCGAAGCGCTTCTCGAGTTCATCGTGGAATTCGGCTTCGCCGAGCGCGGTAATGCGTGCGGCCTCGGCGCGATCCTCGGTCCACACCAGCGACGAGCGCTTTCCGGTCAGCGGCAGGATCGCGAATGGCCCCGCCGGGAGAAAATGCTCTTCGGCGCGGCCGTGATGATCCCGCTCGTGGCCAACGGTGACGACGATGCCGGATTGATCGTAGTCCCAGCCATGGGTGGCAATGCCGGCGCGCTCGCGTAGTTTTGAGCGCGCGCCGTCAGCGGCGACCAGCAGGCTTGCCTCGATGACATTGCCGTCCGCGAGCGTCACGGTGATGCCATCGGAACGCGAATCGTAGGTCGAAACCGCCGTGGCGCGGAGATCGACGCCTTCAGCCTCGGCGCGGGCCACCAGCGCATCGATCAGCCGGCGGTTTTCGACCATGTGGGCGAAGGGTTCGCCGGGTTCGACATGGCCGGCAAAGGTCAGGAACACCGGACGGGTGGCATCCGCCAGTTTGGAATCGGTGACGACCATGTCGAGGATGGCTTGCGAATCGGCGGCCACCTGGTCCCAGACGCCGAGCGCCTCGAACAGCCGCCGGCACGCGGCCACAATGGCGGTCGCCCGCGGATCGCGGCTCGGCCGGGTGGCAAGCGCCGGATCGGCCACGATAACGGGAATATCCTTGCCAAGGCCCTGACGGAACGCCAGCGCCAGCGCCAGCCCGGCAAAGGCGCCGCCGCAGATGACAATACTTCGCTGTGCCGCCATGCGGTCCTTGCCCGGTTACTTCGTCAGACTACGCTTGCTACCTGATATTAGCTGGGCGAAACAGGGCCGAGAAACAAGGTACTTAAGCTGACCGTCATTCCGGGGCGCGCGCCAGCGCGAACCCGGAATCCAGAGGTTTTGGCACGAGATTCCAGGTTCGCCTCTTCGAGGCGCCCCGGAATGACCCCGAAATTGAAAGCGCACCACCATGTCCAAGGGCCTGATTGACCTGATTTCCATCCTCGATCTCGAACAGCTCGAGGTGAACCTGTTTCGAGGCAACAGCCCGAAGACGAGCTGGCAGCGGGTGTTCGGCGGCCAGGTGATCGGACAGGCGATGGTGGCGGCATGCCGCACCGTCGAGGGCCGCCTGCCGCATTCGATCCATTGCTATTTCATCTTGCCCGGCGATCCGCAGATCCCGATCATCTACCAGGTCGAACGCCTGCGCGACGGCAAGAGCTATTCGACCCGTCGCGTCACCGCGATCCAGCATGGCAACGCGATCTTCTCGATCATGGTGTCGTTCCATGCGGACGAGGAAGGCGCGTTCAACCATCAGGAAAAGATGCCGGATGTCCCGCCGCCGGAAAAACTCACGGCGGAAGAAGTGTCGAAGCAGCCGATGTTCAAGGAGATGCCGGAATTCATCCGCCGCTATTACGAATCCGACCGGCCGATCGAATTGCGCCCGGTCGAACTCGGCCGCTATTTCGGTCAGAAGATCGACGACGGCCGCATCCATGTCTGGATTCGCACCGCGGCCAAGCTGCCCGACGATCCGGCGCTACATCTGTGCGCGCTGGCCTATGCATCGGATTTCTCGCTGCTCGATGCGGTGATGGCGCGCTACGGCCGCACCCTGTTCGACAAGCGCATGATGCCGGCGAGCCTCGATCACGCGATGTGGTTTCACCGGCCGTTCCGCGCCGATGAATGGCTGCTCTACGCGCAGGACTCGCCGAGCGCGCAAGACGGCCGCGGATTGACCCGCGGCCTGATCTTCAAGCCCGACGGCACGCTGGTGGCATCGGTGGCCCAGGAAGGCTCGGTGCGCCAGCGCAAGTGAAGCTTACGCGGTCGCGCCGCGCTCCGCCAAAACGGTCTGTGACGCCAGCCACTGCGACATCCATCGATATACCCAAGGTATCGGGATGATGAAGAAGAAGCCGATCACAGACACGAGCGCGCGCCACAGAAACTCCAATCCGCTGCCGATGAAGAGGACTTCACGCCGCGTGCCCTCGATGTTCCGACAAAACCATCGCAGCCAGGCGACGTAAACCCAGGCCCAGCCGACGATCGTGATGATGGAAATCACGGCCAGAATGGACCAGCCGATATAAGCCCACACCGAACCGGAGAAGCTGAGCCCGAGCGGCTGCCCATTGGACGAAAGGTTCGCGATAAACCATTTCAGGAAAAGCCAGTAGAGAACCAGCTGGCCGATGTTCACCAGATTGCCGAGCCACTCGATGCCGGTCAGGCCAACCCCGATAATGATGACGGCAGCTCCGAAATACCAGGGAACGATCGTCATCGGCTCGCCTGCGAAGCCGAGGTTCGGCCGTCCCGGCACTTGGACGCAGGGAACGAACCATTTTGCGTACCACACCACGACCCATGGTCCCGGGATGATGAAGATGAGGCCGATCACGAGTACGAGGCTGCGCCAGACAAACTCCAGAATTCCGAAATCAATCGACAGCGGGCCCCCGCTATAGCTTCCGGCCATTTGTGGCGGGCCACCGGGCTGCGCGAAAGCGGGCGGGCCGGATCCGCCAGGTACCAGACCGGGGATTTCCCCTGCCCGTTGCCAGCCCGACATCCCCTCGGTCCAGACCAACGTATCCGCGCTGACCGTGCCCCGGGTAATGAGGTCGCGAAGCTGGGCTTCCGGATAAGGGCCCTGTTGCTGGCCGCTGGATGCATAAAACCACGATCGGTTCGACATTATTATTTCCTTGAGCCGTGGAAATGGGAGAGCCGGCGGAGTGGCTGGCGGTGAAACCGTATTTTGGCGGACGATCCTACCGCCTGTACAGTGATTGACGTCACCAGCTGGAAATGTTTTCCCCTTCTACCTGCAACTTTTTTGTGCCATTTGCCCAGAAAGATGCCAGATTTGCGTCGGCAGCGAGCCGCCGCGCGGTCCGTCTGCCGAGTGCTCAAGAAATATCCAGGGAAATAAAGGCCTGACCATGAAACTCGTCGTCGCGATCATCAAACCCTTCAAGCTTGACGAGGTGCGCCAGGCGCTGACGGCCATCGGCGTCCACGGCATGACGGTGACCGAGGTCAAGGGCTACGGCCGCCAGAAGGGCCACACCGAAATCTATCGCGGCGCCGAATATGTCGTGAACTTCCTGCCCAAGCTCCGAATCGAAATCGCGGTCGCCTCCGACGTCGCCGAAAAAGCGGTCGAGGTCATTACCGCGAACGCGCGTACCGGGCAGATCGGCGACGGCAAGATCTTTGTCACGCCGATCGACCACGCCTTACGAATCCGCACCGGCGAGACCGATAGCGACGCACTCTGAGGCTTCACTGAGTTCAAGGCGCGGTGGCAACGACGCCGATCGCGAGAAGCCAAGAAACGACAACAAAACGACAACAGGCCGGGGGAATTCCATGGGGGCACCATCGTATCGTGCAGCGGGGAATGCTGCGCTCATCGCTCTTGCGGCGAGCTCACTCGCGACGCCGGCCTTGGCCGAGACGTCCACGATCAATGCCGCCGACACCGCGTGGATGATCGTTGCCACCGCGCTGGTATTGATGATGACGATACCGGGTCTGGCGCTGTTCTATTCCGGCATGGTGCGCAAGAAGAACGTGCTGGCGACAATGGCGCAGAGCCTCGCTTCCGTTGCGATCATCTCGATTCTCTGGGTGGCGTTCGGCTATTCGCTGGCCTTCGTCGGCGACGGTCCCTGGATCGGCACGCTCGACCGCTGGTTTTTGATCGGAATGACGATGGAGAGCGTCAACCCGGCGGCGAAGACGATACCGGAAGCGCTCTTCATGCTGTATCAGATGACGTTTGCGATCATCACGGTAGCGCTGGTGGCAGGCGCCGTGGCGGACCGGATGCGATTCTCGGCCTATCTCCTGTTCTCCGTCGGCTGGTTCATGTTCGTCTATGTGCCGCTCGCGCACTGGGTGTGGGGTGGCGGATTCCTTGCCACCTGGGGCGTGCTGGATTTCGCCGGCGGCCTCGTCGTTCATCTTTCCGCCGGCATCGGCGGACTGGTTGCGGCGAAGGTGATGGGCCCGCGTCACGGCTATGGCAGCGAGAACCTCGCGCCGTTCGACCTGTCACTTGCCGTGATTGGCACCGGATTGTTGTGGGTCGGCTGGTTCGGCTTCAATGGCGGATCGGCGCTGGGCGCGAACTCGCGCGCGGTGATGGCGATCACAGCAACCCATCTGGCCGCCTGCGCCGGCGCGCTGACCTGGGCCGCGATCGAATGGGGGACACGGCGCAAGCCGTCGGTGCTCGGCATGATATCGGGCGCCGTCGCGGGGCTTGGCACCATCACGCCGGCCTCCGGATTCGTTGCGCCGTGGCACGGCGTCCTGATCGGCGTCGTCGCGGGAACGCTCTGTTTCTGGGCCTGCACCTGGCTCAAGCAGCGCCTCAAATATGACGACTCGCTCGACGTGTTCGGCGTCCACGGCATTGGCGGATTAACCGGCACATTGCTCGCCGGCGTGTTCGCGGTGAACGCGATCGGCGGCACCCCAGGTCTGATCGAGGGCAATGCGCAACAGGTCCTGATCCAGCTCTATGGGATCGCCGCGACGCTGGTGTGGTCCGGCGGCGTTACCTTTGTGCTGCTCAAGTTCGTTGGCGTGTTCGCCCCGCTGCGGGTGTCGATGCAGCAGGAGCTGGAAGGCCTCGATATCTCGCAGCACGGCGAAGCGCTGCAATAGATCCCCACCCCATTACCGTTTTCTTGCCCGGCCGCTGAGCAGGATTGTGATGCCTGTCAGGCCTGCCCGCGATTTGGGCAGGCCTGACTACGCTTTGGGCGCGACGGAATGGCGCAGGAACGTGCAATTCCCGCTAAGGGCGAAAAGGGCCGGATTCATAGTCTGTTAGGAAACGGTCCCGATCTGGCACGGCATTTGATTCTAAGGGTCATGGCTGTGCCCGCGTAGTGAACATCTCCGCGTGGTGAACCTCAGTCGAGAACGCCCGGTCGGTCTGAACCGGGCCCAAGCGGGGATAGGACCCATGAAAATTGTTATGGCGATCATCAAGCCATTCAAGCTCGAAGAAGTTCGTGATGCCCTGACCGCCATTGGCGTTCATGGTCTTACGGTGACGGAAGTCAAAGGGTATGGCCGCCAGAAGGGCCATACGGAAATCTATCGCGGCGCCGAATATGCCGTGAGCTTCCTGCCCAAGATCAAGATCGAGGTCGCTGTCGCCTCGGATCAGGTCGACAAGACCATCGACGCCATCACCTCCGCTGCCAAGACCGGCCAGATCGGCGACGGCAAGATCTTCGTCATCAACCTCGACCATGCGGTGCGCATCCGCACGGGTGAGGCGGATGCTGCGGCCCTCTGATTTCGCGCTCAAACCTTACCACTCAGGAGTAAAACCAAATGACGTTTAAACGTCCCTATAGCGCGGGACTGGCGGCCCTCGCAGTCGGCCTGTTCGCCGCGACCGCGGCCTACGCCGAACCAACCGTCAACAAGGGCGACAACGCCTGGATGCTGACGTCGACAGTGCTGGTGCTGTTGATGACCATTCCCGGCCTGGCGCTGTTCTACGGCGGTCTCGTCCGTTCCAAGAACATGCTCTCGGTCCTGATGCAGGTGTTCTACACCGTCTGCATCGTCGTCCTGCTCTGGTCGCTCTACGGCTACAGCCTCGCCTTCACCGGCGGTTCCGACTTCATCGGCGGCTTCTCCAAGGCCTTCCTGATGGGCGTAACCCTGGAATCGAAAGCCGCAACCTTCAGCGTCGATGCCAACATCACCGAGCTCATCTATATCTGCTTCCAGATGACCTTCGCGGCGATCACGCCTGCCCTCATCGTCGGCGCCTTCGCCGAACGCATGAAGTTCGCGGCGGTTGCCTTGTTCGTTCCGCTCTGGGTGACCCTGATCTATCTGCCGATCGCGCATATGGTCTGGTACTGGCCCGGTCCGGATCTGATCACGGATGCAGCCAAGGCGCTCGCCGCGGCGGCTGACGGTGCGGCGAAGACCGCGGCGCAGGCCAAGCTCGACGAGATCAACGCCGATGCCGGCTGGATCTTCAAGAAGGGCGCAATCGACTTCGCCGGCGGCACCGTGGTGCATATCAACGCCGGTATCGCCGGCCTTGTTGGTGCGCTCCTGATCGGCAAGCGCGTCGGCTACGGCAAGGAGCTGATGGCTCCGCACTCGCTGACCATGACCATGATCGGCGCTTCGCTGCTCTGGGTCGGCTGGTTCGGCTTCAACGCCGGATCGAACCTCGAAGCCTCCGGCGGCGCCGCGCTCGCCATGACCAACTCCTTCGTTGCAACCGCAGCGGCGGCGATGGCCTGGATGTTCGCGGAATGGATCGTCAAGGGTCATCCTTCGGTGCTCGGCGCGTTGTCGGGCGCGGTGGCGGGCCTCGTGGCGGTCACGCCTGCGGCCGGCTATTCCGGTCCGATGGGCGCGATCGTGCTTGGTCTCGTGGTCGGCGTCGTCTGCCTGTTCTTCTGCACCGTGGTGAAGAACTCGCTCGGCTATGACGACTCGCTCGACGTGTTCGGCGTCCACTGCATCGGCGGCATCATCGGCGCGCTCGGCACCGGCATCCTGGTGAATCCGGCCCTCGGCGGTACCGGCGTCATGGATTACGCCGCCGGCAAGATCGCCGACTACGACTTCGTTGCGCAGATGACCTCGCAGCTCTGGGGCGTCTCCACCACGCTGGTGTGGTCGGGCATCGGTTCGGCGATCCTCTACAAGGTGGTCGACGTGATCGTCGGCCTGCGCGTCAACGTCGAAACCGAGCGTGAAGGCCTCGACGTCACCGAGCACACGGAGCGCGCCTACAACATGTAAGTTCTCCCGGGATGCGATCCCCCAAGGGACAACGTAGTCGTTGCCCCGGGGTCGCATCCACAACTCCGGTTCGGGCACATACCCGGCAATGCCCTGACCGTTGAGGGGCTCCAGCGCAAGTTGGAGCCCCTTTCTTTTTGTGCAGCGGATTTGCCGAACCCGGGCCGGAACTAGGTACGCGCGTCGCTTTCCGGCGTGATCAACGTCACGGCCGGAAAGTAAGCAGAGGGCCGCGACGAGCCGCGTCCTCGAGTTGTGCAAGCGACCACTCCCACCAGCCTTCAGTCTGCGTGAAGACGTCCAGCAGGATGTTCGAATCAACGAGCGTCACGGACTAATCCCCGCGCGTGATCGCCATGATTTCATCCGTGGAGGGACCGGGTCCGGCTATACCGACCAGCTTGGCAAGGCGACTGGGTTCCTTTGTCGCTTCGACTTTTTCGATCACGATGCTGCCGTCGGCGGCGCGCCGGAACTCGACCTGGCTACCCGGAGCGATCCCGAGGTGCTCGCGCACCGGCTTTGGAATCGTCACTTGGCCCTTACTTGTGACTGTCGTTGCCAGGGCAGACCCCTGCACCGGTAATACCGACTTTAGATATGGTAATACCGCGCAAATTGTACAGGTCGGTCGATGGTTAATCGCGTCTTAACCTCGCCGTATCTATGGTGGTTTGATGTGTTTCCGGTCGGAGGTTTGGTCCCTCGACCGCTATTGAAAGTGCTGGCGTTTCAGACATGGCGATGACTGCCTCTTCCGGCGTGGCGCAGGGCGCCGGCAGCGTACCTGCCGGTCAGGCCGAGCGTTCGCCCTTTCTGCGCACCACCGAGCTGCTGGCGCCGTACCAGCCCGCCAAGCCATTGATTACGCTGTCATTGGGCGAGCCGCAGCACCCTGTGCCGGATTTTGTCGGGCCGGTTCTGGCGAAGCACATTGCTGATTTCGGCCGCTATCCCCTGGCCAAGGGGATCGAGCCGTTCCGGCGGGCAGCAGCCAATTGGCTTTCGACCAGGTTCCAGCTCCCGCGGCTGATCGATCCCGAGAGCGAAATCCTGGTGCTGAGCGGCAGCCGCGAGGGGCTGTTTTTCGCGGCGATCACCGCCGCCCGTTATGTTGGCCCGCGCAAGGGCAGGCCCGCGATCCTGATGCCCAACCCGTTTTATCCGGCCTATGGCGCGGGCGCCCGCGCCGCCGGTTGCGAACTGATTTACCTGCCGACCACTCTCGCCAACGGATTTTTGCCGGATCTCGACGCGCTCGACGAGGCGACGCTGGCCCGAACCGTGGCGATGTTCATCGCCTCGCCCGCCAATCCGCAAGGTTCGGTCGCCTCGCGCGACTACTTTATGCGCTTGAAGAAGCTCGCCGACCGCCATGGCTTCATGATCCTGAGCGACGAGTGCTATTCGGAAATCTACACAAGGCAGGCGCCGGGCAGCGCGCTGGAATGCGCTGGTCCCGATTTTGCCAACGTGGTTGCGTTCCAGTCGCTGTCGAAGCGCTCGAACCTGCCCGGCATGCGCGTCGGCTTTGCCGCGGGCGACCGAAAGTTTCTCGCGGCCTTTCACGAATTGCGCAATGTCGCGGCACCCCAGGTGCCGGTGCCGCTGCAGCACGTCGCGGTCGCCGCCTATAGCGACGAAATGCACGTCGAAGAAAACCGCAGACTTTACCGTATCAAGTTCGATCTCGCCGACCAGATTCTCGGCAGCCGCTACGGCTATGTGCGACCCGCTGGCGGCTTCTGCGTCTGGCTCGACGTCTCCGAGCGCGGCGGCGACGAGGCTGTGGCGGTCAAACTCTATCGGGACGCGGGCGTCCGCGTGATCCCGGGAAGTTATCTGTCGCGACCGCAGAACGACGGCTTCAATCCCGGCGCAGGCTACATCCGCCTCGCGCTGGTCTCCGACAGCGAATCAACGGCCGAGGCATTGCACCGGCTGGTCGAAATTCTGGATTAATCGCAGGGCCCCCATGAGCATGCCAGCGATCGAACGTGTCATTCCCCTGGTCGGCCATCTGCCGGTCTCGATCCGCGACGCCCTCGCGCGACGGCTGCGCGAGCTTGCAGGCCTCGGCCTGATCGGGCTGTCCGGCGTGGCGGCGGCAGCGTTGATGACGTGGTCGGTGCAGGACCCGAGCCTGAGCCACGCGACTTCACGCCCGATCCGCAACGTTCTCGGCTATCCCGGCGCGATCGGCGCCGATCTCCTGATGCAGATTCTCGGCCTCGGCGCGATCATGCTGATCCTCCCCATCGCGGTGTGGGGCTGGCGCATGCTGACCCATCGCACCTTCGACCGCGAAGCGCTGCGCCTTGGATGCTGGATTCTCTGCACGGTGATCGCGGCGGGCTTTGCAAGCTGCTGGCCGCATGGCGGAACGTGGGCGCTGCCGACCGGCCTTGGCGGCGTCGTCGGCGACGCGCTGGTGCGGGCGCCGGCCGTGGTATTCGGTCCGGCCGGCTTCACCTATCGTCTCGTTCTCGGCATCATCCTGTTCGTGGCGATGTGCGCGGCCTTCCTGTTTGCCAGCGGCTGGGGCTCGCGTCCGAGAGATGAAGAGCTGACACCGATCGAGGACGATGACGCGCCCTTCGAGGAAGAAGGGGATCGCAGTTCGGTTTCGCTCGGATGGGTGTATCACGCGCTGATGAGCGCAAAGGCGCGGCTCGCTTGGCTGATGAGCGCGGCCTATCGATCGCTGGTGTCGAGTTCGCCGCCGCCTCGCACCGCCTCGTTCGAACGTCAGGAACCGAGCCTCAAAGGCCGCGCTGCACCGGCACTGGCCCCGCGGGAAGAGGAATTCGAGGACGAGGAAGAAGAGGAAGACGAGGACGAGGAAGTCCCGGCCGCTCGCGCTCCGCGCAAGAAGGCCGCGCCGCGCACGGCGGCACGCAAATCCGACAAATTCGAACTGCCTTCGGTCTCGGTGCTGACGGCACCAAAGGCATCGGATCGGCAACCGCTCAGCAAGGCCGAGCTGGAGGCCAATTCGCGCGCGCTGGAAGGCGTGCTCGGCGATTTCGGCGTCCGCGGCGAGATCGTCAAGGCCAACCCCGGCCCGGTCGTGACGCTCTACGAACTCGAACCGGCGCCCGGCATCAAATCCTCGCGCGTGATCGGCCTTGCCGACGATATCGCCCGCTCGATGAGCGCGCTCTCGGCCCGCGTCGCCGTGGTCGCCGGCCGCAACGCCATCGGCATCGAACTGCCGAATGTGCATCGCGAAAAGGTTTACCTGCGCGAATTGCTGACCACGAAGGACGAGTCGCACGCGAAACTTCCGCTCTGCCTCGGTAAGAATATCGGCGGCGAATCCATCATCATCGATCTGGCGCGCACGCCGCATATGCTGATCGCCGGTACCACCGGCTCCGGCAAATCAGTCGCGATCAACACCATGATCCTGAGCCTGGTCTACCGCTTGCGGCCGGATCAGTGCCGCCTGATCATGGTCGATCCAAAAATGCTCGAACTCTCCGTCTATGACGGCATCCCGCATCTGCTGACGCCGGTCGTGACCGACCCGAAGAAGGCGGTGGTGGCGCTGAAATGGGCCGTGCGCGAGATGGAAGAGCGCTACAAGAAAATGGCCAAGCTCGGTGTGCGCAACATCGACGGTTATAACCAGCGCCTCGTCGAAGCCAAGGGCAAGGGCGAAGAACTGACGCGCACGGTGCATACCGGCTTCGACAAGGAAACCGGCAAGGCGATCTACGAGGACGAAAAGCTCGACCTCGAACCGCTGCCCTTTATCGTCATCATCGTCGACGAAATGGCCGACCTGATGATGGTGGCCGGCAAGGACATCGAAGGCGCGGTGCAGCGTCTCGCCCAGATGGCGCGCGCCGCCGGCCTGCACGTGATCCTCGCAACCCAGCGTCCCTCGGTCGACGTCATCACCGGCACCATCAAGGCGAACTTCCCGACCCGTATCTCGTTTCAGGTCACCTCGAAAATCGACAGTCGCACCATCCTCGGCGAAATGGGCGCCGAGCAACTGCTCGGCCAGGGCGACATGCTCTATATGGCCGGCGGCGGACGCATCAGCCGCGTGCACGGGCCATTCGTCTCCGACGAGGAAGTCGAGAAGGTCGTGCGTCACCTCAAGACGCAGGGCCAGCCGGAATATCTGGAGGCGGTCACCGCGGAAGAGCCGACCGACGAGGACGGCGCGGTGTTCGATTCCACCGGCATGGGCGGCGATGGCGGCGGCGACCTGTTCTCGCAGGCGGTTGCGATCGTCAAGCGCGACCGCAAGGCCTCGACCTCCTATATTCAGCGCCGGCTGCAGATCGGCTACAACCGCGCCGCGTCGTTGATGGAACGGATGGAACTCGAAGGCATCGTTGGGCAGGCGAATCACGCCGGCAAGCGCGAAATTCTGGTCGCGGAAGAAGAGGGCGGATTCTAGATACCGGCGCCAAACGGGGTTTCGGCGCAACGATTTTCACGGAAAAACGATACCTCCTTTGGTCGAAAGCACGATAAAATGGCCGGCAGCGGGGTGCCTCGTTGAATAGAGATCCGAAATACCTGATGACACAACAACCCACCCATCGCGGGCTGCGCTCCGGACTGGCCCTTTTAATCGCCATATCCATCGCAGGCTTTGCGACGCCTGCGCGCTCGCAGACCGTGCCGGTTCCGAAGCCCGCGCCGAAGGCCAAGGCCCGCGACGGCAGCGTGCAGATGAGCGCACAGGAAAAGGGGCCGACGACCACCGGCGCCACCCAGACGCCGCCGAACCCGGTGATTCCCGACCCAAACCGCAATGTCCCGGCTAATATTTTTGCAACCTTCGACGCCAGCCAGAAGGCGCAGGCTGCCCGGGTCAGTTCCTATCTGTCCTCGCTGCAGACGCTGGTCGGAAATTTCGTCCAGGTCGGCCCCGACGGCAGCAAGACCAAGGGCGATTTCTACATCCAGAAGCCGGGCAAGGTGCGTTTCGAGTACGATGCGCCCAGTCCGATCGCGATCATCGCCGACGGCTCGTCGCTGGCGGTGCGGGATACGAAGCTTGCGACCCAGGACATCTATCCGCTGTCGCAAACGCCGCTGCGCTTCCTGCTGTCGGACCGGATCGACCTGCTGAAGGACACCAATGTCGTCAACGTCACGGCCGATGACATCTACATCAGCGTCACCATCGAGGAGAAGCAGGCCCTGATCGGCACCAGCCGGCTGATGCTGATGGTCGGCGTCAAGGACGGCCAGCTCAAGCAATGGACGGTAACCGACCCGCAGGGTTACGACACCACGATTGCGGTCTACAATCTGGATTCGTCCAAGAAGGTCGATCCCGGCCTCTTCAAGATCGACTTCACCAACTACACTACGCCGGCGAACTGAACGGCGGGCTTTCGCCCCGCCGAAATCGTAGGGTGGGCAAAGCGCAGCGTGCCCACCAACAGTGCCGCAATTCGATAGATGGTGGGCACGTCGCTAGCGCTCCTTTGCCCACCCTACAAAATTGCTGCGAAATTCCAGCTGTGGACAAGCAGGCGACGTCATCACGAACCGTGTTAAGACACGGCCCTCATGCGGTTTTCCCTGACAACGTGGAATATCAATTCGGTGCGCCTGCGCATCGACATCGTCGCCAAATTCCTCAAATCGGCGCGGCCGGACGTGCTGTGCCTGCAGGAAACAAAATGCATCGACGACGCCTTCCCGCTGAAGCGATTCAAGCGTCTCGGCTACGAGCATGTCGCGCTGAACGGACAGAAGGGTTATCACGGCGTCGCCATCGTCTCGAAACTGCCGTTCGAGGCCACCGATATCCGAACCTTCTGCGACAACATCGATTCGCGCCACATCTCGGTGGCGTTCGGCGAGAAGGCGCAGCTTGCGAAACCACTGGTGCTGCACAATTTCTACGTTCCGGCCGGCGGCGACATTCCCGATCCCGCGCTCAATCCGAAGTTCGATCACAAGCTGAAATTTCTCGACGAGATGAAGGCGTGCGAACCGCTGCATCCGCGCGGCGACGACCGGCATATCCTGGTCGGCGACCTCAATGTCGCGCCCCATGAGAACGACGTGTGGTCGCACAAGCAGCTTTTGAAGGTCGTCTCGCACACGCCGATCGAATGCGAGAAGCTGCTGGCGGCGCAGACCCATGGCGAATGGTTCGACGTCGCGCGCGAGCGGATCCCGCTTTCGGAAAAGGTCTATACCTGGTGGAGCTACCGCGCCGCCGACTGGACGGTGGGCGACCGCGGCCGGCGACTCGACCACATCTGGGTCTCGCGCGCGCTGAAAGACGGTGTCAGCGATTTCAAGATTACGCGAGACGCCCGCAGCTGGGAGCGACCGTCCGACCACGTGCCGGTGACGGTGACGCTGGACGTGTAGCTTCGCCTTCCCTCCCTGGAGCGCCCGATGCCCAGGCAAAAAAGCGAAAACAACCCCATGCAAAGTAGAATGAGCACCGGCTCGCGGTACTCATGCCGCGTGCGTCCGGGACACGAGGCGGTCCGTCGTCGCGGCCCAACCTGATCTCATCCTGCGCTAGATACTCAGCTTGGCGCCGGCCATCAAAATATCGCTGGCGAGCTGGCTGGTGCGGGTGGCGAGCTCGTCGCGCAGGCGGCGCGCCGCGCCCGGATCGCTTTCGAGCACGCGTTGAAACAAGCTGCGCGCCACCCGGATGACCGAGGAATGATCAAGCGCGACCGCACTCGACGGCCGCTTCATCGCGACGATAAGCGCCAACTCGCCGATCAGGGCACCGGGGCCCGCAACGACTTCGGCGCCGCCGTCCTCGACGCGGATCGCGCCGCGTTGAACGATATAGCCCGCATCCGCCTCGTCGCCGGCGTTGAACAAATAATCGCCGGGCGAGAAATCGCGCTGCTCCGAGCCGATCGCCAGCATGCGCAAGGCAGCCGTTCCCAACAGGCGCAATGTCGGGACCCGCTCGAGCAGGGCTACATCATCTTCGATCGACATGGACCTGTGACCGGGATGCACGAAAATTACGAAACGTAGCTGCGAATCGTATCACGGCACCAGCTTGTAGCCACCGGCTTCCGTCACCAGGATTTCCGGATTGGCAGCATCCTTCTCGATCTTCTGCCTGAGACGGTAGATATGGGTTTCCAGCGTGTGCGTGGTGACGCCCGAATTGTAGCCCCAGACTTCCTGCAGCAACGTCTCGCGCGAAACCGGTAACTGGCCGGCGCGATACAGGAAACGCAGGATCGCGGTTTCCTTCTCGGTCAGTCGAACTTTTCTGGCATTGGCGGCGGTCAGCATCTTGGAGCCGGGCCGAAAGCTGTAGGGACCGACGGAAAACACCGCGTCCTCGCTGGCCTCGTGCTGGCGGAGCTGCGCCCTGATCCGGGCGAGCAGGACCGCGAACCGGAACGGCTTTGCGACGTAATCATTGGCGCCGGATTCGAGCCCCAAGATGGTGTCTGAGTCAGTGTCGTGGCCGGTCAGCATGATGATCGGCGCCTTGAAGCCCCCCTTGCGGAGGCTGCGCACGACTTCCCGCCCATCGGTATCCGGCAAGCCGACATCCATCAGCACCAGATCGGGGGAATTGGCCTTGGCGGCGCTGGCGCCCTTGGCGCCGGTGTCGACCGCGGAAGCTTCGAACTCCTCGTGCAACGATAGTTGCTCGACCAGTGTGTCGCGCAGATCGGTGTCGTCATCCACGATCAGGATCTTGCGGGCATTGGGCATAGGATACGATCCTCTTGAGGGCAGGCGGCGGACACAAGTGGAAGCGTCTCAAGCCGGGTCTTGGTCGGTGACAACCTGATTCGCAGGCAAACTTCACAAGCAAGCCGGGTCATCAGGGTACTGATTCGTATTGAGGTAAGAGATTGTTACAGATTCTCAAGCCGAACCGCAGTCTATCCCAAATTTGAGGCGCGTTTGGATGAATGTCCTGTAATGGCGTAGGGCAATTGTGGCGGGAAAGGCAACCCCAAGATTCGGGCACAGGCATGGAAAGCAACGCTATTACAATCACTTATAAGACAGCCACGCGTGATCGGCCGCTGACGGCAATCAGGGTCCACCGGGCGGCCGGCGATCCGCGCCGGGGCTGGCTGACGGCCGACGGTTGGACCGTGCCGGTGGCACTTGGCCGCGGCGGCATCCTCGCCAACAAACGGGAGGGCGACGGCGGCACCCCGAAGGGCACGTACCGCCCGCTGCAATTGTGGTGGCGCGCCGACCGCCATCCTCGGCCGCGGACCTATCTTCCGGTGCGGCCGATCCGGCCCGAAGACGCCTGGTGCGAGGACCCGCAGGACCGCCGTTACAATCAGCCGATCCGTCTGGTCCGCGACCAGCCAGGCGACCGGCTGACGCGCGAGGACCACCTCTACGATTTCATCGTCGAAATCGATCACAACGCCGGCCCACGGATAGCCGGCCGCGGCAGCGCCGTGTTCCTGCATCTGGCACGCCCCAATTTCTCGCCGACGGCCGGGTGCATTTCGATGACGAAATCCGCCATGCTGCGACTGTTGCGGCGGATGGGCCCGCAGACCAAGATCATGATCGGCTGATGGGGAATCAAACCAATGCTCGACAAGAACGCGATAGCAGCGGCATCAAAGACGCTGCATGACCACTGGCGCGCCGGCACCAAATTTGCCGGCCTCGACGAAAAGCTGCGGCCACGCGACCGCATCGAAGGCTATGCGATCCAGGCGGGAATCGAGCAATATTCATCCGATAGTTTGTTCGGCTGGAAGATCGCTGCCACCAGCGAGGCCGGACAAAAGCACATCAACGTCGACGGCCCGATGGCCGGGCGTATCCTGGCCGAGACGGTGATATCAGATGGCGGAACGGCTTCGATGGCGGGCAACGAAATGCGCGTCGCTGAGCCGGAATTCGCCTTTCGCATGCGCGTGGATCTGCCGGCGCGTACCACGCCCTATACCGTGCAGCAGGTGCTCGACGCGGTCGACACGCTGCATCCCGCTATCGAGATTCCGGATTCGCGGTTTGCCGATTTCGTCGGCGCCGGTGCCGCGCAGATCATTGCCGACAACGCCTGCGCGCATCTGTTCGTGCTCGGCCCGCCGGCAGTTGTGGACTGGCGCTCGCTCGATCTTGTCGAGGAACGGCCGGTCATCACGATGCGCGGCCAGCAATTCACGGGTCACGGCAAGAATGTGCTCGGCGATCCCAGGATTGCACTGACCTGGCTCGCCAATGAACTGCGCCAGCTTGGCGTGACGTTGAAGGCCGGCCGTGTCGTCACGACCGGCACCTGCCACCCACCGCTGCCGATACAGTCGGGCGATTTTTGCGCGGTTGATTTCGGCGCGCTCGGAAAGGTGTCGGTGGGGTTCAGCTAAGCTCCTTCCACGTCATTGCGCGCGAAGCGAAGCAATCCACTCTTTCTATCCGTGGATAGATGGATTGCTTCGTCGCTTCGCTCCCTTGCGCAAACGCTTCGCGTTTGTCGCAGGCAATGACGGAGAGGCAAGCGCGTTCAGCGGTGCCCGAAAATCGCCGACCCCACGCGCACATGTGTGGCGCCGAGCTGGATCGCTACCGCGAAATCGGCGCTCATGCCCATCGACAGGTTTTTCAGCCCGTTGCGCGCGGCGATCTTGGCCGTCAACGCGAAATGCGGCGCCGGCGCTTCGTCGACCGGCGGGATGCACATCAAGCCGGAAATGACCAGGCCGTATTTGTCACGACAGTTCGCAATGAAGGCATCCGCCTCGCCCGGCGCGACGCCGGCCTTTTGCGGCTCTTCACCAGTGTTCACTTGAACGAACAATTCTGGCCGCTTGTTCTGGGAATTGATTTCCTTGGCTAACGCTTCGCAAATACTGGGACGGTCGACCGAATGGATGGCGTCGAACAGCGCCACGGCCTCCTTCGCCTTGTTGGATTGCAACGGCCCGATCAGATGCAGCGCAATTTCGGGACAGGCCGACACCAGCGCCGGCCATTTCGCCTTGGCTTCCTGCACGCGATTTTCGCCGAACACGCGCTGCCCGGCATCGATGACAGGCGAAATCGCTGTTGCTTCAAATGTCTTCGACACCGCGATCAGCGTCACCGACGCACGCTCGCGGCGCGCTTCCTTGCACGCGCGCGCGATGTCCTGCTCCACCTGAGCCAGGCCGGTTGGTAAAGACTTGGTTAGCGGTGTCGCCATCTCTCTCGCTTCACGTCCTGATTTCGGCCGGAAATTTTACGGCATTTCCTCGAATTTTACCAAGTTCGGGAAAGGCTTTTTGAAACCTTCGCTCTACCCTCCGCTGTGGGGGACAGGATGTCTGGCGTTACTTTCAACCGCAATCGGGTCAAACTCAAGAAGCTTCTGGGAATCCGGGCGCGGCTTGCCATGCTGGCAGTGATGCTGGTGGCGCCCTTGATGCTGGAGCGCGTCCGCTCGCTCGAAGACACCCGCGCCAAGCAGATCGCGATCGCTTCGGAAGAATACGCCAATATCACCCACCACAGCGCCGAGACCCAGCGCGAGGTGATCTCCTCCGTCGAGACGATGCTGAAATCCGCCGCCTATATCCGCGCCTCCAGCGGCATCGGGCGCAGTTGCGAAATCCTGCGCGCCAGCCTGCCCGCCAACCTGCCCTGGATCCGCAGCATCATGCTCGTGAGCAAGGACGGCGTGGTGCAGTGTTCCACCCTGAACATTCAGGTCGGCCTCAACATCGGCGATCGCGACTATTTCAAGAAGGCGCAGGAAACCCGCGATTTCGTTTTCAGCGACTACCTGTTCGGCAAAACCAACAACCGGCCGATCATGATGGCGGCCTATCCGGTCTCCGCGATCAATCCGGACGAAGATTCGGTAGCGGTCGCCGGCATCAATCTCGACTGGCTGTCGAAGATCATGGCCAACCTCGGCGGACGGCCGGGCATTTCATCTCTCCTGATCGATAGCACCGGCGTTGTGCTGGCGGCGCCACCGGACCAGGCCAGCATGATTGGCCGGCCGCTCGACAACGTGCCGCTACTGTCGGCCATCACCTACAAGGCGCTCAGCTCCAACTCCGATACGGGCTCGCTTTCCTTTACCGCTAACGACGGCTCCAAGCGCGCCATCAGTTTCGCGCGCATTCCCGGGACGCAATCGCGCCTGATCGTCAGCGTCGACGAGGCCAAGGTGACGGCCGCAATCAATCGCGACATCCGCACCGCCTATCTTCAATTGGGATTCGTCTGCCTGTTCGTGCTGCTCGGCGCGCTGATCGGGGCAGAGAAGCTCATCATCAATCCGATCGAAGTCATGACCGGCATGGCCAGGCGGTTCGGCGAAGGCGACTGGTCGGCCCGCGTCTCGCGCAGCCGGCTGCCGCTGGAATTCATGCCGCTGGCGCGCGCCTTCAACGCGATGGCGGCGCAACTCAGCCAGCGCGAGCGTGAACTTGTCGCCACCAACGACCGGCTCACCGTGATGGCGTCGATCGACATGCTGTCGGGCCTCGCCAACCGCCGCGGCTTCCAAAGCCGGCTCGATTTCGAATGGTTGAAGGCGCAGCAGTATCATTGCGAGCTGTCGCTGTTGATGATCGATGTCGATCACTTCAAGCTTTACAACGACACCTATGGCCACCCCGAGGGCGACGCCTGCCTCACCCGGCTCGGCGAAGCGCTGGCCGGCATCGCCGCCGACACAATGGGCTTTGCCGGCCGCTATGGCGGCGAGGAATTCTGCCTGCTGCTGCCGAACACGAGCCCGCAGAAGGCGCTGGAGATCGGCGAAACCGTGCGCGCGACCATTCAAGGCCTCGGCCTGCCGCATATCACCTCCAGCCACTGCATCGTCACCGTCAGCGTCGGCGTGGCCGCGACGCTGCCGAGCGACGCCCAAACTCCCGGCGACCTGATCGAAGCGGCGGATGCCGCCCTCTACGCCGCCAAACACCGCGGCCGCAACACCGTGGTCGAGCACGGGTTCGCCAAGCTGGTGGACGAGGCGGGCATAGCGATGGCGGGGTGAGCGGACGCTCCGCGCCTCCGGTCAAATGGCCGTTCCCACCGTCCCAACCCGTTGACCCCGCAGCCGCTTTTGTGGCCTAGTCCGCCGTCCTCTGGACCGGACCGAATCCACAAAAAGCGCTGCGATTTCATGACCTCTGAACGTTACAACGCCCGTGATTCCGAGCCGCGCTGGCAACGCCAGTGGGCAGAAAAGTCGATTTTCGTCTGCAAAAACGACGATCCGCGGCCGAAATATTACGTGCTCGAGATGTTCCCCTACCCGTCCGGGCGCATCCATATCGGGCACGTCCGCAACTATACGCTGGGTGACGTGCTGGCCCGCTACATGCGGGCGAAGGGCCACAATGTGATGCACCCGATGGGTTGGGATGCGTTCGGGCTGCCGGCGGAAAATGCCGCGATCGAGCGCAAGGTCGCGCCCAAGGCTTGGACCTACGACAACATCGCCGCGATGAAGAAGCAGTTGCAGTCGATCGGACTGTCGCTGGACTGGTCGCGCGAATTCGCAACCTGCGACCCTGGCTACTACAAGCATCAGCAAAAACTGTTCAACGACTTCCTGCGCGCCGGTCTCGCCGAGCGCGAGAAGCGCAAGATCAACTGGGATCCGGTCGACATGACCGTGCTCGCCAACGAGCAGGTGATCGACGGCCGCGGCTGGCGCTCCGGCGCTGTTGTCGAGCAGCGCGAGATGAATCAGTGGGTCTTCAAGATCACGAAGTACTCGCAAGAGTTGCTCGACGCGCTTGACACGCTCGACCGCTGGCCCGATCGGGTGCGCGTCATGCAGCGCAACTGGATCGGCCGCAGCGAAGGCATGCTGGTCCGCTTCGCGCTCGATCCTGCGACCGCGCCGAATGGCGATAACGATCTGAAAGTCTTCACCACGCGACACGACACCCTGTTCGGTGCCAAGTTCATGGCGATCGCACCGGATCACCCGCTGGCGCAGGCCGCGGCTGCGAAGAATCCAAAGCTCGCGGAGTTCATTGCCGAAGCAAAGCGTCACGGTACCGCGCAGGAAATCATCGATACCCAGGAGAAGCAGGGTTTTGACACCGGCATTAAAGCGATCCATCCGTTCGACCCGAGCTGGAAGCTGCCGGTCTATGTCGCCAACTTTGTGCTGATGGAATACGGCACCGGCGCGATCTTCGGCTGTCCGGCGCACGACCAGCGCGACCTCGATTTTGTGAACAAATACGGGCTCGGCAACACGCCGGTGGTTTGCCCGGAGGGCCAGGATCCAAAGACCTTCTTCATCACCGATACCGCCTATGACGGCGACGGCCGTATGATCAATTCACGCTTTCTCGATGGCATGACCATCGAAGAGGCCAAGGAAGACGTCGCGAAACGGCTGGAAACTGAAGTTCGCGGCAACCTGCCGGTCGGCGAGCGCAAGATAAACTTCCGTCTGCGCGACTGGGGCGTTTCACGCCAGCGCTATTGGGGTTGTCCAATCCCGGTGATCCACTGCCCGAAGTGTGACGTCGTACCGGTGCCCGATGCGGACCTGCCGGTGGTGCTGCCGGAGGATGTGACCTTCGACAAGCCCGGCAACGCGCTCGACCATCACCCGACCTGGAAACACGTCAGCTGCCCGAAATGCGGCGGCAAGGCGCAACGCGAAACCGACACGATGGATACCTTTGTCGACTCGGCATGGTACTTCGCGCGCTTCACGGATCCGTGGAACGAGACGGCTCCAACCACACGGGCCATCGTCGATCGGTTGATGCCGGTCGATCAGTATATCGGCGGCGTCGAGCATGCGATCTTGCATCTGCTCTACGCGCGCTTCTTCACCCGCGCCATGAAGGCTACCGGTCACATCGCCTATGACGAGCCGTTCGCCGGCCAATATACGCAGGGCATGGTGGTACATGAGACCTATCAAAAAGCTGACGGCGGCTACGTCACGCCGGCCGAGGTCAAGATCGAAGCCGGCGGCAATGGCAAGCGCGCCATCCTGCTGGAAACCGGCGAAGATATCACCATCGGCCCGATCGAGAAGATGTCGAAGTCGAGGAAAAACACCGTCGACCCCGACGACATCATCGCGACCTACGGCGCCGACGTCGCGCGCTGGTTCATGCTGTCGGACTCCCCGCCCGACCGCGACGTGATCTGGAGCGACGAGCGCGTGCAGGGCGCCTCGCGCTTCGTGCAGCGGCTGTGGCGGCTGGTGAACGAATCGGCCGAGATTGCCAAAATGGCCCCGGCCAGCCGGCCGGCTTCGTTCGGCGCGGACGCGCTCGGCTTGCGCAAGGCGGCCCACGGCGCGCTGGACAAGGTGTCGTCCGGAATCGAGCGGCTGCATTTCAACGTCTGCCTTGCCCATATCCGTGAATTCACCAACGCGCTGGCCGAGGTGCTGGGCAGGGGCGGAACACCGTCGCCGGACACCGCCTGGGCGGTTCGGGAGGCCGCAATCATCCTGGTTCAACTTTTCGCGCCGATGATGCCGCATCTGGCCGAGGAATGCTGGCAGGTCCTGGGGCAGTCCGGGCTGATTTCGGAGGCCGATTGGCCCCAAATCGAACGCGATTTGCTGGTTGAAGACACCGTGACGCTGGTGGTCCAGGTTAACGGCAAAAAGCGGGGTGATGTTACCGTGCCACGGGTCGCCCAAAATCCGGAAATTGAGGCTGCCGTTTTGTCGCTCGATGCGGTAAAACTCGCTCTCGGCGGCAAGGCCGTCCGCAAGGTAATCGTTGTTCCCATGAGGATCGTGAATGTCGTTGGCTAGGACCCGGATCGCCGTTCGGCTCATCGCCGTCGCCGCTCTGGCGGCGCTCACGGCCGGCTGTTTCCAGCCGATGTATGCCGAACGCAATGACGGCAAGCCCGGCTTGCGGGAAAAGCTGATGGGCGTGGAAGTCCCGCCGGTGGACAAGCCCAATGCCTCCCGCGAGGCCCGGATCCAGGTGGAGATCCGCAACGCGCTGGCGTTCAAGCTCTACGGCAACGCCACCGGCATGCCGCCGACCCATCGGCTGGTGCTGCGCTTTAACACCTCACGCTCCTCGCTGATGCTCGATCCCGCTACCGCGCTGCCGTCGAGCGAAAACTACGGCATCGATGCGCAGTACAATCTGATCGACCTCGCCACCAACAAGTCGGTCATGACGGGCACGACCTTCTCCCGCGTGTCCTATGACATTCCCGGCCAGCTCCAGCGCTTCGCGCGCCAGCGTGCCTTCCGCGACGCCGAGGATCGTGCCGCCAACGAGATCGCCGAAAACATCCAGACCCGGCTGGCGTCGTTCTTCTACGCCGGCACCTGACATTCCGTCATTCCGGGGCGTGCGAAGCACGAACCCGGAATCTCGCGCAGCAATCTCTGGATTCCGGGTCCACGCGAAGACGCGTGTCCCGGAATGACGTCAGAAAGGTCCGTCGTGGTCGCGCTCCGCGGAAAAGACATCGACGCTTTTCTCGCCCGGCCTGATGCCGGCCGCCCCATCATTCTGCTCTACGGCCCCGATGCCGGTCTGGTCCGCGAGCGTGCTGACGCGCTGATAGCCTCCGCCGTCGACGACCCCAATGATCCCTTCTCGCTGGTGCGGCTGGACGGCGACGAACTGTCGGCCGAGCCGTCGCGGCTGGTCGACGAGGCCATGACGATCCCGATGTTCGGCGGCCGCCGGGCCATTCGTGTGCGCGCCGGCTCCCGCAGTTTTGCCAGCGGCGTCGATACGCTGGCCGATTCTCCGATAAAGGATTGCCGTATAGTGATCGAGGCCGGCGAGCTGCGGCCGGAATCGCCGCTGCGCAAGGCCTGCGAGCGCGCCAAGACCGCGGTCGCCATCGCCTGCTATCCCGACACCGAGCGCGACCTCGCAAGATTGATCGACGAGGAATTGCGCTCCTCCAATTTACGGATCGCCGCTGACGCGCGCGCCGTGCTGATGTCACTGCTGGGCGGCGACCGCCAGGCCTCGCGCAACGAGCTGCGCAAGCTGGCGCTCTATGCCCACGGCAAGGGCGAGATCGCGCTCGACGATGTCATGACCGTCGTCTCCGATGCGTCCGAGCTGAAGCTGGACCCGATCGTGGACGGCGCCTTTGCCGGCAAGCCGGACCTGGTCGAAAGCGAATTTGCCAAAGCGATGGTCGCCGGCACCTATCCCGGCGTGATCATCTCCGCCGCGCAGCGCCAGGCGGCATGGCTGCACAAATCGGCGCTTGCGGTGGCCGAAGGCACCCCCGTCTCCACCCTGCTCGAAAGCGGCTACCCGCGCCTGCATTTCTCGCGCAAGGGCGCCGTCGAAATCGCGCTGCGCAATTTCAACGCGGCGCGGCTCGCCGCCATCATCGATCAGCTCGGAACGGCCGCGCTCGACATGCGCAAACAGGCATCGCTGGCGTCAGCGATCGCCCAGCGCGCGCTGCTCTCGATAGCCGCCAATGCGAAGCGGCGGGGCTAGCTCTTCTCCCTCGCCCCGCTCTTGCGGGGAGAGACGAGCGAAGCTCGCTCTTAGAGGGTTGGGGTGAGGGGTTCTATCCGCTGGCACGGGTGATAGCTGAGGGTCCGGTGCCCCCTCACCCGGCGCTTCGCGCCGACCTCTCCCCGCAAGCGGGGCGAGGTTAGGAAGATCAGCCGCCCTTCTCCAGCCGTCGCATCACCTCATCTAGCTGTTCGAGATTGCGGTAGCTGATCTGGACGGTGCCGCCGGGGTCGCGGTGGTTGACGGTCACGGCAAGACCGAGTGCATCGCTGACGCGCTTCTCCAGCGCGATCGTGTCGGGATCTTTTGTCTTGCCGCCGCCGGCCCGCGCCTTTTGCGGCTTGCGTTCCGGCACGCCCTCTTCATGCGCCAGCGCCTCGGTCTGGCGGACGTTCAGCCCCTCCTCGACAATACGTTTCGCCGCGGCCAGCGGATCGGGCACGCCGATCAGGGCGCGGGCGTGCCCCGCCGACAACTGGCCGTTGGCGATAAAGGCCTGCACCTCCGCCGGCAGCTTCGTCAGCCGCATCATGTTGGCGACATGGCTGCGGCTCTTGCCGACGTCCTTTGCGATCTCTTCCTGGCTGCGTTTGAACTCATCGGCCAGCGCGTGATAGCCCTGTGCCTCTTCCATCGCGTTGAGGTCTTCACGCTGCACGTTCTCGATAATCATGATCTCGAGCGCGTCAGAGTCGCTGACATCCACGGGAACGATCGGGACTTCGTGCAGGCTGGCGAGCTGCGCGGCGCGCCAGCGGCGCTCGCCGGCGATGATCTCGTAGCGATCCTGCGAACCCTTCACCGGCCGCACCACGATCGGCTGGATCACGCCGTGCTGCCTGACCGAATCGGCGAGTTCGCCGAGCTCGGCATCGGAAAAGGTCCGGCGCGGGTTGCGCGGATTCGGCTTCAGGAACTCGATCGGCACCTTGCGCTGGTTGCGCGGCCGGTCGACATGCGCGGCCTCGCCGCCGACATCCCCGATCAGACTTGCGAGACCACGACCCAGTCGCGAACGCGTTTCGTCGGCCATCGCCGCCAACTCCCTAGGATTCACTTCGCTACTCCGGAACTAGAAATTTCGACTCTGTTAAATCGCGGGTGGAAGCGACTTGTCCGCCGTAGCTCAACGAGCGAAGGCGGAAGCGTGCCCACCGATTTTCGCGACAAGTAAGGGCGGGCACGGCAAAGACGCCTTTGCCCACCCTACGCCCGACTAGTGCGTCCTCAGCTCGCGCTCGCGCTGGATCACTTCCGTCGCCAGCTTCAGATAGGCTTCGCTGCCGACGCATTTGAGGTCGTAGACCAGCACCGGCTTGCCGTAGGACGGCGCCTCGGAGATGCGCACGTTGCGCGGGATCATGGTGTCGTAGACCTTGCCGCCCATGAACTGCCGCACGTCGGCGACAACCTGGTTCGACAAATTGTTGCGGGAGTCGAACATGGTCAGCACTATGCCGTGGATCGACAGGTTTGGATTGAGCGTCGAGCGCACCTGCTCCACCGTCTGCAACAATTGCGACAGACCTTCGAGCGCGAAGAACTCGCATTGCAGCGGCACCAGGATCGCATCAGAGGCCGCCATCGCATTGACGGTGAGGAGGTTGAGCGACGGCGGGCAATCGATCAGCACATAGGTGTACTCGGTGTCCGGCGCCGCGTTCTTGTTCAGCGCGGCGATCGCGTCGCGCAGGCGGAAGGCGCGGCCGGGCGTCGTGCCGAGTTCGAGCTCGAGGCCCGACAGATCCATGGTCGAGGAGGCGATGTGCAGCCGCGGCACCGCGGTCGCAACCACCGCTTCGCGCAGCGGCGCTTCACCGATCAGCACGTCATAGGTCGAGCAGTTGCGGTTGCGGCGATCGATGCCGAGACCGGTCGAGGCGTTGCCCTGCGGATCGAGATCGACGATCAGGACGCGCTCGCCAATTGCAGCGAGTGCGGTGCCAAGATTGATCGCCGTGGTCGTCTTGCCGACGCCGCCCTTCTGATTGGCCAGCGACAGGATGCGTGGATGGGGCGGTGGAGTGGGATCTCTATCTTCTTGATATAACTCGTCTAATTCGCTCATGCCCGATCGCCATATGTGATCGCGGAGGGATTGCGCCGCTCGATCCGATCGAGTTCGACGATCCAGCCGTGCCCGCCCGTGCGGCTGGAATGGAGTCGCGGTTCAATATTCCAATATTTAGTGGCCTCGGTCAATTCAGCCTCTACATCTTGGCCCTTGAGAAACAAAGCTTTTGCGCCTTCTTTCACAAACGGTTCCGCAAAACCGACAAGCTGATGTAACGGAGCCAGCGCCCGCGCAGTGACGCAATCAACGCGACTGCCGATTCTATCCACACTATCCCCGATTCCCGCCAAATGCACGGTCGCAGCCGCAGAAGTTACGCGGACCGCCTCACGCAGGAAGGCCGCCTTTTTGGCGTTGCGCTCGACCAAATGGACATTGGCACCAGGCGTCTCTGCCAGGGCGCAGGCCAACACCACGCCAGGGAAACCGCCGCCGCTGCCAAAATCGACCCAGGCCTTCGCTGTCGGAGCCAGACTCAGAAGCTGGAGCGAATCGGCGACGTGTCGGGTCCAGAGGTGCGGAAGCGTCGATGACGCGACGAGATTGGTTTTGGCCTGCCACTCCACGAGGAGGTCAACATAGCGATCGAGCCGCGCCTCTGTTTCACGTGAAACGGGGGTGAGGGCGAGAGCTGCGGCCTTGTCCGCCGTCGAGAAGGGGTGACTTGCCTGTGCAGTAATTTTGACCATTGAAACGCCGTCGCCCTTGGGGCCGTCATTGCGAGCGAAGCGAAGCAATCCATCTCGCCACGAAACAAGCATGGATTGCTTCGTCGCTTGCGCCCCTCGCAATGACGACATCAATCATAGGATGGTGGGGCGAAGCGATACCCATCAGACGACCCGCGCATTGGACGATGGGTATCGCTACGCTCCACCCATCCTACATCAACGTTTCACGTGAAACAGATTTTACGCGCTCGCCTTCGAGGTCTTCCGTCGCGCCTCACGACGCAGATACGCCGCCAGGATACCCAGCGCCGCCGGCGTCAAACCATCGAGCCGGCCCGCCTGCCCTACTGTCCGCGGCCGCGCCGCCTCGAGCTTGGATCGCGCCTCATTGGAAAGTCCGGGCACATCGGCGTAGTCGATATCGGCCAGGACCAGTCCCTCGTCCCGCCGGAACGCATCGACGTCGGCGGTCTGGCGCTTGAGATAGACGTCATACTTGGCGTCGATCTCGAGATGGACTGCGATGGAGGGACCGACGGCCGACAGCTCCGGCCAGATGCCGCGAAGCATCTCCCACTCGATCTCCGGATAGGCCAGCAACTCAAACGCCGAACGCCGATGGCCATCCCGGTTGAGAGCCAGGCCATGTCTGCCCGCTTCGTTGGGAGTCATCGTCAGGGACTTCGCCAACGCCTTGGCCGCCGCCAGCGCGGCCATCTTGTCGCGATGGCGCTCTGAGCGCGCCTGCCCTACGCAGCCCAAGGCGATGCCCTTGTCAGTCAGGCGCTGGTCGGCATTGTCGGCCCGCAGCGTCAAACGATACTCGGCCCGCGACGTGAACATACGGTACGGCTCAGTGATCCCGCGGGTTACGAGATCGTCGATCATCACACCGAGATAGCCATCCGCCCGATCGAACACAATTGGGTTGGCACCGCCGGCTGCCAATGCCGCGTTCAGACCCGCGACGATTCCCTGAGCCGCCGCCTCCTCATATCCGGTCGTGCCGTTGATCTGTCCTGCCAGGAAGAGACCCGGCAGGCGCCTGGTCTGCAGCGTCGGCTGGAGCTCACGAGGGTCGACATGGTCGTATTCGATGGCATAGCCCGGCCGGACCATCTTTACCCGCTCAAGTCCGGGAATGGTCGCAAGGATCGCGAGCTGAACCTCCTCCGGCAGCGAAGTCGAGATGCCGTTGGGATAGACCGTGGAGTCGTCGAGCCCTTCCGGCTCCAGGAAGATCTGGTGACCGTCGCGATCACCGAACCGGACGATCTTGTCCTCGATAGAAGGACAATAGCGCGGACCGCTGCTCTTGATCTGTCCGGAGTACATCGGCGAACGGTGCACGTTGGCCCGGATCACCTCATGGGTCGCCGGCGTCGTCCGGGTGATCCCGCACTGGATCTGCGGCGTCGTGATCCGATCGGTCATGACCGAGAACGGCTCCGGCGGATCGTCACCGGGTTGCATTTCAATGGCGGACCAGTCGATCGTCGTGCCATCGAGCCGCGGCGGTGTGCCGGTCTTCAATCGTCCGAGCGTAAAGCCGATCCTCTCGAAGGACGCCGAGAGCCCCATCGCCGGCGCCTCCCCGACCCGTCCAGCGGGCCAGTTCTTTTCGCCGAGATGGATCAGACCACGCAAAAAGGTACCTGTGGTGATGACCACGGCACCGGCACTCCACTCGCGGCCGTCGCCCAAGCGAATTCCAGTCACCCGGCCATTCGAGACGATCAACTCATCCGCCTCGCCTTCGACCACGCTGAGATTGGCGGTCTCCCGGATCGCGGCCTGCATGGCGGTGGCGTAAAGCTTGCGGTCCGCCTGAGCCCGCGGTCCACGGACTGCCGGACCCTTGCGGCGGTTCAACATCCGAAACTGGATCCCACCGGCATCGGCCACCCGGCCCATCAAACCATCCAGAGCATCGACCTCGCGGACCAGATGGCCCTTGCCGAGACCTCCGATGGCGGGATTGCAGGACATCGCTCCCACGGTCGCAAAGCGGTGCGTCACCAGTGCGGTCTTGGCACCCATCCGCGCAGCTGCACTCGCGGCCTCGCAGCCGGCGTGGCCGCCACCGATAACGATGACGTCGAAGGTGTCTGCTTGGGAAATCATGCGGCGACTTCTATCCCGGAGTTGAAAAACGCGGAAGGGAGAAACTGCCAAGATTGTTTCACGTGAAACAGCACATCCCGGAGCCGGCCGAACGTTTCACGTGAAACAAGTCACCATGGTTAAGGAAGTATTACTTACCTACACAGAACTCGCGGAAGATGACGTCGAGAATGTCCTCGACGTCCACACGCCCGAGCAGCCTTCCCAGGGAGCGTGCCGCCAATCGAAGTTCTTCCGCCGCCAGCTCCTCGCCCTGCCTCACTACTGCGACACTGCGTCGAAGCGAAGTCGCCGTCTCCTCCAAGAGTTTCCGTTGCCGGGTTCGGCTGATCAGTCCGCCCTCGGTGCCGCCAAAGTAGCGCTGGGCGAAATCGACCAATGCCGCGATCAGCTCCGGCACGCCGTCGCCGCGGCTCGCCGAAATCTCGAAACTCCTTAGGCCCGGCGCGCCAGCCTCGGCCAATGGCCGAGCTGCTTCGAGATCGATCTTATTTCGCACTCGCCATATTGGCGCGGGCCCATCGTGATCGAACGCCGCCTGCAAAGAGTCGGCCAGCCACAGCACGAGGTCAGCATCCGCCGCACGCGCCCGGGCACGACGGACGCCCTCCTGCTCGACTGGATCGTCCGTCTCACGAATGCCCGCGGTATCGATCACCGTCACCGGATAGCCGTCGAGATCGAGCTGCACCTCGATGACATCGCGCGTGGTGCCGGCATGCGGCGACACGATCGCGACCTCACGGCGCGCAAGCTGATTCATCAGCGTCGACTTGCCAACATTCGGCGGCCCCGCGATCGCAACGACGAGGCCATCGCGAAGCCGCTCGCTCCGCCCCTGCCCGGCCAGGACTTCCTCGATCTCGACCAGCAGCGCTTTGACCTTCGCGAGCGCCGGCGCGATCAATTCCGCCGGCACGTCGCCCTCGTCCGAAAAATCAATCCCGGCCTCGATCAAGGCAGACGCTTCGATGATCCGCGCGCGCCAATCGCGCGCTCTATCGCCGAGCAGTCCCTTCAACTGGCGCAGCGCCTGGCGCCGCTGCCGATCGGTGTCAGCATGGATGAGATCGTCGAGACCTTCGGCTTCCGTCAGATCGAGCTTGCCGTTCTCGAAAGCGCGCCGGGTAAATTCTCCGGGCTCGGCCGGGCGCACATCTTCGAATTCGGACAGCGCCGCGAACAAAGCCGCCAGCACCGCGCGTCCGCCATGAACATGAAATTCCGCGACGTCTTCTCCTGTCGCGCTGGCCGGACCCGGAAACCACAACACCACCGCATCGTCGATCGGCCGCTGGCCGACATTCCCAAGCAGCGCACGGGTGGCCATTCGCGGCGACGGCAATTTGCCGGCAAGTGCCGTCACGATCTTTCCGGCCTGCGAACCCGAGACGCGCACCAACGCAATCGCGCTCGGTGGCCGGCCCGACGACAATGCAAAAATGGTCTGATCCCGCGGATGCATGGCCTATTTGTGCGGGAGGTTTTGAAAAGGCAACGCGATTCGATTCGGGGCCTGAACGCGCAGGCCATACCGCCGGCGTATTGCGAGACAGGTGCGGCAAGGATGCTGCAAAATCCGACGGGGCGCCCTCCCTTGGCAGCCGGATCAATATAAAATTCAATAGCTTAGATGGTTAATCGATTCCTAGAGCCTTTTCCGTTCCGATGGAATCGGAACGGGGCTCTAGATTTTTGATTTGACGCGTTTTCTTCACGCGAACCGGTCTCCACTTCGCTGGAAAACGCTCTAACGCCGATTTTCCGATCCAGCATTCGCGTCGCAGCGGCGACCGCAGCATGAAAAAGGGCGCTCCGCTTCCCGCGAGGCGCCCTCCTCCAAACCTGGCCTGACGGATCAGGTGTTCATGGAATCGAAGAACTCAGAGTTGTTCTTGGTGTTGCGGAGCTTGTCGAGCAGGAAGTCGATCGCGTCCATGGTGCCCATCGGATTGAGGATCCGGCGCAGCACGTACATTTTCTTCAGGAGCTGCGGATCGGTGATCAGCTCTTCCTTGCGGGTGCCGGAGCGCGAGATGTCGATCGCCGGGAAGGTCCGCTTGTCCGAGACCTTGCGGTCGAGGATCAATTCGGAGTTACCGGTGCCCTTGAATTCTTCGAAGATGACTTCGTCCATGCGGCTGCCGGTATCGACTAGCGCGGTCGCGATGATCGTGAGCGAACCGCCCTCCTCGATGTTGCGCGCGGCGCCGAAGAATCGCTTCGGCCGTTGCAGCGCGTTGGCGTCGACACCGCCGGTCAGCACCTTGCCGGATGACGGCACCACGGTGTTGTAGGCGCGACCGAGACGCGTGATCGAGTCTAGGAGAATCACGACGTCGCGGCCGTGTTCGACCAAGCGCTTCGCTTTCTCGATCACCATCTCGGCGACCTGGACGTGACGCACGGCGGGTTCGTCAAACGTGGATGACACCACCTCGCCCTTCACCGAGCGCTGCATGTCCGTGACTTCTTCCGGACGCTCGTCGATCAGCAGAACGATCAGATAGCATTCCGGATGATTGGCGGTGATGGAGTGCGCGATGTTCTGCATCAGCACCGTCTTGCCGGTGCGCGGCGGCGCCACGATCAAAGCGCGCTGGCCTTTGCCGATCGGCGCGACGATGTCGATCACCCTTGCCGAAAGGTCTTTTCGCGTTGGGTCTTCGAGTTCGAGGCGGAAGCGCTGATCCGGAAACAGCGGGGTCAGATTGTCGAAATTGACCTTGTGCTTGGACTTTTCCGGATCCTCGAAATTGAGGGTGTTGACCTTCAGCAGCGCGAAATAACGTTCGCCTTCTTTCGGGCTGCGGATGTGGCCTTCGATGGTGTCGCCGGTGCGAAGGCCGAAGCGGCGGATCTGCGACGGCGAGACGTAGATGTCGTCGGGGCCGGGCAGGTAGTTGGCATCTGGCGAGCGCAGAAAGCCGAAGCCGTCGGAGAGAACCTCAACGACGCCTTCGCCGATAATATCGATTTCCTGGATCGCGAGCTGCTTGAGAATGGCGAACATCAGCTCCTGCTTGCGCATGGTGCTGGCATTTTCGACCCCGTTCTCTTCCGCGAACGAGACGAGCTCGGCCGGCGTTTTCGATTTGAGGTCCTGGAGTTTCATTTCCCGCATTGGGGTGGTCCTGTGGAGTGTTCTTTAGGGAAGGGGTGCGAGGTGGCTTAAGGAAAAAGCGGACACGAAAAAGGGAAGGTCCGCAGGTCTAAGCAAGGAAAGCGCCGGTGAGGCTTCAAACCTGATGCGGCGGCCGGTCCAATGAAGAAACCGGAACGCAGCCACATCCGCCTGCGTGGGGTGGGATTTCGACAATATAGAAAATCGGCCGGCGCTTCGCAAGCAGGGGAGAAACCGCCGGATCGACGAAAGCTGAGGCTAGAACGGCTTCACGACCACCAGGACGACGATAAAAATCATTAGGACCGTCGGCACCTCATTGATAATGCGATAGAATTTCTGACTTCTGGTATTCCGGTCCGCGGCAAAATCCTTGACCCAGCGGGAAAAAAAGCCGTGGACTGCAGACAGGACCAGCACCAGCGTCAGTTTGGCGTGAAACCAGCCGTGTATGTACCAATCCCCGCTCCAGGCCAGATAGAGCCCGGCCAGCCAGGTGATGATCATCGCGGGATTGATGATCGCCTTCAGCAATCGCCTTTCCATCACCTTGAAGGTCTCGGACTGCTTCGATCCGACCTCGGCCTCGCAATGATAGACGAACAACCGCGGTAGATAGAGCATGCCGGCCATCCAGGAGATGACGGCAATCACATGCAGCGCCATGATCCAGGGATACGCCGTGAGGATGGTCAACTCGTACATTGCAGTCGCCAGGCCTTGCTCGTCTCAGGAACGTTCTGATCACCCCGACGTTGCGAAGAAGCGCTGCCAACGTGGGACGCAAGACATATCCGCAAAGCACCGCTTCTCTAAACTAATAATTTTAGAATCTTAGGTTTGAGTCTAAGTGACCGTGATTATGACTCACACAAAACAATCCCGCATGTTTGCGAGGCTTGTTCACAGTCCTCCCCAATTTCGGCCGGACACTGCGTCATCCTGATAACGCCACGCGCATCAATTGCTTGCGCCGTTTCGTGGTCAGCTTATGAAGAGACAAATCCACACCTTCCCACTATCATGGCGATGAGCCGGCGGACTTGTCCTCTCGCGAGGCCCTGTGAAGAAATGTCCGGGTTATCCCTGACGTGGCGACCCAGGGCCAAATATCTTGGTTAAGCTCCACAGGGATTCACAGGATACACAGGGGTTCTGGTGCCCACGACCGGCAATTATTTTCATCTTCATCTGGTCTCCGACTCGACCGGCGAGACGCTGATCACGGTGGCCCGCGCGGTGGCCGCGCAATACGCTAATGTGACCGCGGTCGAACATGTCTACCCGCTGGTGCGCAGCCAGAAGCAGCTCGACCGCGTGCTCGACGAGATCGAGGAGGCGCCGGGCATCGTGCTCTTCACGCTCTTGGAAAAGGATCTGGTTGGCCGGCTGGAGGCCAAGTGCAGAGACATCAACATCCCGAGCCTGTCGATCATCGGCCCCGTGATGCAATTGTTCGAGGCCTATCTCGGCGCGGCGACGACGGGGAGGGTGGGCGCCCAGCACGTTCTGAACGCGGAATATTTCAAGCGCATCGATGCCTTGAACTACACCATGATCCATGACGACGGCCAACACGTCGAAGGTCTGGAAGATGCCGACGTGGTTCTGGTCGGCGTGTCCCGCACGTCGAAGACGCCGACCTCGATCTATCTTGCCAACCGTGGGGTCCGCACCGCGAACGTGCCGCTGGTGCCGGGCATTCCGCTGCCGCACCAGCTCGAGACATTGAAAAAGCCATTGGTCGTCAGCCTTCATGCGACGCCGGAGCGGTTGATCCAGGTCCGGCAAAACCGGTTGCTGAGCATGGGTGCCGATACCCCCAATGATGATTACATCGATCGTCAGGCGGTGGCCGATGAAGTCGCCTACGCCCGGAAACTGAGTGCCAAATTCAGTTGGGCGCAGCTCGACGTGACGCGCCGCTCAATCGAGGAAACCGCCGCGGCCGTGCTGAAACTGTTCACCGATCGGCAACGGCAGCGGCTTCCGGAATGACGCGGATACGATGACGATCTGGCGCGGAAAAGATCCATTGATCCTGGCGTCGCAAAGCCGCGCGCGGCACATGCTGCTCGGCAATGCCGGCATTCCCTTCGAGGCCGTTCCCGCCGATATCGACGAACGATCCGTCCAGAACAATTCGGGACTTTCCGCGCCGGGTGAAATCGCGGGCCTGCTGGCGCGCGAGAAGGCGTGCTTCGTATCGTCAAAAAATCCCGGCCGTTATGTCGTCGGCGCCGATCAGACGCTGGCTTTGGGAAACCGCCTGTTCAGCAAGCCGGCCGGCCGCGCGCAAGCCGCGGATCAATTGCGCCTGCTTGCCGGCCAAACACACGAACTGCATTCTGCCGTTGCGGTTGCCCGCGACGGCAAGATACTGTTTTCCGAAGTTTCGGTCGCACGCCTGACCATGCGCGCTCTGACCGGGTCGGAGATCAGAGCGTATCTGGACGAGGCTGGCGAAGCTGTGACATCCAGCGTCGGCGCCTATCAGCTCGAAGGGCTGGGCGTGCATCTGTTCGAGCGCATCGAGGGCGACCATTTTACGATCCTCGGCCTGCCGCTGCTGCCATTGCTGGCGTTCCTGCGCGGCGAGGGACTGCTCAATGTCTAGAATCATCTCTTTGGAAACGGCGATCTGATGCGCATTCTCGGTTTGACCGGCTCGATCGGGATGGGAAAATCCACCACCGCAAAGCTGTTCGCCGAGGCGGGCGTGCCAGTTTACGACGCCGATGCGGCCGTTCACAAAATCTATGAAGGCGAGGCGGCACCGGCAATCGAGGCGGCATTTCCCGGCACGACCGTGAATGGCAAGGTCGATCGCGCCAAGCTTTCCGCCAAGGTGGTGCATGATCAGGCGGCGATCAAACAGCTAGAGCAGATCGTTCACCCGATGCTCGGCGCCTCCCGCAAGAAATTCCTCGATGAAGCCGAGGCCTCCGGCGCACCCGTCGTGGTGATGGATATCCCGCTATTGTTCGAAACCGGCGGCGAGAAACGCGTCGATGCTGTCGTTGTGGTCTCAACCGATCCGGCGACGCAGCGCGAGCGGATACTGGCGCGCGGCACCATGACGTCAGAGGCGCTCGACGGCATTCTGGCGCGGCAATTGCCCGATGCTGAAAAGCGCAAGCGCGCGGATTTCGTGGTGGATACGTCGCACGGACTGGACCCGGTGCGCACGGCAATCCGCGACATTCTGGCCGAGGTCGTTAAGATGCCGCAGCGGCGAGCCTGATTCGCCAAGCTCCGGTCCCTGAAATCCATGCGCGAAATCGTTCTCGATACCGAAACCACTGGCCTCGACCCGCTACGCGGTGATCGGCTGGTCGAAATCGGCTGCATCGAAATCTATAACCGCATGCCGACGGGCCAGACCTTCCACCGCTATATCAATCCCGAGCGCGACATGCCGGCGGAAGCGTTTGCCGTGCATGGCCTGTCCAGCGAGTTCCTTTCCAGCAAGCCGCTGTTCACGGAGGTGGTCGAGGAGTTCCTGGAATTCATCGGCGACGCGCCGCTGGTGATTCACAACGCCTCGTTCGACATCAGCTTCATCAACGCCGAGCTCGACCGCATCAAGCGGCAGCCGGTTTCGCGCGATCGCCTGGTCGATACGCTGTTGCTGGCTCGCCGCAAGCATCCGGGCGTGTCGAACCGGCTGGACGATCTCTGCTCGCGTTATGCGATCGACAATTCCCGCCGCACCAAGCACGGCGCGCTGCTCGACGCCGAGCTGTTGGCCGAAGTCTATATCGACCTGATCGGGGCGCGGCAGTCGCAACTGATCCTGGCGTCGGAAACCCGCGTCACGATGAGCAGCGGACCCGGCGAAACGCCGCGCCGGCAGCGCGAGGTGCCACTGGCGCCGCGAATCACCGACGCCGACCGCGAGGCCCATCGCGCATTCATCGCCACTTTGGGCGACAAACCGATCTGGAATGATTTTCTGCCGGCAGCGGTCTAGCGGCTTTTGGCCGCTAGACTGCTCGAATGCGGCTTTAGCTTGGCTTTGCGCCGGAAGCAGCCTGGGCGGCAGCCTGCCGCTCCATGTTCTGGCGGTACAGGCCGACGAAATCGACGGGATCGAGCATCAGCGGCGGGAAACCGCCATCGCGGACCGCGGTGGCAATGATCTCGCGGGCGAACGGGAACAGCAATCGCGGGCATTCGATCATGACCAGCGGATGCAGGTTCTCCTTCGGCACATTGACGATGCGGAACACGCCGGCATAGGCGAGTTCGAAGCTGAACATCACCTTTCCGGCGTTTTCAGCTTTGCCCTCGATCGAAAGCGTCACTTCGAACTCGCTTTCCGAGAGATTGTTCGCGGAAACGTTGATCTGGATGTTGATCGCCGGCTGCTGCTGCTGCGGCGCCAGGGAGGAGGGCGCGTTCGGATTCTCGAACGACAGGTCCTTGGTGTATTGCGCCAGCACGTTGAGCTGGGGAGGGGCCTGCTCTTGGGGCGCGCCATTACCGTTGGTCATGAAACTTTCTCCTGAAGCGCTGCCGAGCGGAGACCGGTTGTCGTCTGAATTTCGCTCGATGGGGTGGGAATGCCTTTTCCGCGCGAGTGGCTATCATAGCCCCGCCTCGTTCCACAAGGATGACGGGCCGGCGGCGGACCCGTGAGAGCCGCGAAATGTGGCGGATATGCCCTAATACGGTCCTGCCGGCCGCCCAATACGTGCCCTAAATAATTGAATATGCGTGATTTCCGGACACGATCGGGTTCCCCCTCGCCTCCAAACGCGCTACAATTCACCCGCGCCAAAACGCGCCATTGGCCGGGCGTAGTTTCATGCCTACATGCTGCAGTCTCAATCGGTGATGCAATCTCTGCCGTTCTCAGGGAAAACTCGTAAGAGAGCTTCTCACCAGGGAACGCTCGACCGCCGGGCCCGTTGCCGGCGTTAGAACCAGAAAGCGAATACGACGTGGATATTTACACCATCATCTTCCTGGCGCTGGCGGTCTTTATCTTCCTGCGCCTGCGCAGCGTCCTCGGACAGCGCACCGGAAGCGAACGGCCGCCTTATGATCGCGCCGCGCCCAACGTCGTGCAGCGAACGCAGGACAATAACGCCGTCCCGATACCAGGTGCGGTGATCGATCAGGCGCCGCTGGCGCCGAGCGCCGATGTCGCGCCGGCCGACCGCTGGAAAGGCATTGCCGAGCCGGGCACGCCGCTTGCCGCAGGCCTCGACGCCATTACCGCCCAGGACTCCTCGTTCGATCCCAGGCACTTCATCTCCGGCGCCCGCGGCGCCTACGAGATGATCGTGCTGGCCTTCGCCAATGGCGACCGCCGCGCGCTGAAGGATCTCCTGTCTAGCGAGGTCTATGAGAGCTTCGAGGCCGTGATCAAGGATCGCGAGAAGCACGAGCAGAAAACCGAAACGCGGTTTGTTTCGATCGACAAGGCCGAGCTGGTGGGTGCGGAAGCCCGCGACCGCGCGGCGCAGCTGACTGTTCGTTTCGTGTCGCAGATGATCTCGGTCACCCGCGACAGGACCGGCGCCATTGTCGATGGCAATCCCGATAAGGTCGCCGATATCACCGATGTCTGGACATTCGCCCGCGACACGAGCTCTCGCGATCCGAACTGGAAGCTGGTTGGCACTGGAAGCGCGGCCTGAGACGCGACGCCTTGCGAGGCTCGCGTTTGGCGTGATCGCTTTGGCGTGTTCGCTGGCTCCGGTGGATGCCCTTGCGGCACGTCATGCGCGTTCGCAAAAGCCTTCGCATCCGCCGTCCGTCCGTCACCTGCCATATCCGCCACTTGAATTGCCGTTTCAGATCAGCGGCGGTCAGTATGCGCCGGTCGCATGGTCCGGGATCGCGGGCTGGAGCGAGGACGATCATCTCGCCGCCTACAAGGCGTTTCGGGTGAGCTGCAGGCCGATATCGGCGCAACGAACGCCGCCGGCCGATCCGAAGGCGCTCGGCACTTCGCTGCGCGATCCCTGCCTCGTCGCGAGAGGCCTGGAACTGTCCGACGGACTGAAGGCAAAAGCTTTCTTCGAGGATCATTTTCTCCCCTTGCGCATTTCGCGGCTTGGCGAAGGCGAGGGTTTTGTCACCGGCTATTACGAGCCCATCGTCGACGGCTCGCGGACGGAGAACGAGGTCTACAAGGTGCCGGTCTATCGCCGGCCGTCCAATCTGTTCGTCCGCGGCACCACACAGAGCTCGGCCGGCTTGCCGAACAAGGGCCAGGTGTTCCGCAAGATCGGCCGCCGCAAGCTGGTGCCCTATTACGATCGGGCTGAGATCGAGGACGGCGCGATTGAAGGCCGCGGCCTCGAAATCTGCTTTCTGAAGGAACAGACCGACCTGCTGTTCTCGCAGATCCAGGGTTCGGCGCGGGTCAGCCTCGACGACGGCTCGACCGTTCGGATCAATTACGATGCCCATAATGGCTATCCCTATACCGCGGTCGGCCGCATCCTGATCGAGCGCAACATCATCCCCAAGGATCAGATGTCGATGCAGAAGATCCGGGAGTGGATGGAGCAGAACCCCAATGAGGCCGACGAGCTGCGGCGGCAGAACAAGTCCTACGTCTTCTTCCGCGAGGTGCAGCTTTCCGACAAGGACGAAGCGGTCGGCGCCCAGGGCGTGCCGTTGACGCCGGGGCGGTCGATCGCGGTCGACAAGTCGCTGCATGTCTATGGCACGCCGTTCTTCATCGAAGGCGAGCTGCCGATCGAAACGGAGCAATCGAAGACACCGTTCCGCCGCCTGATGATTGCGCAGGACACCGGCTCGGCCATCGTCGGTCCGGCGCGCGCCGATCTCTATTTCGGCGCCGGTCTCGACGCCGGCAAGGTTGCCGGCCGTCTCCGCCACAATGCGCGCTTCGTCATCCTGGTGCCGAAGAGCCTCGATCCGGTGGCGCGCGGCCGCAAGATGCCGGTGCCCGACCAGCGGCCGTCGGAGACGATCGCTAAATTGTTCCCGCAAACCGATCCGCCGAAGGACCAGAAGAACGCTGCGAAGCCGCCCGAGGTGACCGCGGCGACCACCGCCAGGCCCGCGGCTCACGCAGCACCGCCGACACCGGCAGTGGCGCCTTCGCAAATCCCGGCCGTGCAGGCTGCCGTGACAAAGCCGGTGCCGCTGCCCGAGCCGCGGCCGAAGCTTGAAGCGGCCTCCGTAAAGCCGCATCAGCGTCATTTGCGCCGATATCGCCATCGTCGATGAAACGCCGGCCGTCGAGTTTGATTCCCGACTTGCCGGAGCCGCCGCGACGCAAGCGCGGCCTGAGCGAAGAGGACCGCGCGCTGTGGGAGAGCGTCGCCAAGCAGGTCAAGCCGTTGCGCAAACGGCACCGCCCTTCGAAGCCGCCGGCCGCCTCGACCGAAGCCGATAGCAAAGTCGCGCCGAAACCCGCCGCTTCGCCGAGGCACGTCGCCCCGGCACGAATCGTTGCTCCTTCAAAGCCGGAACCGCCGCCATTGGCGCCGATCGGCCGCCGGGAGCGGTCGCATCTGTCGCGCGGGCGGAAGGAGATCGACGCCCGGCTCGACCTGCATGGCATGACGCAGACGAGGGCGCATCGCGCGCTGTTCGGCTTCCTGCAGCGCGCCCATCATGACGGGCTGACCTTCGTGCTCATCATCACCGGCAAGGGCAAGATCGGCGCCGAATCCGAGCGCGGCGTGCTCCGCCGCCAGGTGCCGCTATGGCTCGGCCTGCCGGAATTCCGCTCGCTGGTGGTCGGCTTCGAGGAAGCCCATATCGGCCATGGCGGCGAGGGCGCCTTGTACGTCAGGGTGCGGAGATCGAGAACTTAGCTAGACCTGTCAGAACGGCCGCACGATCCCGACTCGCGGAATCAGCGTCACGATCCAGCCGAACACCATTGTCTTCCGGTCATCGCCCGGTATCGGCGGCACTTCTTTTGAAGGCAGCGTCTTCACCGCGTGCAGGATCAGGAACAGGCACACCGCCCAGTTCGAAATCCACCTCGAGTAATCGAAGATCATCGCGAACATGATGAGATAGCCGAGGCTGACGACGACGATTGCGGCCGTGACGATCCAGCGATGTGCTTCTATTGATAACGCTGCGATCAGATTGACGAAATATCGACAGAGCGGCGTGTGCAGCCAGATCAGGAGCGCAAATACGGGAATGCCGAGGAGGTTGTGCGGCAGCCGCTGCCAGGTATCCAGAACTTCCTTCGAGAGTGGCTGGTACCAGATATAGCCAAAGCTCAGCAGCTTGGTTTGCGATGGGTCGGCCATCCGGCTCTGCAGATAGGCGACGAACTCCGCCTCCGGTACCGCCATCGTGCCGTAGAATTGCGCGGCGATGAAGAGCAGGCCTATGGCCGCGAGCGATGCCATGCCAACAGCGGCGTTCTGTCGGCTCACGCCCTGCACGAGGTAATGACGCAACGCCACGATGGCGGCGATCGTCGGTACATACATCAGCAGATGAATGTGATGGATCAGAACAAGCACGATCGAAAACGCCGCGGCAAGCAACACATAGGCAAGCGAACGTGCCGGAACCAGCAGCAGACAGATCGCAAGCAGGCATCCGTAGATGTCGAAGTGCCCGAGCGTGTGCATAAAATTCTTCAGGAAAAACGGCGAGCCCGCCATGAACATGAACAGCGGCAAATGCTTTTGATCAAAACCAAACGTTCGGCGGAATAACTGAACGAACAGCCCTGCCGTCACCAGCCACACCGTGCCGCTGAGCGCAAACACCAGCCACACCGGCACCTTGGTCGTGAACAGCGAGACGATCGCGCCGATCAGGGCGCGCTTGGTGAAGCCGAAATGATAATCGACCAGCAGATGGATGTAGGGGACGTAAGGCGGCAGCGTGATCTTGTGCCAGAAGACCCCGATCAGCACGGCGGCATTGACGGCAAGCATCAAGCGCCAGGGGTTTTCCCATAGCCGCAAATTCAGGTTCATCGTCGTTCCGGCCAAGCGATAGCGCGAGCCGGGACCCATAACCACAGGCCGGCGTCACAGACGGGATAGCGGCCCCAGCGAGAGCGCACAATGAAGATTTGTGGTTGTGAGCGCGTAGCCCGGATGGAGCGCAGCGCAATCCGGGAACGGTGAATCCACTTGCGCAAGGCCCCGGATTTGCGCTGCGCTCCATCCGGGCCACGAAATGCCTACAAAATAAACCGGCTCAAATCGGCGTTCTTGGCGAGGTCGCCGACGTGCTTCTGCACGTAATCGGCGTCGACCTTGATGGTCTCGCCATGCCGGTCCGGCGCGGCGAATGAAATCTCGTCGAGCACCCGCTCCATCACCGTCTGCAGCCGCCGCGCGCCGATATTCTCCACCGTCGAATTGACGGCGACCGCGATATCCGCCAGCGCGTCGATGGCGCTGTCGGTGATGTCGAGCGTGACGCCTTCGGTCTGCAGCAGCGCGACATATTGCTTGATCAGCGAGGCCTCCGGCTCGGTCAGGATGCGGCGCATGTCGTCGCGTGTCAGCGCTTCCAGCTCGACGCGGATCGGTAGCCGCCCCTGCAATTCCGGCAACAGGTCCGAGGGCTTTGAGATATGGAACGCGCCGGAGGCGATGAACAGGACGTGGTCGGTCTTGACCGCGCCGTGCTTGGTCGAGACCGTGGTGCCTTCGATCAGCGGCAACAGGTCGCGCTGCACGCCCTCGCGCGAAACGTCGCCGCCAGTACGGCCGTCGCGCACGCAGATCTTGTCGATCTCGTCGAGAAACACGATGCCGTTGTTCTCGACCGCGTTGATGGCTTCCAGTACCAGCTGATCGCTGTCCAGCAATTTGTCGGATTCCTCGTTGACGAGAATCTCGTGCGAGCTTTCGACCGTCAGGCGGCGGGTCTTGGTTCGCCCGCCCATCTTTCCGAAGATATCGCCGATCGAAATCGCGCCCATCTGCGCGCCCGGCATTCCCGGGATCTCGAACATCGGCATGCCGCCGGAGGATTGCGTCTCGATCTCGATTTCCTTGTCGTTAAGCTCGCCGGCGCGCAGCTTCCTGCGGAAGGAATCGCGGGTGCCGGGGCTCGACGCCGGTCCGACCAGCGCATCCAGCACGCGTTCTTCGGCGGCTTGCTGCGCGCGGGCCTGCACGTCCTTGCGCTTGCGCTCGCGGACCTGCACGATCGCGACCTCGACGAGGTCGCGGATGATCTGCTCGACGTCGCGGCCGACATAGCCGACCTCGGTGAACTTGGTGGCCTCGACCTTGATGAAGGGCGCGTTGGCCAGCTTCGCCAGCCGCCGCGCGATCTCGGTCTTGCCGACGCCGGTCGGCCCGATCATCAGGATGTTTTTCGGCAGCACCTCTTCGCGCAAGCTGCCGGTGAGCTGCAGCCGCCGCCAGCGGTTACGCAGCGCGATCGATACCGCGCGCTTGGCGTCGGCCTGGCCGACAATGAAGCGGTCGAGTTCGGAGACGATTTCACGGGGAGAAAAGTCGGTCATACGTACATTCTTACACGGATAGGGTTGGTTGCGGGAGGCGACGCGTGAGCGTCGATGGTGCCAATTTCAATATCCCGGCCCGAAGTGGCTTCCATCCGGCGCTGAGCAACAGCACGAAAGCACCGAGGGTCAGGATTGTGAGCGGGGTCGTTATGTCGGAAAGGCCCGCCTGGCGGATCAGAGCCCAGAAGGCACCTCCTGCATAGGCGAGGCCGGATACCAGCAGAGCGCGGCGGTCGATCAGGACCGCGACAAGGCTAAGTGCCAGAAACACGGCCACTACGGCAACAGCAGGTTTGGGTTCGAGTTTCGCGCCCACGTCGAACACGCCACCAATTAACGAGTGTACGATGAGCGGCGCAGCAAGCAGATGTAGCCAGAAGGCAATATCGGTTCGGCGTGTCAGCCGTTCCGGATCCGTCATGTCAAACCGCATGGCCAAGCCAAAAATAGCGAGGCCGCAAACGAAAGTCAGGGCGCTGTACGCGCCGTACGGTAGCTGCGGAAAAAGCCCATAAGCTAGTCCCATGACCGTGAGCAGCAACGCGCCGCACCCCGCCGCGATAGTTATGGGCACCCGAAAGCGCCAGTAGTGCAGTGCCGTCAGCAGCACGGTCATAAATGCGGCGCTCGCCAACGTCGCTGGCTCGATCCCGCCAGGTCCGGAAAGCCCCCATGCAGATAGCGGAAAGCTGTATGGCCGGGCGCCCGCCCCGAGAAAGACGGCGCTGGCGGCGAAAGCGGCCCAGGCAAATACGATCAGGAGAACGATGCTTGGTAACGCCATGCGCCGCAGCCGGGTGAAGAATTCGGCGAGCAACCAGGCTGTAACGGCGACCGCTATCCACATACCAACCGGCCCGCTGGATGACAGGGCAAAATAGCCGACCGCGCCAATGAACATGGCAAGGCCAATGGTGACAAAGATGTCGCTGAAGCCGCTGATGAAGCGAAGCTGTTCGTCGTCGGGCGAGGCGGGCAATTCCGGCGGCTCGCCGGCATTTTCCAGCGCGCGCAGGCGTTCGGCCTGTTCGGCCGTGATAATTCCGCGCTCAACGCCTTTCGCCAAAATCTCGCTTGCAATCATCGACACTGGACCTCTGGAGTTAAGTAAGCCGGATCAGGCCTGTCGCAAGCAGCCGACACAATCGTCTCTAGATAATCGGCGGTCCGCCTTGCCAAACCTTGATCGCCTCGAAGGGGTGAATCAGCATGATGATGTTGAGCGTCAGATTGTCGCGAATGTGGAGCGTCATTACGAGTTCGAACAACAGCGCCACCGCCACCGTGATGGCGACCGGAAGCCTTTTTGCCAGAAGGAAGCCGCCGATCATCGCAAGTGAATCGGAGATCGAATTGACAATGGTATCGCCGAAATAATCCAGCGAGATCGTGCCGGCGCGGTAGCGGTTGATGATCCAGTCGGAATTTTCGACCAGTTCCCAGCCGCCTTCCACCAGCATGGCAAGGATCAGGCGGCCCTGCCAGGCGAGGCGAGGGAAGGCGAGGAAGGTTGCGCCGTAGAACAGGATGCCATGCAGGATGTGCGACAGCGTGTACCAGTCGAAGATGTGCTGCGAGTTTTCCGAACTCTGCACCACGCCGTGCCAGAGTTTTACATAGCCGCAGGCGCAGATCGGCAGACGGCCCATCGCATACAGGATCGCGGCTTGAGCTGCGAGGATGCCGGCTGCGATCAACGTCCAATGCCACGTCGAAAGCGCGCGGATGACCGGGGCTTTGTCGATGCTGCTGGTAGAAGTCATGCGTTGCGGACCATCAATAGAGCGGGGCCATCAGGTGTATCGACCATACCCGCTTTTTCAAAGCCCGCTTTCTCGTAGGCGCGAACGGCCCGGGTGTTGGCCGGATCGGGATCGGTGACAATGCGCGGCGCACCATTCCTCAAGCGCTCGTCGACGAAGGCGCGAATGAACGCCGAACCGTGGCCGCGTTCAATCATGCCGGGCTCGCCGATGAACTGGTCGATGCCGCTTGTGCCGCGCGGATGTTCGCCAAAACCCGAATTCCACGCGGTCAGGTCGTAACATTGCAGATAGGCGAAATCGCTGCTTCCTGCCGAGACAATGAACTGGTCCATCGCAGGTTCGTTCAAGTCGCCGCTGACCAGGTCATATTGCTCGGACGGATCGCCCCACCATTGCACGACATGCGGCTCCGCCAGCCAGCGCCGAACCAACGGCAGATCTGCTGATGTCATCGGGCGGAAGACATAGTCCGACGCCATGACCGGGGGCTCCCCTCAGAGCGTTTCGATCGTGACGTTGCGGTTGGTGTAGACGCAGATGTCGGCGGCGATATCGAGCGCGCGGCGCACGATGCTCTCGGCGTCCTTGTCGGTATCGACCAGCGCACGCGCCGCGGCGAGCGCATAATTGCCGCCCGAGCCGATCGCCATCACGCCCGCTTCCGGCTCCAGCACGTCGCCGGTGCCGGTCAGGACCAGCGAGACGTCCTTGTCGGCGACGATCATCATGGCTTCCAGCCGGCGCAGATAGCGGTCGGTCCGCCAGTCCTTGGCAAGTTCGACCGCCGCGCGGGTCAATTGCCCGGGATACTGCTCAAGCTTGCTTTCCAGCCGCTCGAACAGGGTGAAAGCGTCGGCGGTCGCCCCGGCAAAGCCACCGATCACGTCGCCCTTGCCCAGTTTGCGGACCTTTTTGGCGTTCGACTTGATGACGGTCTGGCCGATCGAGACCTGGCCGTCACCGCCGATCACCACCTTGCCGCCCTTGCGGACCGTCAAAATCGTGGTGCCGTGCCAGATCGGCAGGCTGTTTTCAGATGCTTGCATGAATTGCCCTCGTTCCCGTCAGATTTAGGGGCTGGCGGGGAGGGTTACAATCGCGGCCGGGATTCCGGTCACCATAGGCCGAAGTTCAGCCTCCAAAAGCGTCATCCCGCAGTAGCGAAGGCGACATCCGCCTGTTAAAAGGGCCGCGTTTTCGGCCTCCAGGTGGCCAAAGGGAAGCAGTTTTCATGCGCATAGCGTCCATCAAGCGCAAGACCAAGGAAACCGACATCGAGGTCGCGGTAAACCTCGATGGCACGGGCGTGTCCAAGGTATCGACCGGTATCGGCTTTTTCGACCATATGCTCGACCTGCTGGCCCGGCATTCCCGCATCGACATCACCGTAAAGGCCGATGGCGACCTCCATGTCGACCACCACCACACCACCGAGGACGTCGGCATCGCGCTGGGCCAGGCCGTGAAACAGGCGCTCGGCACCATGGCCGGCATCACCCGCTACGCCTCGATCCACATGCCGATGGACGAGACGCTGTCGCGCGTCGTGATCGACATTTCGGGCCGGCCGGTGCTGGTGTTCAAGGTCGATTTTCCGCGCGACAAGGTCGGTCAATTCGATACCGAGCTGGTGCGCGAATGGTTCAACGCCTTCACCATCAACGCCGGCGTGACTTTGCACGTCGAGACCTTATATGGCGAGAACAGCCATCATATCGCCGAATCCTGCTTCAAGGGTCTGGCGAGGGCGCTTCGTGCCGCGATCGCGATTGATCCGAGCGCGGCCGGCGAAGTGCCTTCCACCAAGGGTCAGCTCGGCGGCTGATTTCTTGTTCGCGTTTTTCGTTCGCGGCGGAGAGGTTCGATGCCGGTCTACACAGTGCATGCTCCCGTAGCCAACGGCGCCGATCTCGCGGCGACCGACAAGTTCGTCTTTGTCCGCGACGGCTTCCATTTCTGGGCTGCGGTCGCGAGCGTGATCTGGCTGTTGTGGCATCGGCTGTGGCTGGCGCTGATCGGTTGGATCGTTCTGATGATCGCCGTCCAGTTCGGGATGTCGGCGCTGGGCGCCAGCCGCGGCACGATCTTCGCCGTTGACGTCCTGATTGCCATCCTGATGGGATTCGAAGCGGCGACCTTAAGACGCTGGACCCTGTCGCGGCGCAAATGGCGCCAGCTCGATATCGTGGTCGCTGACGACGAGGAAACGGCCGAACGCCGGTTCTTCGAGCGCTGGACGGCCCGGCAGCGTGGCCTGACCAACGACCAATGGGCGGTCGACCGCGGCGCGCCGCCGCCAACCCGCAACATTCCGGGCCAGCCGTTCTCGAAACCGCCGCCATTGCCGCAAGGCGGGATCATCGGTCTGTTTCCGGAACCGGGAGGGCCGCGATGAGCGTTGCGATCATCGACTACGGCTCGGGTAATCTCCACTCGGCGGCAAAAGCCTTCGAGCGGGCCGCGCGGAGCATGGAAGAGCCGCAGAAGGTCATGGTGACGCGCGATCCGGAAGCCGTGTATCGCGCCGATCGCATCGTGCTGCCCGGCGTCGGCGCCTTCGCCGATTGCCGCCGGGGCCTCGACGCCGTGGACGGCATGCTGGAAGCGATGACCGAGGCGGTGCGCGTCAAGGCGCGGCCGTTCTTCGGCATCTGCGTCGGCATGCAGCTGATGGCCACGCGCGGCAAGGAGCACGTCGTCACCGAGGGCTTCAACTGGATCGAGGGCGAGGTCGAGAAAATTGCGCCGCGCGAGGAAAATTTGAAGATCCCGCACATGGGATGGAACACGCTCGATATGATCCGTGAGCACCCGGTGCTGGAGCGGCTGCCGCTCGGACCGAAGGGACGCCACGCCTATTTCGTGCACTCCTATCATCTCAATGCCTCCAACGAGGCCGATGTGCTGGCGCGCGCCGATTACGGCGGGCCGGTGACCGCGATCGTCGGCAAGGACACCGCGATCGGCACGCAGTTTCACCCCGAAAAGAGCCAGCGCTTCGGCCTGGCCCTGATCTCGAATTTCCTGAAGTGGAAGCCGTGATTCTCTTTCCCGCCGTCGACCTGAAAAGCGGCCAGTGCGTGCGCCTCGAGCAGGGCGACATGGCGCGCGCGACCGTGTTCAACCTCGATCCCGCGGCGCAGGCGCGGTCCTTTGCCGAGCAGGGGTTCGAATATCTGCATGTTGTCGATCTCGACGGCGCCTTTGCCGGCAAGCCGATGAACGCACTCGCGGTCGAGGCGATGCTCAAGACCGTCACCATGCCGGTGCAGCTCGGCGGCGGCATTCGCGATCTCAAGACCGTGGGAGCCTGGCTGGACAAGGGAATTGCCCGCGTCATCATCGGCACGGCCGCAGTGCGCGATCCCGAGCTCGTGAAGAGCGCCGCAAAAAAATTTCCCGGCCGCGTCGCTGTTGGCCTCGATGCGCGCGACGGCAAGGTCGCCGTCGAAGGCTGGGCCGAGACCTCGCAGGTGACCGCGCTCGAAATCGCACAGCGTTTTGAGGATGCCGGCGTCGCCGCCATCATCTTCACCGACATCGCGCGCGACGGCCTTTTGAAGGGCCTAAACCTCGATGCGACGATTGCCCTTGCGGAGCGGATATCGATTCCCGTCATCGCGTCGGGCGGTTTCGCTTCGATCGATGACGTGAAAGCCTTGCTTGAGCCACGTGCCAAAAAGCTTGCGGGTGCGATTGCTGGCCGCGCGCTCTATGACGGCCGGCTCGATCCGACTGCGGCGTTGACGCTGATCCGCAACGCACGCGCCGCGGCCTAGGAGTATCGCCATGTTCAAGGTCCGCGTGATCCCCTGTCTCGATGTGAAAGATGGAAGGGTGGTCAAGGGCGTCAATTTCGTCGACCTGCGCGACGCCGGCGATCCGGTGGAAGCGGCGATTGCGTATGACGCGGCCGGGGCCGACGAATTGTGCTTCCTCGATATCACGGCCACCCATGAAAACCGCGGCACCATGCTGGATGTCGTGCGCCGCACGGCGGAAGCCTGCTTCATGCCGCTGACGGTCGGCGGCGGGGTCCGCACCATCGACGACATCAAGACGCTGCTGCGGTACGGAGCCGACAAGGTCTCGATCAATTCCGCCGCCGTCTCCAACCGCGAGTTCGTCAAGCAGGCGGCCGAAAAATTCGGCGAGCAGTGCATCGTGGTCGCGATCGACGCCAAGCGGGTCAAGCGCGCCGGCGGCGGTGAGCGCTGGGAGATCTTCACCCATGGCGGACGCAACTCCACCGGGATCGATGCCATCGAATACGCGCAGGAAGTGGTATCGCTCGGCGCCGGCGAAATCCTGCTGACGTCAATGGACCGCGACGGCACAAGGCAGGGGTTCGACCTGCCGCTGACGCAGGCCATCGCCGACAGTGTCCCTGTACCGGTCATCGCCTCCGGCGGCGTCGGCAATCTCGACCATCTGGTCGACGGCATCCGCCAGGGCCACGCCACCGCGGTGCTGGCGGCCTCGATATTCCACTTCGGCGAATTTACCATACGCCAAGCCAAGGAGCACATGGTGCGCGCCGGGCTGCCGATGCGGCTCGATCCCTGACGACTCCCCGTCACAAAAGTGCTAAGTCCTGCACTGGGACAGCGCTGCGGCCTTTGGCCAGGCGCGAGTGTTGAGTTCGGTTGATGTCGCGTTTCACGATCCATGATCTGGCCGCCACCATCGATGCACGGGCCGCATCGGGAGGAGAGGCGTCCTACACCCGCAAACTGCTCGACAAGGGTGCGGAGCACTGCGCCAAGAAGCTGGGCGAGGAGGCGGTCGAGACCGTGATCGCGGCGGTCGAGAATGATCGCGACCATTTGATCGCCGAAAGTGCGGATCTGCTGTTTCATCTGCTGGTGCTTTTGAAGGCGCGCGGCGTCAAGCTCGATGAGGTCGAGGCCGCGCTGGCGCAGCGGACGTCGATGTCCGGGCTCGAGGAAAAGGCGTCGCGCAAGCGCGACTGACCGAGAGGGCTGTTCATGGATATCCGCACCCCCGACCAGCAATACAACCCCTACCGTATCTTCACCCGCGAGCAGTGGGCGCGCTTGCGCGACGATACGCCGATGACGCTGGAGCCGGGCGAATTCGAGCGGCTGCGCTCGATGCACGATCGCCTCGACATGCAGGAGGTGGAGGACATCTACCTGCCGCTGTCGCGCCTGTTGTCGATCTATGTCGACGCCACCCATCGTCTCTACCAGGCGCAGCGCCAGTTCCTCGGCATCCGCGACCGCAAGGTACCCTATATCATCGGCGTCGCCGGGTCGGTCGCGGTCGGCAAATCGACCACCGCGCGCGTGCTGCAGGCGCTGTTGGCGCGCTGGTCGCCGCGGCCCAAGGTCGACCTGGTGACGACAGACGGTTTTCTGTTTCCCAATGCCGTGCTTGAGCGGCAGGGGCTGATGCAGAAAAAAGGCTTTCCCGAGAGCTACGACCTGCCGATGCTGCTGTCGTTCCTCTCCGACATCAAGGCCGGCCGCCGGCCAGTGCGCGCGCCGGTCTATTCGCATCTGGTCTACGACATCGTGCCGAACCAGTGGATAGAAGTCGACCGCCCGGACATCCTGATTGTCGAAGGCGTCAACGTGCTGCAGACCGGCCGCCTGCCGCGTGATGGCAAGGCGGTGCCGGTGGTGTCCGACTTCTTCGATTTCTCGGTCTATATCGATGCCGAGGAGCCGGTACTGCGCGAATGGTATGTGCGGCGCTTCCTCGCGCTCAGGGATACCGCGTTCCACGATCCCAAATCGTACTTCCATCGCTACGCAGTCTTGTCGGACGAGGAGGCCACGGCGACCGCGATCGCGATCTGGGAACGCACCAACCTCGCCAATCTCGAGGACAATATTCTGCCGACCCGGCCGCGCGCGACGCTGATCCTGAAAAAGCGCGCCGATCATCTGGTCGAGACGGTGGCGCTACGGCGGCTGTGACATAAGCGTCGGTTTCGCAGGGTGGGCAAAGGCGCGTTTGCGCCGTGCCCACCATCACAACCTCGCGCTAGATGGCGGGCACGCTCCGCTTTGCCCACCCTACAAATTCTTCGCTGTCACCTCACGCCGCGATGTGCCGGGACGCGATGAGGCCGGAGAGCGCCTCGGCGAGTTTCTCGCGGTCGAGCGGCTTGATCAAAAATCCGTCCATGCCGGCTTCGAAGCAGGCATAGCGGTCTTCCACCAGCGTGTTGGCGGTGAGTGCGAGGATCGGCGTCCGGCCTCCCGGCTCGCCGGCCTCTAGGGTGCGAATCCGCTTGGTGGTTTCGATGCCGTTGAGCTGCGGCATCTGGATGTCCATCAGGACCAGATCGTAGGGGGTCCCAGCGGCTTTCGCCGACAGCCAGGATTCCAGCGCCTCGGCGCCGTTGCTGGTGATCACGGCGTGATGGCCGAGCCGGCCGAGCAGCGAGCGGATCAACAGCGCATTGATCTGATTGTCCTCGGCGACCAGGATCGACAGGCCCTTGGCTGACGGCGCGGCTGATGACTCGATCGTGTCGATGGCCGGCTCCAGGCTCGGCGCGGCCACCTCCGGCGCGGTCGTCAGGCGCGCCGCGAGCGAAGCCGCGCGCAACGGCTTGACCAGATAGCCGGTGAGGGCGGAGGTGGCGGATGGCTGCAATTCCTGCCGCGTCGCCGGCGTGAACATCACGATACGCTGCGTGGCATGCAGGCGCGCGGCTTCGCCGAGCCGTTCGATATCGGCCAGCCCCAGCGCGTGATCGATCAGCACGGCGTGCCAGGGCCGCTCGGGCAGCAGGGCCTCGGCGACATCGGCGTCGGAAAGCATGCAGGTCTGTCCGCCCCAGCGCTGCAGCCGCCGCGCAGTCAGCGAGGCCTCGATGCTCTGTGGCGAGACCAGCATGATCGACTGGCCGGAGAGATCGGGCGCCGCGAAGGAGATTTGTTCGCCGTCGGCGGCGGCGAGCGGGATGGACACTTCGAATGTCGCGCCGGCGCCCGGCTGGCTCTCCAGCGTGATGCGGCCGCCCATGCGCTTGACGATGCGGTCGGAGATGCTCAGGCCAAGCCCGGTGCCGCCATAGCTGCGGGCGATCTTGTCGTCGGCCTGTTCGAACTCGCGGAAGATCCGCTCGCGCGCCTCTGGCGCGATGCCGATGCCGGTGTCGCGCACCAGAAAACTGATTTCATTGGGCCAGATGCCTGGCTCGACGATCAGAGCGACGCCGCCGGTCGAGGTGAACTTGATGGCGTTGCCGGCGAGATTGAGCAGCACCTGCCGCAACCGCGCCGCGTCGCCGATCACGTGCATCGGCAGCCGCTCGTCGACATAGGCGGCGATCTCGATTTTCTTGGCCTCCGCGCGCGGCGCCAGCAATTCGGTGATGTCCTCGATCATGCCCGACAGCGCGAACGGACGATGTTCGAGATCAATCTTGCCGGCCTCGATCTTGGAGTAATCCAACAGCTCCTCGATCAGCGAGAGCAGCGCGTCGCCGGAAGTCTTCACCGCCTTGACATAGGTCGCCTGTTCCGGCGTCAGCGGCGTGTCCATCAACAGCCCGCTCATGCCGATGATGCCGTTGAGCGGCGTGCGGATCTCATGGCTCGCCATCGCGAGGAAGCGCGACTTGGCGCGGCTTGCCGCATCGGCCTGGTCGCGGGCCTCGGCCAGCGCGCGCTCGCTTTCGGTGCGATCGGTGACGTCGCGGCCGACGCTTTGCATTTCCGCCGGCCCCCCGGCGTCGTTGCGGACGAGGCCTTCGCGCCATGCGATCCAGCGCGGGCCGAGCGGACCTGATATCTGCTGGTCGTGAACGCGAGTGCCGTTCGGTTCGAGCGCGATGTCGCCCTGTTCGAGAACTTCAAGCGCAAAACGGCTGCCGATCAGCGCGTCGCACGGCATTTGCGCGAGTTCGCAATAGGCATCGTTGGCATAGGTGATGCTGCCCTCGGCGTCGCGCAGCACGATCAGATCGCCCTGCGATTCGAACAAGCGGCGGGCGCGCTGCTCGGCTTCCTGCAATTCCCAGTTCCGGTCGGCCAGCGCTTCATTGTGCAGGGCGACCTTGCGCATCTTCTTGCGCATCAGGCGGAGCCGGACGCTGAAAGTGGCGAGCGCGACGCAGGCGAGAGCAAACAGGAAAGCAACGCCGATCGCAAAGGCATGCGGGTCATAGCCGGAATTTTCCGTCTTGCTTCCGGTAATGAATCCATAGGCGGCGCCGAACACGATCGAGAAGATCATGAAGGAGCGCAGCGTGAAGGTCAGCCAGGGATGCCGGCGACCGAAACGGCGAAAGCGAAGTTTGATCCGGAAAGTCCGTCCCATCGCCAATGACCCTGAGATTGCTGCCTGAACTGAACCGGCCTGCTTCGCCGCCCCTCTGGGCATACGATGCGTTGCCGACGTTGCAAAGTGCTTGAGGCTCCCAGCGCGCAACGGCCGCGATGAGAACAGGGTAAATGAAACCTTAAAGTAACGCCGCTTCGACGCGGCGGCGCTCGCTGCGGGCGCCGACGATCAGGGCTGCGGCATCGAGCAGTGAAAGGCTCTTCGAGGACACGAAGATCCGGTAGTCGGCCGGACCATCCCGCGAAAGATAGATGACGGGATCGGAGGGCGAGGGATTGCGGGAGATCGCGACCAGCCGCGGCGGGGCGTTGCTCTCGCAGGCGCCGGCTTCGGCCGTATCGATGTCGTCGATCACGGTGAAGTCAGCCGTTTCCGCGTCGTCGGAGATCTGGACCCGCACCGTCGCATGGGAGGGGTCGTCGGTGAAGGCGACGTTGTGGTGCGCTTGCCAGGAAAGAGCGGCGATCTGGACGGACGTACCCGCTATCTCGATGCAGGCCCTGGGTCCTGCCAAAAACTCGCCGCGCGCGAACAGGGCGGCAATCGCCAGCGGAACAACCGAGGCCAGGATATTCAAACGCAACATGACACGCTACCCGCTCACCATACGCCCGCGACAGGGGCTTATGGTTGGCAGAGGGTAAAGGAAACTAGTTACTGCGGTGTTGACGCTGGTTGTTTTTTGTTGGTTCGGCATCCTCAGTGCGAGTGGGGCGGAGCGAGCCGAGGTTGCAGCCACAAGGGAGGCCGTCATGCCCCGCGAAGACGGAGTATCCAGGACGCTGCGGCCTATCCGCGTCATTGCGAGCGAAGCGAAGCAATCCATTCTTTCTTTGTGCCGGGGCATGGATTGCTTCGCTTCGCTCGCAATGACGGTTGGATACAGTTTCGCGATCTCGCGGCGCATTGCGTCCGAGGTTTGCATCTTCGTTTGCCCTCTTCGAAATCAGAGGGCGCAGGGAAGACCGGGTGCTTGCTGCACCCGCGGTCTCGCGTGCGATTTGCGCAAACAAAACTGCACACGAGCATACAGGGCAGCGGGAACACTCCGGCCTTCCCTGCGCAATGGCTTTACGGCTTACTTCGTGCTCTTCCCGGAGAACGGCTCTTTTGCCTCCGTCGCCCCCGAGAAGCTTCGCTTCTCTTGGACTTAGCGCCAGCACCGCGGCGCCCGAACCACACGACTTCACCGTACGCGTCAGCCACACACGTCAGTCGCAGCTCTCGCGTCCATCGCATCTCACCGCGCGTTCGTGACGATGGCCAACGCGCCTCATCCGCCGTGAGACGGGCGGAGTTATGGGACTGATTTGGCCTGCGGCGGAAGCAGAATATTTTTGCGCGAAGGGCTGGACGACCCAAATCACCTTGATGCGCCTTGCAAATTTCGGCTGAGCGCGCAGCGCTTAAGCCGCCCGTCTCAAATCCTCGGCCAGCGCGCGATACGACAACGCCTCCGCCAAATGAATCCGGCCGATCTTTTCCGCGCCGTCGAGATCGGCGAGCGTGCGGGCGACGCGCAGCACGCGGTGATAGCCGCGGGCGGTGAGCTTCATGGTCTCGGCGGCGTCGCGCAAAAGCTTTTGCCCCTGCGCATCCGGCTGCGCAATCGCTTCGAGCAGCGAAGCCGGCGCTTCGGCGTTGGTGCGGATATGCGGCAGGCCGGCCGCCGCATAGCGCGCGAGCTGGAGGTCGCGGGCGGCCGCCACGCGGGCGGCGACTTCCGCGGAGCCTTCGGAAGGCGGCGGCAGTATCAGGTCGGCGGCGGTCACCGCCGGCACCTCGATGCGCAGGTCGATGCGGTCCATCAGCGGACCGGAGATCCGCATCTGGTAATCTGCGGTGCAGCGCTCGACCGGGGCGCGCCTGCAGGAATAGCCGGGTTCATAGGCATGGCCGCAGCGGCACGGGTTCATCGCCGCGACTAGCATGAAGCGCGCAGGGTAGGTGACGCGGTGATTGGCGCGGGACACTGAGACTTCGCCGTTCTCCAGCGGTTGGCGCAGCGAGTCCAATACGCGCGCGTCGAATTCCGGCAATTCATCGAGGAACAGCACGCCCTGATGCGAAAGCGAAATCTCGCCGGGCTTGGCGCGCATGCCGCCGCCGGTGAGCGCCGCCATGCTGGCGGAATGATGGGGCGCGCGAAACGGCCGCCGCGCGGTCAGCGCGCCGTCGCGGATTTCGCCGGCGACGGAGGCGATCATCGAGACTTCCAGCAGTTCGGATGGCGACAGCGGCGGCAGGATCGACGGCAGCCGCGCCGCCAGCATCGATTTGCCGGCGCCGGGCGAGCCGATCATCAGCAGATGATGCCCGCCGGCCGCCGCGATCTCCAGCGCGCGTTTGGCGCTTTCCTGGCCCTTGATGTCGCGCAAATCGAGATGCGTCGCCTCCGGCTCGTGCACTTTCGGCTGCGGGCGCGACAGCACCTGCGTTCCTTTAAAATGGTTGGCGATCTGGATCAGCGATTTTGCCGCGATGATCTGGATATCGGGGCTCGCCCAGGCGGCCTCCGTGCCGCACGCCGCCGGACAGATCAAGCCTTCCTCGCGCGCATTCGCCCCGATCGCGGCCGGCAATACACCGGCGACGGGCGCGATCGAGCCATCGAGCCCGAGCTCGCCGAGTACGGTAAAGCCGTTGAGTGCATCCGGCGGGATCGCGCCGATCGCTGCCATCAGGCCGAGCGCGATCGGCAGATCGTAATGGCTACCTTCCTTCGGCAGATCGGCCGGCGCGAGGTTGACGATAATCCGGCGCGCCGGCAGCGCCAGCCCCGAGGCGATCAGCGCCGAGCGCACCCGTTCCCGCGCCTCCGACACCGCCTTGTCCGGAAGACCCACGATCGCAAACGCCGGCAAGCCGGGCGCGACCTGCACCTGCACGTCGACTGCCCGGGCCTCGATCCCCTCAAACGCTACGGTAGAAACCCGCGCAACCATGCCTGCCCCTTGTTCCACAATCGAAGGTAGCGGGGAACCTTGGGGAAAGTCAAGAACATTAAGGGAACATAGGCGCAAAGGCGCGCAAACGCGTCCTGCACCAACAGACCGGCCGCCGGATCGCTGAGGCACCGTCGCCTCGCTCCAGCCTAGCGCTCCGTTCGCATATACGGGTTCTGCTCTGACGCAAGCTTCAGCGCCGGATCATCGGCGAGAATGCGCGCCTCCGGGGTCTCCGCAGGCCTCACGTTCTGCGGGTGACCCCACAAGCTCCACACTCCCAGCCCCACGACGAGCATGCCAGCGCCAATAGCCACGAAGTCTTTGGTCATTTGCTGGGCCTCCATACCGGCTGCCAAGCTGTCGAGACGCGAGCTTCATCCTCGTTCAGGAAAGACCAATTTCGGTGGTCCGCGATTGTTCCTAAGATATGCCCGTTCGATAAATACCTCCGCTCTCCAGGGGCGTTACGGCATGATTCGCTGACCAAGACTTACGCCAGACGGAGGTCGGTCCCTAGCGCTGCAAGGCGGCTTCCGGGGCGGGCCAAACCGGCCGCCCCGGAGTATAGGCGTTGCTTCAGAGCTGCATGTTCATCGGTTCGGGATAATACCGGAAGCCGTCGCCGTTCTTGGCAACGTGGCCGTAGCCCGGCCAGGCGAAGTGATAGGACATCACCGGGATCTTCTGGGCGGCGAGCATGTCCAGCATCTTAACGCGCGAGGCTGCCGCCTGCTTCGGATCGCTGTCGTAGGAGAATTCCATCCGCGGCTTCTCCAACAGCAGCACGGCGTGGTGCGAGAGGTCGCCGAGGAAGCAGAAGGATTTGCCCTTTGAGCTCACCATGAAGATGGTGTGGCCAACGGTGTGGCCGGGGGCCGAGAGCGCGGTGACGCCGGGCAAAAATTCCTGGTTGTCCTTGATGAACACGATGCGGTCGCGCACCGGCATCAGGTTCTTGCGGGCGTGGAGGATGAAGTCCTTCAGCGGGCTGCCGAGCTTGCCCTCATCGGTCCAGAAATCGAAATCGCTCTGGGCGATGTAGACCTGCGCATTCGGGAATAGCGGCTTGTCGTCGGCGCCGACGAGGCCGCCGATGTGGTCGATATGCGCGTGCGAGCACACGACGGCGTCGATGTCGGAGGCCTTGATGCCGGCTGCCGCCATGCTCTTCTGCTGCTGGCCGGTGGTCGGGCCGAACGCCTTCGAGGTGCCCATGCCGGTGTCGAACAGGATCAGCTTGTCGCCGGTGTTCACGATCGGCGAGTTCTGCTCCAGCACGACATTGTCGGGGTTGAGGAAGTTGTCGGCGAGCATCTTCTTCACTTCCTCCTTCGGCACGCCGGTGAAGGTGCCGGAGGGATCGCCGAGCGGCAGCGGTCCGTCGGAGACCACGGTCACTTCGGCGTCGCCGAGGATGAAGCGGTGCCAGTAGGGCGTCTGCGTGCCGAGTTTTGGCGCCTTCGCCAGCGCGCTGTCGCCGAGCATGGTCGATGCACTGAGGCCCACACCGAGTCCTGCGCCGAGCGCAAGCAAAGACCGTCGCGAAAGATTCGTCGTCATGCGTCTTCCTCCACTGATTTTTTAAGAATTGCAGTACGTGCCCGGACAGCTTCATCCGTGGCTACAGGCTGCGCCCGCTTCCCGAAATTGGCAAGTGGGATGAGTAGGCACGACAGGGATGTAAAAATGCGATGACGGCGTTGCGTCGCGCTTCGCTGCGCGCGAAACAACGAATCGCATCCCAAATCATTCCGGTCGGCGGGCCATTTCCTTCCGTTGCCCGGCGGGATTATATGTATCGGCAACCCACGAGGTCAGGCCGATGCCAGACACCATCCTGTCGCCACAGCGGATCGCCACCGAAGCCTTCACCGACGCGGCCGCAGCGGTCGACCGTCTCACTGAAATCTACGAACGAAATGTCAGCTTCCTGCGCGCCGCTTTTGAAGCCTATATCCGCGGCGAACCGCTCGCCAGACGCGTACGTGCCGTCTATCCCTTTGTCAGGATCACCACAGGAACTCACGCCCGCCTCGATTCGCGCCTCTCTTATGGCTTTGTCTCGGGTCCCGGCATTTACGAGACGTCGGTGACGCGGCCGGATCTTTTTCGCGGGTATTTCACCGAGCAGATCGGGCTTCTCGTGCAGAACCACGGTGTGCCGGTCGAGATCGGCGAGTCCGACGAACCGATCGCGATTCACTTTGCCTATCGACGCGACATCAACATCGCAGCGAGCGTGCCTACGCGCGACCGACCGCTGCGCGATCTGTTCGACACGCCGGATCTCGCCACCATCGACGACGCGATCGTCAACGGCACGCTGCCTGCCGGCCCGCGACAGCCGCTCGCGATGTTCCGTGCTGCGCGCGTGGATTATTCCCTGCACCGGCTCTACCACTATACCGGAACGGACCCGGAGCACTTCCAGAACTTCGTGATCTTTACCAATTACCAATTCTACGTCGACGCCTTCGCGCGCATCTGCCGCGAGCGCATGGCGGCCGGCGATCCGGTGGCGGATGCCTTCGTCGAGCCGGGTAACGTCATCACGGCCAGAGCGGGCGTCGACGTCCAAAATCCCACGCACGCGCCGCCGGAGCGGGCGCCGCAGATGCCGGCTTTTCATCTGGTTCAACAGGCGACCGGCGGCATCACCATGATCAACATTGGCACCGGTCCGTCGAACGCGCGCAACATCACCGACCATGTCGCAGTGCTTAGGCCTCATGCCTGGTTGATGCTCGGCCATTGTGCCGGGCTGCGCAACACGCAGAAGCTCGGCGATTACGTCCTGGCTCACGGATATGTCCGCGAGGATCACGTGCTGGATGAGGAATTGCCGCTGTGGGTACCGGTTCCGGCGCTGGCCGAGATGCAGGTTGCGCTCGAGCAGGCCGTCGGCGAAGTGACGGGGCTGAGCGGGTTTGAGCTCAAACGGGTGATGAGGACCGGCACGGTAGCCAGCGTCGACAACCGGAATTGGGAGCTCGGTGACCACGTCGCGACCATCCGCCGCCTGTCGCAGTCGCGTGCCATCGCCCTCGACATGGAATCGGCTGCCGTGGCCGCCAATGGGTTCCGCTTCCGCGTACCCTACGGAACCCTGCTTTGCGTATCGGACAAGCCGCTGCATGGCGAGATCAAATTGGCCGGTATGGCCGGAGACTTCTACCGCCACCGCGTCGGCCAGCATCTTGAGATCGGCCTTCGAGCGCTGGAAAAGCTCAAGTCCCAGGAACGGGAACGACTGCATTCGCGCAAGCTGAGGAGCTTTGCCGAGGTTGCGTTCCAGTAAGCGGCGGGACCCGGATTTCTGCTGGTCTCATCGATGGACGGCGACTCGCCTGAGCGACGGCTACCAATCGTCGTACATCCACTCCCTCGGGTATCGAGGCCGCGTTCTCGCCTGCGGCGTCCGTTCGGGCTTGCGCAAGGTCGGAGCCGGCTGCGGCTGGGCCTGTGACGGCGGCTGTGACGTCCTGGCCGGACTCTGCTCGGAAACCTTCGCGAGCTCGCGTTTTATCTCTTCCTGGCTAGCCTTGAGCTCCACAATGGCTTTTGAATTGTCGCTGGCCATTTGCTGCTGGTTCGCCTTGAGCTGCTCGATGCTTCGCTCCAGATTCGCGAGGCCGCGCGCCATCGTTTGCAGCAACTGCGTCTGATCGGGAAGCGCTCCAGGTGCTGCCGGCGCGTCGCCTTGCGGTGCGGTCTGAGCCAGGGTTGTTGCTGGTGGTGGTGGTGGTGCTTGCGCTGGTGCTGACTCCGCCGCGGCCACTTGAAAGGTAGATGGCGCGGGTTGCGCGGGAGACGGCAGATTTTCCGGCGGCAATGGTGGCGTTGAAACGGGCTGCGGCGCCCAACGGGCGACAATCAGCGTAGGCCCGTCGCCATGGGATAACAGCAAAGCCAGAAGGGCGGTGACAGTGATGCACGCCGCCAGGGACAAGCCGACGAGCGTCAGGAGCGCCGGCCTTCTTGGCGGTGGTTGCGGGCCAGGTCCTTGTTGGCCAAGTCCGTGCGGGTCAGGTCCGTGCGGGCCAGATTCGTTCGGGCCAGATTCGTTCGGGCTAAGTCTGGCCGAAGGCGGACGCGCGTCATCGCGCTCCATTCTTGCAAGCTGTTCAGTCAGACGCGTGAGTTGTTCGTCCGCGCGCTTGATCTGTTCGCGGGCGTGCGCGAGCCCTTCATCGGCGCTCGCGATCAAGGCATCGTGGGGTTTAATTTCCGTCGGATCAGGTGTGGAGTTCATTGGCGCTTCCCTTTCCGTCCAATGTCATCCGTAGGTAGCCGGTCGACCAGCCACCACGCTCCAGTTTTGTCCAAAGAATGGCCGTATGATGGAGAGAATGGCCGAGTGACGGAAGAATACAGGATAACATGTGGCATTCTGGAATCCGGCGGGCCACTGTCGGCTATGCGGCGGCTTTTCTCTTCGGTTCCATTAGCCGGCAGCAGGCGCACGCAATTCATGCAACTCGCTCGACAAGATGCGCACGCGAGGGCGCAGGGCCAAACCGATCGGCGAAATACTGCGTTTCGTTGGCCACCGGTCCTCCGCGGAACTCCATGATACTCCCGCGTAAGACGGTGTGCCGTCATAAGTCAGTACGAATTCAGTGACCCGGAGATCGCCGCTGCCGATCATTCGCCGGACCGCAAACCGCTTCTTGTTCGGCTGGACGAAACGGCTCTCCTGAATGTTGTGCCGACCGCGGATCCGCTCGCCCGATTGCGGATAATCAAGCACGGCATCCTCGCGGCAGATTTCATGCTCGACCTCGAAATCGTTCGCGTCCGAAGCCTCCCAATGGCGCGCCAGCGCCGCCCCCTTCATGTGCACGATGGGGCGCGAGGAGAAGTTATTTCCCGCCGCGCTTCTTCTCGATGGTATCCCAAATCCTTGCCGCGATGTCCGGCCCGCCGAGCTTGGCAATCGCGCGGATGCCCGTGGGGCAGGTGACGTTGATCTCGGTGAGATTGCCGTCGATCACGTCGATGCCAACGAACAACAATCCTCGCTCGCGCAGCGCGGGGCCGAGGGTTGCGCAGATTTCGCGTTCGCGCTCCGAGAGTTCGGTGGCCTGCGCGGCGCCGCCGCGGACCATGTTGGAGCGCAGGTCATCGGGGGCCGGCACGCGGTTGACGGCGCCGGCGAATTCACCGTCGACCAGGATGATGCGCTTGTCGCCGTGCTTCACCTCGGGCAGGAAGCGCTGGATCACCCAGGGTTCGCGGAAGGTGACCGAGAACATGTCGAACAGCGAACCAAAATTCATGTCCTGCGGCATGACGCGAAATACCGCGGCGCCGCCATGACCGTGCAGCGGCTTCATGACAACAGCGCCGTGCTCGTCGCGGAACGAATTGATTTCGTCGAGGTCGCGCGAGATCAGCGTCGGCGGCATCAGCTGCGGAAAGTTCAGCACGAACATCTTTTCCGGCGCGTTGCGCACGCTGGCCGGATCGTTGACGACCAGCGTCTTGGGATGGATTCGTTCCAGCAAATGCGTCGAGGTGATGTAGGCAATGTCGAACGGCGGCTCCTGGCGCAACAGGATGACGTCGAAATTGGTCATCGGCTCGCGTTTGGGTTCGCCGAGGGTAAAATGGTCGCCGAGTTCGTCGCGCACGGTGAGCTTTTGCACCGGCGCCACCAGCTCCTCGCCGCGCAGCGAAAGCTTGTCCGGGGTGAAATAGGAAATGCTGTGGCCGCGCTTTTGCGCTTCCAAGAGCAGCGCGAAGGTCGAATCGCCGCGGATGTTGATACGCGCGATGGGGTCCATCTGGACGGCGACATTCAGTTTCATTGGTTGGGTCCGGGTCTCTGGAGGGGTTCTTACTAAGCGCTGGCGTCGAATGCCGCTAACAGATGGCGTGGCAGGCGCCGCGGCGCAATCAGGATGGCGTCAAATCGCAGCTCAAATTCGGCATGCTCGGGATGCGCCATCAGCCAGCCTTGCGCGGCATCGATGATGCGCCCCTGCTGGCGCGGCGTCACCGCGTAGGCGGCGTCGTCGAGGGTGGCCCTCGCCTTGACCTCGATGAAGGCGACCAGATTGCGCTTCCTCGCCACCAGGTCGATCTCGCCATAGGGGGTGCGGAAGCGCTTTGCCAAAATGCGGTAGCCTTTGGCCATCAGAAAGGCGGCGGCGCGGCTTTCGGCTGAAAGCCCGGTGCGGAAGGCCGCGACCCGCTCGGGGGCGGCGAGCTTTGTCGCGGCATCTGGCGGCGACGTACCGTCAGTCTTCGCCATCGTCGCCTCTGGTTTCCTTGTCAGCTTCCTTGGCAAGCTCCAGCGCGCGGGCATAGACCTCGCGGCGCGGCCGCCCGGAAAGCTCGACCGCGTGCGCCACGCTGTCCTTGACGCTGTCGCGCGAAAGCGAAGATCGCAGAAGGTTGTCGAGATCGTGCTGCGTCATGATCCCTTCATCGGCGCGCGGCGGGCCGACCACGAGGACGAACTCGCCGCGAGTTTCCAGTTGATCCGCGGCCTTCGCCAACTCCGCAATCGGCGCACGCTTGATCTCCTCGTGCAGTTTGGTGAGTTCGCGGCAGATCGCGGCGTCGCGCCCGCCCATGATGTCAGAAAGATCGGCGATCGTGTCCTCCACGCGGTTGCCGGATTCGAACATCACGAGCGTAGCGTCGATCCGGGCAAGCTCCGTGAGCCGCGTCCGCCGCGCGATCTCCTTGGCGGGCAAAAATCCCTCGAAGAAGAATCGATCGGTCGGCAGTGCGGCGACCGCAAGCGCCGTCAGCACCGAGGACGCGCCCGGCACCGCGATCACGGCATGGCCGGCGGCACAGACCTCGCGCACCAGCTTGAAGCCGGGGTCCGATATCAAGGGCGTGCCGGCATCCGATACCAGCGCGATCGAGGCGCCCTGCGCCAGCTTTTCCAGGATTTTCGGTCTTGCCATCGCCGCGTTGTGCTCATGATACGGCTTGAGCTCGGCCGAGATCGCATAGCGCTCGGTCAGGCGGCGGGTGATGCGGGTATCCTCGCAGGCGATGATGTCGACGCCGGCCAATGTCTCCAGCGCGCGCAAGGTAATGTCGCCGAGATTGCCGATCGGGGTTGCCACCAGATAGAGACCGGGAACCGGCTTCGGGGCATTCAGGATATGGCCGCCAATCAAAAATGTTCTGTTGGCCGAACCCGGTTCGGTGTCAGACCCGTAGTTTGAACTGGGCTTTGCGCGCATAATGACAATCTAAAGGGGTCTTGGTGCCAGCGCCATATCCGACGGGAGGGAGGCAAAGCGGAAGTTCCCCGCCACGTGCAATGTCGCGGCGGGGCCGTAATCCTTTTGTTTTGGTTAACTAATCCTCGACAATATTGCAGAATCCCGCGTGTGGGTTCAGTAGCGGTTCAGGTGCCTCGGCCCAGAAAGCCGGAATCCTGGCCGACGGCGGTCGGTCAAGAGAAGAGACAAGATGGTAGGCCCGCTCAATCCCAAGCCTGGATCCCCGGATGCTCGGCTGTCAGGACCGACCCGGCGAACGGCGGTCGGCTTTATTCTCGGCGCGCCGTTGCTCGGCGCCTGCTCCGGCAGTCAGATTTCCAACCCGTTCGGCCCGTCCCAGCCCGAGGGTCCCCCAGGCCCGCAACAACAGCCGCTTGCGGTCGGCACCGGGCAGGTCAAGGTCGGCCTGATCCTGCCGCTCTCGGCCGCCGGCAATGCCGGCGTCGCCGCGCAATCGATGAAGAACGCGGCCGAGATGGCGCTGGCGGAATTCCAGAATCCGAACATCCAGCTTCTGATCAAGGATGACGGCGGCCTTCCGCAAGGCGCCCAGCAGGTCACCCAGCAGGCGCTCGGCGAGGGCGCGGAAATCATTCTGGGTCCGCTGTTTGCGGCCTCGGTGCCGGCGACCGCGCAACTGACGCGCGCCCGCGGCGTTTCGGTGATCGCGTTCTCGACCGACTCGAGCGTGGCCGGACGCGGCGTCTATCTGCTCAGCTTCCTGCCCGAATCCGACGTCAACCGGATCGTCGATTATTCCGCCAGCATCGGAAAGAAATCTTTCGCGGCGCTATTGCCCGACAACGCCTACGGCAATGTGGTGGAAGCAGCCTTCAAGCAGGCGGTCGGCCGCAAGGGACGCCTCGTCGCCTTCGAGAAGTACGCCTCCGATCGTTCCGCGGCGGCGCGGACGGTGGCGCAGTCGCTCGGCTCGGCGGATGCGCTGTTCATCGCCGACGACGGCGAATCCGTCGTGGCGACGGCGGATGCCTTGATCGCGGCGGGTGTGAATTTGCGCAACATCCAGTTGCTCGGCACCGGGCTGTGGGACAATCCGCGCGTCTATGCGAGCGCTCCACTGCAGGGCGGGCTTTATGCCGCGCCGGATCCGTCGGGCTTCCGCGCCTTCTCCGGCCGCTACCGCGCCAAATACGGCGCCGATCCCGTGCGTACCGCAACGCTGGCCTATGACGCGGTCGCCCTCGTCGCCGCGCTATCGAAGCAGGGCAGCCAGCGTTTTGCGCCGGAAACGCTGACCAACCCGTCGGGCTTTGCCGGCATCGACGGCCTGTTCCGATTCCGCTCCGACGGCAGCAATGAGCGCGGCCTTGCCGTGATGAAGGTCGCCAGCGGCGGCAGCTCTCCGGTTGCGGGATCGCCGAAGAGCTTTGGGGCGTAATCTCCGGCGCGAATATTCGCATGCGACGATCTGAACTTCCGAACCCTCATCCGAATTTCGCGGGGTTGGTCCGGTTGTTCTTCGACAGCGATCACGCCGAGCAATGCCGAGGTTGACGTGATGTGTCATGAGCTGAAATTAAGGGCCGGCGCGGGCTTCGAGGCCATGCTTTTTCATCCTCATGCAATTACTGGAAGAACTTCACAAGCGCGGCGGTTGTTTCTCCCGGTCGTTCCTCTGCCACCCAGTGACCAGTATTTTTCAACTCGATCAATGTAGCGCTCTCGGCGTATTTCGACAGGAATTCCGCCAAAAACGAGTAGCTTATCCCGCCGAGACCGAGCACGGGCGTCTTCAGCTTGCCATAGTGCTTCAAGTCCTCGATGTCCTGTCCGAAGGTCTGATACCAGCGTGTGTTGGCGCTGATGGCCCCCGGAGCTTCGTAAGCCGCGATGTATACAGCGCGATCGAACGGCGAAATGGCCGTCTTGTCCCTGGCGAGGTAGTCGAACATCCAGTTCAAAAGAATATTCATGCGCCCTTGCAGCAATTTCTCCGGCAGATCCGAGACTTGGTTGAGGGCGAACCACCAAGGGTGGGGCGGATGATTCGGGTTCGATAGATCGTATGCGCCAGGCGGAGGAAGAATGGAGATCTGCTGAAAGCCTTCGAATGGGTGCGGTACGTCCAGCAGCGCTACGCGCTGCGTTTCATCCGGATAGTTCGCCGCAAAACTGTAGGCGACCATCGCCCCGATGTCATGACCCGCGATATAAATGCGCTTGTAACCGAGATGCTGAGCGAGCGAGCGAATATCGTCCGCCATGGTCTTCTTGTCGTATCCTGTCGCGGGTTTGCCGGACGAGCCTTGGCCACGAATGTCCACGACGATCACGCGGAAGTGCTTCGCGAGGTCGGGCATGATCTTGTGAAATTGCCACCAAGTTTGGCCCCCGCCGCCGAGAAGGAAAAGCGGTTGCCCAGAGCCTCCTTGGACGAAGTGGAGCCGAATGCCGTTCACGTCCGCATCGTCATTCGAAAATCCCGGCAGTCGCTTGACCAGCGCCTGATCAGAAGTGTCGGCAAGAGCCTCATCCGACGCGCGATAGGTGGAGGGAACGACGGCATTTTCGTCGGCCTCTGCCGGCGAAGTCGCGAAGGCGAGCACAAGCGCCCCTATGCCCTCCGCAAGCGTTTCGCGCCTCGTCGTTTCCGTGTTAGCACCCATGAAAGGCCCACTGCTTCACTGTGTTGGGCGGTAACGCGTGAGCGCGAGGCACGGTTCCATTCAGGATGCATGTGCAGCCACCAAAGACCCCGCCATTGCATTGAACTGGTTGCGATTACAGTGACAGCGCACAAAATTCCCTGAGCCGATGCACATCTCCGCCATCCAGGTCGGTCAAATGCCATCACCGCAATTCTGATGCGAAACGCTGGTCGCGGCGGAAGCAAGGCGCGTAGCCCGGGTGGAGCGAAGCGTATCCCGGGAACGGTCTGGCAAGCAGATACACTTGTCCCGGATTGCGCTGCGCTTCATCCGGGCTACGGGTGATTTGCTACGCGGCAAGATCCGCCACGACGGCGTCGAGCACGGGGAATCCGTCCTTGGTCACGCGCAAGCGCCCATCGGCTTCGACAGTGATCGCACCTTCGTCGCGCAATATGGCGATCCGGTTCGGATCGAGCGCGCGGCCGGACAAGGCCGCATAGCATTTGGGGTCGATGCCTTCGGCGAGGCGTAATCCCATCAGCAGATATTCGTCGGCGCGCTCTTCGCTGTTGAGCGAATCGTCGGTCACGACGCCATGGCCGTTGGCCTCGACGCGCATCAGCCAGGCCTCGGGGCGCTTTTCAGTCGCGGTCGCATGTCTCGCGCCGTCGATGTCCAGCCGCCCATGGGCGCCCGGACCGATGCCGGCATATTCGTCACCGCGCCAATAGACGAGATTGTGCTGGCATGCCGCGCCTGCGCGGGCGTGATTGGAAATCTCGTAGGCCGGCAAGCCATGATGCGCGCAGACTTCCTGCGTCACATCGTAGAGCGCGCGGGCAACCGCCTCGTCCGGGGTCTTCAATTTGCCGGCCGCATGCAGGCCGAAGAACGGCGTGCCTTCCTCGATCGTGAGTTGGTAGAGCGAGAGATGTTCGGCGGCTTCCGAGATCGCGAGCTTCAATTCGTCCGCCCACATCTGCGGCGTCTGGTCGGGGCGGGCGTAGATCAGGTCGAACGAGTAACGGTCGAACGCGCTGCGTGCGATCGCGACCGCGTCCAGCGCCTCGCGCGCGCTGTGCAATCGTCCCAGCCCCTTCAGCGAGGCGTCATCGAGCGCCTGCACGCCGAGCGAGACACGGTTGACGCCGGCTGCGCGATAGCCGCGAAACCGCGTAGCTTCCACGCTGGTCGGATTGGCCTCCAGCGTCACCTCGACATTGTCGGCGACGCGCCAATGCTTGCCGATCGAATCCAGGATGGTGCCTACGGTTTGCGGCTGCATCAACGACGGGGTGCCGCCGCCGAGAAAGATCGACGTGACGGTGCGTCCCGGCGCGCGCGCCGCTGTTGTTTCGATCTCGCGCGCAAACGCACGGGAAAATCTTTCCTCGTCGATCGGCGCGTGGCGGACGTGGCTGTTGAAGTCGCAATACGGGCACTTCGACAGGCAAAATGGCCAGTGCACGTAGACGCCGAAGGCGGTCCGCTTCGGGTAGTGGCGTTCGGCGCTAGCCAAGGCAGATCTCCGCCAGTTTGACGAAGGCGCGCGCCCGGTGCGACAGGCCGAGGCCGAGCGGCGGCAGGCCGTGTTTCTCGATCGAGGTCATCTCGCCAAAGGTTCTGACGTGCCCATCGGGCAGGAATGCCGGATCATAGCCGAAACCGGCGGTGCCGCGCGGCGGCCATACCAGAGTTCCATCGGCGCGGGCCTCGACCTCTTCGAGATGACCGTCGGGCCAGGCGACGCAAAGGGCCGAGACGAAATGCGCACTTCGCTTATCGGGCGTGGTCGCGCCACGTTCCTGCAGCAGGCGTTCGATACGGCTCATCGCCGCCATGAAATCCTTGCCCTCGCCGGCCCAGCGCGCCGAGTAAATGCCGGGCGCGCCATCCAGCGCATCGACGACGAGGCCGGAATCATCGGCAAAGGCCGGAAGCTGGGAAGCCTGCGCCGCCGCGATCGCCTTGATCGCCGCATTCGCCCGAAACGTCTGGCCGGTTTCCTCGGGCTCGCCAAGGCCCAGCTCGCCCGCGGAAACGGCCTCGACGCCATGCGGCGCCAGCAGTTCCCGCATCTCGGCGAGCTTGCCGGGATTGTGGGTCGCGATCACGAGCCGGCCTGTGATTCGACGGTGCATGTGCGATCAGACTACGCGACGGCCAGCTTCTGCAAGTCCACCAGACGCGCGACACCCTTGCGCGCCAGTTCCATCAGCGCGAGGAACTCGTCCTGCGAGAACGGCGTCTTCTCGGCGGTGCCCTGCACCTCGATGATGCGGCCGTCGCCGGTCATGACGAAATTGGCGTCGGTCTCGGCCTCGGAATCCTCGGCATAGTCGAGGTCGAGCACCGGCGTGCCCTGATAGATGCCGCAGGAGATCGCGGCGACATTGTCGCGCAGAACGTTCATTTTCAGCATGTTGCGGCTCTTCATCCACGCGATGCAGTCGGCCAGCGCCACCCAGGCGCCGGTGATCGAGGCGGTGCGGGTGCCGCCATCGGCCTGGATCACGTCGCAATCGACCGTGATCTGGCGCTCGCCCAGAGCTTCGAGGTCGACAGCTGCGCGCAAGCTGCGGCCGATCAGCCGCTGGATTTCGACGGTGCGGCCGCCCTGCTTTCCGGCGGCGGCCTCGCGGCGGGTGCGTTCCAGGGTGGCGCGCGGCAGCATGCCATATTCGGCGGTGACCCAGCCGCGGCCCTGGCCCTTCAGCCACGGCGGCAGCCGTTCTTCCAGGGTGGCGGTGACCAGCACATGGGTGTCGCCGAATTTCACCATGCAGGAACCTTCGGCATATTTGACCACGCCGCGTTCCAGCGACACGGGGCGCAGCTCATCGGGCGCACGGCGGCTTGGCCGCATGGGAAATCCTTTCGAAATCGAGCGAAAACTGGTTCGCGGTGCTTGTAGGTGGGGGCGTGGGCAGCGGCAAGGGCTTTTGGCCGCGTTGGCGGGGAAAGGGATGCTTGTCATTGGCCCGCCGGAGCGACAAATTAGGGGTCCAAGGAGTTAAGCCGTGGCCCACCACGATCCGATTGGCCTGATCGCACCGCATGCCGGGCTTGCCCAGCTCAACGAGCGTTCGCGCGACATTTTTCGTCAAATCGTCGAGAGTTATCTCGCCACCGGCGACCCCGTCGGCTCGCGCAACATTTCTCGCCTGATCGCGGTGCCGCTGTCGCCGGCTTCCGTCCGCAACGTCATGTCGGACCTCGAAGCGCTCGGGCTGATCTATGCGCCGCATACCTCGGCAGGGCGGCTGCCGACCGAACTCGGCCTGCGCTTCTTCGTCGACGCGCTGATGCAGGTCGGTGACCTCACCGAACCCGAGCGGGAATCGATCCAGAGCCAGCTTGCGTCCGTCGGGCGCGCGCAATCGGTCGAGGCGGCGCTGGGTGAAGCGTTGACGCGGTTGTCCGGCCTGACGCGGGCCGCGGCCGTGGTGCTGACCGCCAAATCCAATTCGCGGCTAAAACACATCGAGTTCGTCCGGCTCGAGCCGGAGCGTGCGCTGGTGGTGCTGGTCGGCGAAGACGGCCAGGTCGAAAACCGCGTGCTGACGCTGCCGCCCGGCGTTCCTTCCTCGGCGCTGACGGAGGCGACCAATTTCCTCAATGCGCGGATTCGCGGCCGCACGCTCGCCGAAGCGCGGCTCGAGCTCGAAACCGCGCTGACGCAGAGCCGCGCCGAACTCGACCAATTGACGCAGAAGGTGATCGCGGCCGGCATCGCGAGCTGGTCCGGCGGCGACAATGACGACCGCCAATTGATCGTGCGCGGCCACGCCAATTTGCTCGAAGACCTGCATGCGCTGGAGGATCTCGAACGCGTCAAGTCGCTGTTCGACGATCTCGAGACCAAGCGCGGCGTGATCGATCTGTTGGGCCGGGCCGAGCGCGCCGAAGGCGTCAGGATTTTCATCGGATCGGAGAACAAGCTGTTTTCGCTGTCCGGTTCCTCCACCATCATCGCCCCCTATGGCGACGCCGCGGGCCGCATCGTCGGCGTTCTCGGCGTGATCGGGCCGACGCGGCTGAACTATGCAAGGGTGATTCCGACCGTGGACTACGCCGCCCGGATCGTCAGCCGGATGCTGGGTGGCTAATCCGCCCCGGATGGGGCGGCTGGTTATGCTTGATTTTCGGCCCCTAAAGCACGATATCCCGCCTAGCAAATCCCCATCGAACCAGATGCGTTTTTTGAGAAGGCAGTCTTATGACCGATCCCAACCGGCCGAGTGACGACGAGCTGAAGCAGGCCCAGACCGGCGAGCCCGTGGTCTCAAAACCCTACATCATGCCCGACGATCCCGAGGAAGGGTCGAATGAGGCCCTGACCAAGGAACTGGCCGAGACGCGCGACAAGATGCTGCGCACGCTGGCGGAAATGGAAAATTTGCGCCAGCGCACCAGGCGCGAGGTGGCCGATTCCAAGATGTATGGAATCACCGGGTTTGCGCGCGACATTCTCGATATCGCCGACAATCTGCAGCGCGCGCTCGACGCGATCCCGGCCGAGGCCAGGGAAACCGCCGATCCCGGCATCAAGGCCTTCATCGAGGGCGTCGAGCTGACCGAGCGTTCGCTGCTCAACACGCTGGAGAAGAACGGCGTCAAGAAGTTCGATCCGTCGGGCGAGAAGTTTGATCCGAATTTCCAGCAGGCGATGTACGAAGTGCCTGACCCGTCCGTCCCGTCCGGGACCGTGGTCCAGGTCGTGCAGGCCGGCTTCATGATCGGCGAGCGCGTGCTGCGCCCGGCGCTGGTCGCCGTCTCCAAGGGCGGCGCCAAGGCCGCGCCGGCCAACAACGAACCGAACAGCGCGGCGTAACTAGACCCTCATGGTGAGGAGGCGCGCAAGCGCCGTCTCCGGACGATACTATGCATCGCCGGGCGAACCATGCGGCCCAACTTGGGCCTTCATCCTTCGAGACGCGCGCAGGCGCGCTCCTCCAGCGACGAGCGCAATGGCGCTCGCGCAGGGATGAGGGTTTGGCAGTTTGTTTTCCGCCTCTAAGCCGCGATATCGTCCGACTTGATGCGCTTGACGCCGGCCTTGGTCATGTCGGCCCAGGCCTTTGCGAGCGAGCCCTGGGTGTCGATGCCGCGGCAGGCGTCTTCGATCACATAGGTTTCAAAACCCGCCTTGCGCGCGTCGAGCGCGCTCCATGCCACGCAGAAGTCGGTGGCGAGGCCGGCGAGGAACACCCGCTTCACCCTGCGCGCCTTCAGGTAAGCGGCGAGCCCCGTCGTGGTCTTGCCGTCAGCCTCGGTGAAGGCCGAATAGCTGTCGACGTTCTTGTTGAAACCCTTGCGGATGACGAGCCCGGCATGCGGGATCGCGAGGTCCTTCGACAGCGACGCCCCCTCGGTGCCCTGCACGCAATGGTCGGGCCACAGCACCTGCTTGCCGTAGGGGAGATTAACGGTTTCGAACGGCTTCTTGCCGGAATGGGTGGAGGCGAACGAGACGTGGCCCGCGGTGTGCCAGTCCTGCGTCATCACCACATTGGCAAAACCCTTGGCGATGCGGTTGATGATGGGCACGACCTGCTCGCCGTCTTTGACCGCGAGGCTGCCGCCCGGCAGGAAGCAGTTTTGCACGTCGATGACGAGCAGCGCGGATGCTTCGTCGGGCTTGATCGGCGCCGCCCAAAGCGCCGATGGAACGAGGGCAGCGACCGACGTCGCGCCGAGACCTGTCAGAACCAGCCTGCGAGTAAACATGGTGCGTCTCCCCGGTTATGAACCCGACCGGGGAGAAGGCTAGTTCCATGTGTGTACAAACGAAAGCCCGAAGTTTCGGCGCGCTTGCAAATTTCCGGATCAGGTTCGCGGATGGATTCCGTCGCGCACCGCGCGGAAGCGCGGAAAGGCCTTGGTCCAGTCGTTGCGCGGCGAAGAGCCGATGATGCGCATCGAGCTCTGGGAGCCGAACCGCACCCACTGCACGATGGTAACAGGCGTATTATCCTTGCCGCTGGTGGCGTCGATCCGCGTCTCGTAGCCGGGCTGGCCATCGATGCGGACCGGCTCCGACATCGTGATCCTGCCGTCGCGCACGCCGGGAATGGTGGTTGCGATCTGCTGGGCGAAACGGCCGCGATCATCGGGGGACGCCGCCGTCGAGCCGATCAGGCCGATGATCATGAAGGGCGCGACTTCGAAGCCGGTCTTTTCGTCGCCGTCGGAGAGAATGAGAGCTGCGCCCGGCGCCAGCGTGCGGATGTTCTTGAAGCTCGAGAGCTCGCTCATCTTGAACGGCATCATTCCGAGCTGCTCCTCGACCGGAACCTCGTTGCGGATCACGGCGGAAGCAAACATCTGGCGGATGGCGTCGTCGGTATAGATCTTGGAGGCGTTCTCCGGCACCTGCACGGCGACATAGCCGGAGAAGGTAGGGCCGGGCAGGATCATCGAATAGCGGCGCACATTGCCGGCGCCGTCCTTGGCGTTTTCCTTGCCGTTTTCGACGGTGTAATAGGCGAGCCCCGCCGCAGTCTCGATGCTCTCCGGCTTGATGCCGCCGGCGCCGCCCGGGTTGGCCTTGAAGGCATTGGCGACCTCGCCATAGGCCTCGGCGGGAAGGTCCGTGACCAGCACCTTGACGCCGTGGTCCTCGGTCTCGAAGCCGATGAACGCTCTCGCCTTGTTGAGGCCGACCAGTGGCGTCATGCCCACCCTGGCGCCCGGCGGGAAGACCGGGTCGGCGGCGAACGCGGAAGAGAATACGGTAGAGTTGGCGGCAACGGTCAGGGCAATCGCAGCGAAATATCGAAGTAGCTTCATGGAGCATCTACCGGGTTTGCATGGGGCCGTTCAGTGGGGCCGACGATGCAGCTAGGAATCTCTAGTGGAATTTTGGAGTCTTGCGGTCACGACAGGGGTCGTTCCAGTCGGCCCGCTTTTAGCGGTTTTGATGTCCCTGCAACAGGGCAGGGTAGGGGTCCGTTCCATCGTTACATTCCGATATGTCGGCCTTTTTGCAGGATTTTGCCCGGTATCCGAGCTCTTTTTGAGGCGCTTCCAGCGGCCAAATACCGCGTCCCCTGACGCGGTCGGCCGGGCCCCCGCGGGCGGGAAGATGCCGCTTCGTTGCGCACCGCGTCAGTAGTGCGCGCAGCGAGGCGGCCTTGGTCGAGCGGCCTTGCCGATTTCTTAACACCTCCTGAGGCGCCGCCCCGCCCCGCCCCGGGCTGACACAATCTTTCAAACGTCAGCCTTTTCAGGCCCTAAGCTTGCGTTCGGTCCTTGCAGGGTCGACCCCCCCTCCTATATGAGGCTCACCGTCGCAATATCGCGAGTAATTGATCGTTGGGGGTTCGGTTAGGTGCGCCGTCCAGGGCCCAGCCAACCTGCCGCAACAAGAAGGATATGAGGACCATGGGAAAGGTCATTGGGATCGATCTCGGCACCACGAATTCGTGCGTCGCCGTAATGGATGGCAAGACTGCAAAAGTCATCGAGAACGCGGAAGGCATGCGCACGACGCCTTCGATCGTTGCCGTCACCGATGACGGCGAGCGCCTCGTCGGCCAGCCCGCCAAGCGTCAGGCGGTGACCAATCCCGAGCGAACGTTCTTCGCAGTGAAGCGCCTGATCGGCCGCCGCTACGACGACCCGATGGTCGAGAAGGACAAGAAGCTCGTCCCGTACAAGATCGTCAAGGCATCGAACGGCGACGCCTGGGTCGAGGCCGACGGCAAGACCTATTCGCCCTCGCAGGTCTCCGCCTTCATCCTGCAGAAGATGAAAGAGACCGCGGAAGCCCATCTCGGCCAGAAGGTCGAGCAGGCGGTCATCACCGTTCCAGCCTATTTCAACGACGCGCAGCGTCAGGCCACCAAGGACGCCGGCAAGATCGCCGGCCTCGAAGTACTGCGCATCATCAACGAGCCGACGGCGGCTGCGCTCGCCTACGGTCTCGACAAATCGAAATCCGGCACCATCGCGGTCTACGACCTCGGCGGCGGCACCTTCGACGTCTCGATTCTGGAAATCGGCGACGGCGTGTTCGAGGTGAAGTCCACCAACGGCGATACCTTCCTCGGCGGTGAAGACTTCGACATGCGCCTCGTCAGCTATCTCGCCGACGAGTTCCAGAAGGAGCAGGGCATCAACCTGCGCAACGACAAGCTGGCCTTGCAGCGCCTGAAAGAGGCCGCGGAAAAGGCCAAGATCGAATTGTCCTCGACCACGCAGACCGAAATCAACCTGCCCTTCATCACGGCCGACCAGACCGGGCCGAAGCATCTGACGATGAAGCTGACCCGCGCCAAGTTCGAGGCGCTGGTCGACGATCTCGTCCAGAAGACCATCGAGCCCTGCCGCAAGGCGCTGAAGGATGCGGGCCTCACGGCGGCCGAAATCGGCGAAGTGGTGCTGGTCGGCGGCATGACCCGCATGCCCAAAGTGCAGGAAGTCGTGAAGCAGTTGTTCGGCAAGGAGCCGCACAAGGGCGTCAACCCGGATGAAGTCGTCGCCATCGGTGCGGCGATCCAGGCCGGCGTGCTGCAGGGCGACGTCAAGGACGTGCTGCTGCTCGACGTTACCCCGCTTTCGCTCGGCATCGAGACGCTGGGCGGCGTGTTCACCCGCATCATTGACCGCAACACCACGATCCCGACCAAGAAGAGCCAGGTGTTCTCGACCGCCGAGGATAACCAGAACGCGGTCACCATCCGCGTCTTCCAGGGCGAGCGCGAGATGGCGGCCGACAACAAGGTGCTCGGTCAGTTCGACCTGATGGGCATTCCGCCGTCGCCGCGCGGCATGCCGCAGATCGAGGTGACGTTCGACATCGACGCCAACGGCATCGTCAACGTATCGGCCAGGGACAAGGCGACCGGCAAGGAGCAGCAGATCCGGATCCAGGCGTCCGGCGGCCTGTCGGAAGCCGACATCCAGAAGATGGTCAAGGACGCCGAGGCCAATGCGGCCGAGGACAAGAAGCGCCGCGAGGCGGTCGACGCCAAGAACCATGCCGATGCGCTGGTGCATTCCACCGAGAAGGCGCTGGCCGAGCACGGTTCGAAGGTCGAGGAAAGCGAGCGCCGCGCCATCGAGGACGCCGTCAGCGATTTGAAGGAAGCGCTGAAGGGCGACGACGCCGAGGCGATCAAGGCCAAGACCAATACGCTGGCGCAGACTTCGATGAAGCTCGGCGAGGCCATGTACAAGCAGCAGGCCGAAGCCGACGCCAAGAAGGATGCGGCCAAGGATGACGTGGTCGACGCGGAGTTCACCGAGGTCGACGACGACAAGAACAACAAGAAGTCGGCATAAGCGGGCTTTCGATCATGACCCTCATCCGAAAGAGCGCGCGGCTGGCGTTCGATGGGTGGGGGTCATTTTTCTTTAAGCTGAAGGCGGCATCTTTGGGTGTGCCTTCGGCGTGAAGTTCGGGCGGGTCTGACTGATGTCCACCAAGCGCTGCTATTACGAAACCCTGGAAGTCGATCGGAACGCGGACGAGTCGAAGCTCAAGGCGGCGTTCCGCAAGCTCGCGATGAAATGGCATCCGGACAAGAATCCGGGCGACGCCACCAGCGAGGTGAAGTTCAAGGAAATCAACGAAGCCTACGAAGTCCTCAAGGACGGCGACAAGCGCGCCGCCTATGACCGCTACGGCCATGCCGCGTTCGAGCAGGGCATGGGCGGCGGCGGCCCCGGTTTCGGCGCCGGCTTCGCCTCGTCATTCTCCGATATTTTCGAAGACCTGTTCGGTATGGCCGGGCAGCGGCGCAGCGGTGGACGCGAGCGCGGCGCCGACCTGCGCTACAACATGGAAATCACGCTGGAGGAAGCCTACTTCGGCAAGACCGCGCAGATCGAGATTCCGGTCTCGGTCACCTGCGAATCCTGCTCGGGCACCGGTGCCAAGGCCGGCACCAAGCCGAAGACCTGTTCGATGTGCGGCGGCGCCGGCCGCGTGCGCCAGGCGCAGGGCTTCTTCACGCTGGAGCGGACCTGCCCGGGCTGTCAGGGCCGCGGCCAGATGATCGAGGACGCCTGCCCGAATTGCTCTGGCTCGGGACGCGTGACGCGCGACCGCACGCTGTCGGTCAACATCCCCCAGGGCGTCGAGGACGGCACCCGCATCCGTCTGGCCGGCGAAGGCGAGGCCGGCGTCCGCGGCGGGCCGCCCGGCGATCTCTATATTTTCCTGTCGCTGGCCACCCACGAATTCTTCCAGCGCGACGGCGCCGATCTGCATTGCCGGGTTCCGATCTCGATGGTCGCAGCTGCGCTCGGCGGCGAATTCGAGGTCCCGACCATCGACAAGGGCAAGACCAGGGTGAAAGTGCCGGCCGGGACGCAATCCGGCCGCCGCTTCCGCATTGCATCAAAGGGCATGCCGGTGCTCCGCTCGCGCCAGACCGGCGACATGTATGTCCAGGTCATGGTCGAAACGCCGCAGAATCTGACTAAGAAGCAGCAGGAACTGCTCGCGGAGTTCGAAAAATTGTCGTCCGGCGCCACCCAGCCGGAAGCGGCGGGCTTCTTCACCAAGGTCAAGGACTTCTTCGGCAACCGCGCGGGCTCCTGAGCCTGCGCGCACGCGCGGCTGCGCGAAGCGCAGTTCTCGCACCGCAGTCATGATTCATTCAGCTTGCACAGGGTCTTATCGCGGGATCGTGGGCACTTTGGCGCGGCTGACACGTTACCGTTTGGCTTGACCATATCGCCGTCGACCTATACGTGTTTATGACCGTTTTCTGACATTCCCGCTCGTTAGCGGGTCCCGCCTGGTAGCGACATGCCTTTGCAATCGTCCGTGCGTGCGTTGAAGAAGCCTCTCCGTCTCGACGATGAGGTTCGCTTCCTTCGTTCATGGATCGAAAAGCCGCTGCACATGGGCGCGGTGATGCCGTCGAGCAAGCTGCTCGCCCGGACCATGGCGCAATATGTCGACGTCGAGTCCAAAGGACCGGTGATCGAACTGGGCCCCGGCACCGGCGCGATCACCAACGCGCTGATCGAACATGGCGTCGACCAGAAGCGGCTGGTGCTGGTCGAATACAATCCCGGCTTCTGCGCGCTGCTGCGCGACCGTTATCCGCAGGCCAAGGTGGTGCAGGGCGACGCCTATGCGTTGCGCGCCTCGCTTGACGACGTGCTGGATGCACCGGCCTCCGCCGTGGTCTCCGGCCTGCCACTCGTGACCAAACCGATGCTGACGCGCCTGAAACTGATCCGCGACGCCTTCATGGCGCTCGCGCCCGGCGCCCCTTTCGTGCAGTTCACCTATTCGGTCGCGCCGCCGATCCCGAAATCGCTGCCGGGCGTGTCCACAGAAGCCTCCGAGCGGATCTGGATGAATCTTCCGCCCGCGCGGGTCTGGGTTTATCGCAAGGGCTGATACCTGCTACGTATTCGCGTTGGCAGGGTTGCCCCGAATACGAATTCAAATATGTCCGCACTGAAAATCCTCGTGATCCCGGGATCGCTCCGATCAGGCTCGCTCAATGCGAAGCTGGCCGCCGTTGCCGCGCATGCGCTGGCGCGGGAGGGCGCCGAAATCACCCGCATCTCGCTATCAGACTTTCCGCTGCCGATCTATGACGGCGACCTGCAGGCCAAATCGGGCGTACCGAAGCACGCGGTCAATTTGAAGCGGATGATGGCGGCTCACCATGGCGTGCTGATCGTGACGCCGGAGTACAATTCCTCGGTGCCGGCGCTGGTGAAAAATACCATCGACTGGGTGAGCCGGGTGCAGGACGTGCACGAGACCCGCGGGCAGGTGTTTCGCGAGCGGGTGTTTGCGATCGCGTCTGCCTCCGGCGGGCGGCTCGGCGGCGCCCGTGCGCTGGCCGCGCTGCGGCTGATCCTGTCGGCCTGCCATGCCCAGGTGATCCCGAACCAGCTCGCGCTGCCGTTTGCCGACGATGCCTATGACGAGATGGAACGCCTGAAGAATGCCGCCGACAGCGATGCGCTGAAAGCGCTGGTGCGGCAGTTGATCGACATTTCCCAACGCATGATGTGAGGTGACATGCAGCCAGCCGTTATCGCGCCGAAAGACCGCTTGATCGTCGCGCTCGATTTGCCCGGGGTGACCGAGGCGGAAGCGATGATTGCGCGGCTCGGCGACAGCGTGAGTTTCTACAAGATCGGCTATCAACTCGGCTATGCCGGCGGATTGCCGCTGGCGCAGCAATTGGCGAAATCAGGCAAGAAAGTCTTTCTCGATCTCAAGCTGCACGACATCGGCAACACGGTGGCGCGCGGCGTCGAGAGCGTGGCAAAACTCGGCGCGACTTTCCTCACCGTGCACGCCTATCCGCAGACCATGAAGGCGGCGGTCGAGGCGCGCGTCGGATCGGGCTTGAAAATTCTCGCCGTCACCGTGCTGACGTCGTATGACGACGGCGACCTGCATGCAGCGGGCTATCGACTCAACGTCTCCGACCTGGTCGAAGCGCGCGCGCAGCAAGCGAAGGTGCTCGGCGTCGACGGCCTCGTCAGCTCGCCGGAGGAGGCGGCCAGCTTACGCAAGATCGTCGGCCACCAGATGAACCTGGTGACACCAGGCATCCGCCCGGCGGGAACCGCGACCGGCGACCAGAAGCGCATCATGACGCCAGCGCGGGCGATCGCAGCCGGCGCGGACTATCTGGTGGTCGGGCGGCCGGTGACCGAAGCCGCCGACCCGAAGGCGGCGGCGGATGCCATTCAGGCGGAGATCAAGCAGGCGTTGGCATAGTCAAACCAGTGAATCAAGAAACGGGAGAGTGAGATGGCGAAGGGATACTGGATCGGTCGCGTCGATGTCAGCAATGAGGAGGGCTACAAGCCCTACATGGCGGCCAATCCGGCCATCTTCCAAAAATTCGGCGGCCGCTTCATCGTGCGCGGCGGCAAGTTCACCGCGGTAGAGGGTCAAAGCCGCTCGCGCAACGTCGTGATCGAATTCGACAGCTACGAGGCCGCGCTGGCCTGCTACAATTCGCCGGAATACCAGGCCAACATCAAGGTGCGCCAGCCGCACTCAATCGCCGATCTCATCGTCATCGAAGGCTATGACAGCCCGCAGCCATGAGCGCTGGTTGAAGCCTCGCTGTCGGGTAGCCGACATACGGAGATCTCATCGCATCAAGAAATATGTGCGAATGTTTCCGGCGGTGCTTGCCAGTTGGCGCTAATCGAAAAAAAGCAAATAGCTGACGTCAATTTCCGCAGTGAATGCGTGGCCTGCGGGCCATGTGTTTGCTAACGCGCATTTCTTTTGTCCCCAAATGGGGATTGCGATGCCGCATAGCCTTAATCCAAGGTTGCTTCCATCGTACCCCAACATCGATCGTGGAGCCCACATCGATCGTAACGGGATCGGGTCAAGTACAAACACAAATCCGACGTGCATGACGGGCCGCAAGCCGACCCGCCTGGCGGACGGCTATGCGTGAAGGAGTAGGTTCATGGCACTTATCGATGGAACAGCAGGCAATGATGTATTAGTTGGCACGCCAGATCCCGACGAGATCAACGGTCTGCAAGGCGATGACACCATAACCGGTTTGGCTGGTGCCGACCTTGTCAATGGCGGTGCAGGTGACGACGATATCGATGGCGGCGCCGACAACGACATCCTGAACGGCAATGCCGGCATCGATACGATCGCCGGCGGCGATGGCGACGACGAAATCAACGGCGGCGCGGGAGATGATTTGCTGTCAGGGAACGCCGGCGTCGACACGATCCACGGTAACGCGGGCGACGACAGTATCGACGGCGGAGCCGATAACGATGTGCTCGATGGTGACGCCGGTGACGACACCATCCTCGGCGGAGCTGGTGATGACACCATAAACGGCGGCGCGGGCGTCGATACCCTCTCTGGTGAAGCCGGCAATGATACGCTGAATGGGAATGCCGGCGACGACACATTGAACGGCGGCGACGGCGATGACACGCTCAACGGCAACGTTGGCGATGATACCCTGAACGGCGATGCAGGAATCGACACGCTGAATGGCGGTCTCGGCAACGACACGCTCAACGGCGGCGCGGATGACGATATCCTGAACGGCGGTGTCGGCAACGACACGCTGAACGGGGAAGCTGGCAACGACACGCTCAATGGCGGCGCAGATGACGATATCCTGAACGGCGGCGTCGGTGACGACATCATGTTCGGCAACGCCGGCGATGACACCATGGACGGTGGTGACGGCAATGACGCGATGTCCGGCGGCGCCGGTGCGGACGAACTTGCCGGTGGCGCAGGCGACGATCTGCTGGAAGGCGATGCCGGAGATGATACGCTGGCGGGCGGTGCCGGTGTCGATTTGCTCAATGGCGGGGACGGAGACGATAGCCTCTCCGGCGACGCAGGCAACGACGTCCTGAACGGTAACGCGGGCGACGATGAGTTGGACGGCGGCAACGGTGCCGACGTACTTAACGGCGGTCTCGGCGACGATATGCAGACAGGCGGTGCAGGCACCGACACGCACAATTTCGGCGACAACACTGCCACCAACTTCGGCGATGATGAAGTCACCGATCTGAGCTTTGCTGACGGCGATGAAGTCAACGTCGATGCCGATCCGGCGTTCGATCCGACCACCATTGTGGTGGTCGACGACGGCGCCAACACGACGCTCGACTTCGGCTTCGGGACCATCACGCTCGACGGCGTTACGGGTGGCGCCGGAACGGAATTCGCGTCGATCGACGACATCAACACTGCCGCAGGTTATGCGGCTATCGAAGTCGTCTAACATCCAATTCAGCGGGGCGGCTGCCGGGCCGCCCCGCTCCGGCCTTCTGCAGTACTCAGTTAGTGATAGTGCCGGCCACTCATGTATTTGCGTAATCGTTGTGAAACCTCAGCGTCTGCTCAAAGGTCGCTGCTTGGATTGATTCCGGGACGATCCGCGTTGGCGTGGATCGCCGCCTTTAGCGTGTCCATCAACGTGCTGCTTCTGGTCCTGCCCCTCTATTCCATTGAAGTGTTCGATCGAGTGATCAGCAGCGGCAGCGTCGAAACGCTTGTCGGCCTTACTATCATCGCTGCAACCGCCCTTGTCTTCGGCGCGGCGTTCGACACCCTGCGCAGCCGGCTGCTCAGTCGCTTCGCCGTCAGATTCGAGCGGCATCTCGCTCCCATTGTGCTCGAAAGCACGATCGTTGATGCCACCAACCGCGGCGACGGCAGGACGCACGATCTTGCCAGGGTGCGCGAGTTGAGGACGTTCCTGTCCAGCACAACGGTTGTAGCGCTGCTCGACGCTCCCTTTCTTCCAGCATTCATTCTCATCCTCTTCTTTCTGCATCCCTGGTACGGCGTGATCGCGCTGATCGGAACGGCAATTCTGCTCGCCATGGGCATCGCGAGCCGCTGGATTGCCCGCGCCGAAATCGCACAGGCGTACCAGGCCGCACAGAAGACCCAGGCTACTCTTGACGGAATTGTCCGGCATTCCGCCCTGGTGCGCGCGATGGGCTGGACCAGAGGTGCGATTCGCGAATTCATGGACCTCAACGACCAGGCCTTGTCGCCTGTGGTTCGAGCCAGCGAGCGGGTTTATGCCATCGGCGCGGTGGCGCGCATGGTCAGAACGATATTGCAGGTTGCCGCAATCGCCGCTGGTGCCTGGCTCGTGCTTCAGAACGAAGTGCTGGCGGGCAGTCTGATTGCGAGCTCGATCCTGATCGCCCGCACACTGCAGCCGATGGAGGGCCTGATCTCGGCATGGCGCGCTCTTGCATCCGCGCACGAGGCCTGGAAGCAGGTTCAGGCAGCCGCAGCTCCGATGCTTGTTCGAGAGAGGCGTACGCTGCTGCCGTCCCCCTCCGGGAGGATCGAAGTGAAGCGGGTGACCTATCGGATGGCCACGGCGCAGCGTCCGATCCTCGCAGGCGTCACATTTGAGTGCCAGCCTTCCGAGATTGTTGTCGTCATCGGCCCAACTGGCGCTGGAAAATCGACCTTGCTGCGTCTGATGGCTGGGCTGGAACGACCGAACGGCGGCACGATCCGGCTGGACAGCGCAGCCCTGCACGACTGGGACCCCGAGCAGCTTGGGCAGTTTGTTGGCTATCTTCCTCAGGAAGTGCAGCTGCTGGGCGGCACCGTGGCCGAAGCCATCGCCGGCTTTGACGACCAAGCGCGGGATGAGGACATCGTGGCGGCGGCCATGCTCGCGCAGGCGCATGAGATGATCCTGTCTCTGCCGGCCGGCTACCAGACCGAGATAGGACGCGACGGTAACAAGCTTTCTGGTGGTCAGCGCCAGCGTATTGGTCTTGCCCGCGCGTTCTTTGGCAATCGCAAATTGATCCTGCTGGATGAGCCGAATTCCAATCTCGACCCGGACGGCGAGAAAGCACTGTGCTCCGCCATTGAGCTGGCGAAAGCGCGCGGCGCGACGCTGGTGATTGTCACCCATCGGCCCCGGCTATTGACCATCGCCGATGCTGTGCTCCTCTTGAGGGATGGCGCGCAGCTCGCCTTCGGGCCGCCTGCTGAAGTTCTTCGCCTGCCTGTCACTTCATCCGTATCGAAGCCGCACGTAATCCGGCGTCAAGCGGAACCTCAGAAACTGACCGTGAGGGGAACTCCTCGATGACCCAGGGGCCGGATTATCCAGCCGTCGTTTCCCGCAAGGAACGACCGCGATCCGATATAGGGCGGATCATCGGATGGGGATGTGTGCTGCTCATTCTGCAATTTTGCGGCTTCGGCGTGTGGGCCACGACGGTTCCGCTTCGCGGCGCCGTTGTGGCGCCAGGCGTCATAAAGGTTCATTCGAAGCGCAAGGCAGTCCAGCATCTCGAGGGAGGGATAATAAAGTCAATTCACATCAGGGAAAACGATCAGGTCAAGACCGGCCAGCTCATCGCGCGGCTCGACACCACGCAGATCGAAGCAACCCTCGGTTCGCTCGAGACTAAATATTTTGCGGCTCTCGCGATGGAAGCGCGGCTGGCGGCGGAACAGACCCGCGCCGAATCGATCCTGTTCCCCGACGAACTGAAGCAGAACGTGAGCCATGCGTCGGCTCGAATTGCCATGCAGACACAGGAAGCCGAGTTTGCAGCACGGCTGGCCGCGATCGAGAACGAGCGTAAGATGATCGATCAGCAGATGCTGCAGTTGACGGACTCGATCCGAGGCCTCGAAAGCAACACCAAAGGTGTCGAGCAACAACTCAAGCTATTGCAAGAAGAGATAGCTGATACGAGCTACCTTCTGGCAAAGGGCCTCGCCCGAAAGCCACGCGTGCTGGCCTTGAAACGAGCCGAAGCGGAGGCCAGCGGACAGATTGCCCGCAACTCGGCATCGGTGGCGGAGATGAGAGGCAAAATGGCGGAGCTGGAGGACAGGCGTCGGCAGCTCGGCTTCAATCAGAATCAGGAAACCGCCAAGCAGCAGCATGCGACGAGCGAGGCCATTGGCGATCTTCGACATCGAATTGCCGCGTTGCGCGATCAGCTTGGCCGGTCTGAATTGCGCGCCCCAGAGAGCGGAAAGATCGTCGGCCTCAACAGCAGGGATCTCAGCGCCGTGCTTGCACCCCGCGAAACCCTCCTGGAAATAGTTCCGACGGAAGATCGACTTGTCATCGAAGCGTCATTGAAGCCAATGGATCGGGAAGAAGTTCATGCCGGACAGACCGCGCGCGTGCGTGTTCACGCGCTGAATATTCGTCGTCGGCCCATGCTCGCTGGAAAAGTCGTGGCCGTGGCGGCAGACGCGCTGACCGACGCCAAGAGTGGCGTTACCTCTTACATGGCGGAAGTGGAGCTCGATATCAACGCGCCGACATCCTCGTATCTTTCGTCATTACTGCCCGGAATGCCCGTTGAAATATTTGTTGAAACGGGAGAACGAACTTTCGCGCAGTATCTACTGCAGCCGATGGAACTACGCATCGACCGCGCGTTTAGGGAGCATTAGACCGCCGGCATGAGTCCGGCTGCACCAATATTGCGGGAGGCGCCCATGCATGAGAGCAGCAAAGCATTACCTTTCAGGCAGAGTCGATTTCGCGTCAATCACGCTGAGCGCGGCGAGCCTTTTCAGGACGCCGACGAGCCGTATATAGGACAGGCTGCGGAGCAGGGTCGAAACCAAAGTGCGATGGAATACTTTGGCAAGGCTGTTGCCGAGCTTTTCGATTGCAAGAGTTGCTACGTCGCGGTCATGTCGTGCGCGGGCGGGTCGGAGATTGAAGAGTTCCGGATCGGACACGCCACAATCGATCCGTCATGCTCCACGACCGTCGCGCGAATTGCCCGCAAGGGCGCTGGCGCCGATTGCTCTCTTCTCGAACCCGTAAACGCGCGCACCGCTTTTGTGCGGAAGTTGATCGGCTCCGAGCCAGGAACAAATAGTCATTCCGTCATAGGGAGGTTTTCCTCTCGCGACAGGTCAACCATAGTGTTTGTCGCGGGATGGCGGCAGACTGCGCTCGCTCGGGCCGAAATCCCCTGTCTCGCGCGCGCGGTGCGCACGGTTTGGGAAACCGCGCATTCCCTTGCTCAGCGGTCACCGGATCGGCATCCAGACGCAGAAACATGGCTGGAAAAGCTGGCTTTTCCCGCCCTCGTTGTTGACGAAGACCTGCATGTTCATGAGGTCAATCAGGGTGGACGGGCGCTGCTGGCAAAGGGCGACCTTATCAGGGTGGATGGCGGCAGACTGGTAGGGTCCAGCGGACTGGTGACCGAGAATTTGAAGGAGGCAATCCGGGAGGCGTTGGCCCCGCGGCCCGGTCAGGTCTGGCTGAACACAACGGTGCCTCTCTCGACGGAACGCCAGCAGTTTGCCTTCGCCAAGATCGGCGCCGCACCAACGCATTGCGACGCGCAAAAAGCGTTGGTCATCGTGCCGCAATTCGATGAAGTGCTGGGGGCGCACCGTATTGCCTCGGCCTTCGGCCTGAACTGGGCCGAAGAGCGGATCATTGCCCGGATTCTTCAGTTCCAAAGTCCACGGGACATCGGTGCCGACCTGCGGTTGACCGAGGCAACTGTCAGAACCTACACCAAGCGCATCATGCTTAAACTGGGGATCAATCGGCAGGCAGAGTTCTTTCTGCTCTATCATCTCACGCAATCGCCGTTCGGCGCCGGGACACGCGACAAGGCCGTCGGCGCAGCGTCCTCGGATTGCCGGTTGAACGGCGACAGTGAGGTTGACCTTTGCACGGCCGGCCGGCGGCCGCTGGACTGATGCTCAAGCCACTTACGATGGCTCGGGAATCTATGCGCCGAGCGGCTTTTTCTCGGACTTTTGCCTTGGCGGCGACACTTGGCCTTTCTTCTGGCCTTTCTTCCGAGGTGATCGCCCAGAGCATTCAATTGGGGATGCCAATCGCCTGCGAACCTGGCCGCACCTGCTACATCCAGA